>CAZQMZ010000004.1:239-87185 GCA_964594865.1 uncultured Lachnospiraceae bacterium | reverse complement strand
ACTTTAATACTTAAAGATTTGGTATTTGAACAAACGCACATGAATTTGGAATAAAAATTGTTGAATTACTAAGGAGGAGTTATGGAAATAGCAAATTTATCTATAGCAATTATAGCATTAATAGTTGCAATTTTGGCAATTATTATTTCGTGGAATCAAGCTAAAAAATCGGATAATATTGCGCAATTGGGACTGAGAATTGAGTTTTATAATTATATTTGTGAATTTATAAATAAATATAAAATTGTATCAAATTCTGATATGATGAGAAGTGCTAAAAATTCAGAAAAAATTTTTCGTTTGGGAGCAAATACTCCACTTGTTGAGATTGTAATTGGTGTACTAGGCAATAACAATCCAAATTTAGCATTTCAACAAATGATAAAGGATTATAATTATTTGGATGTTAATAAATTTTTATTTAATAAAGAACTTGTATCTAAAATTGATCAGATTTTAGTGATATTAAAAGAATTAAGAACGATTTCTTCAGAATGTTTTCAAAGAGCTGGCAAGGATTCCGAATTAAAAATATGCTTGTCCAAGTTAAAGAATTTAATTGATTTAAGATCAGACGAACTCTTAGAAGAAGTAAAACAAGAAATTGCTGTTGATAAAAAATATAAAAGTAAAAAGAACAAATAATTTAATATCTACGAACGTAAAACCGAACTTGAATTTGAGTATAGGTGACGCTATAAAAGACTCTTAACAAAAAACAAGAGTGAAGGAAAAGAAGTAGAGATTTTGAAATGTAGTTACTGTTGCAAATTGTTGCAAATGTATCAGTTTTGGATAGTTTTATAAAGATTTAGACCGAAAGTAAAATTTGAGAACTTTCGGTCTTTTTTTTATGTTTATTTTAATGATAGAAAATATTTGCAACAAATTTTTAGTATATTTGCAACAAAAAAATAGTTATAAAAGCATAATAAAAACCCCGAGTTTATCGGGGGTAAAGTGGTAGGATTAAGTTGTCGACCGACAAAATGTCTTATACTCACATTCGTTCGTTTAAGGTGGGGATAGTAAAAAAAGAGTGGCGAAACTGCCACTCATTCTGGTTGGCTTGAGTGGACTCGAACCACCGACCCCACCTTATGTGGAATAATTTAATAGAAATTATTGACTTTTCAAGATAAATAAGCTAAAATTAAACAAAAGTAGGTGTAATAGCAAATTCAGGAGGTTTATTTTGACAAAATGGTTGTGGTCGTCACAAAAAGATGAAAAATTAATTTTTAATTCGTTTTCATATTTAATGAGTTTAGTCTTTGGTTCAAAAAATGTCGCTACAAACGATAAAAAAATGCTTGAATTATTTGATAAATATGTGGAAAAAGTTCAAGTTTATCCATGGGGGACACGCACAGAATATATCAATGTTGACGCTCCGGGAATTTGCAGATTTGATAACCATAATAAAATTATTATTGAAATGCTTGGTCATGTCAACGCCCCACTTGATAAACATAAATGGATCGAACACGAAGCGACCCATGAACTTTGTCATGCTTTTGCTGACTTATTGCCTAAAACAATAAATTCGGGCAAAGTTATTAAAAATGGAATTGTGAGAGAAAATAAAGGTGGAATGATTAAAGAAACTGATGCAAAAACAGGCGAACTTATTGGGCATCATTATTATGGAAAAATGTTTAATGAAACGATGATGGATATTATATCCTCAATGGCGATTAATAGTTTTGCTCCTGGCATTACAAACATCTCTGTTGATGATATTTTGCAGAAGAGGTATTCTGAAACCGGGAATCAAAAAACAGGTTACACTTTTTTCACATCAATAACAAGATTGATGGTTGCCGCTTTTTCAAATGTCGGTTATAGTAATTTTAGATATCAAGATTTGGTATATGCTGGCGAAAGCATGTTTAAAATGGAGAATAAACTTCATGACGGAACGGTTGTGAAAGCGAATGATTTTTTGTATGGAATAATGTTTGACCCTCTGCACATTGAAAAAGAATTTGATAAGTATATGGGTGAAGACTCATATCGCATACTTACGGAATCCATAGATGCTTTTTTTGTGCATTATCTAAAAACTGGGGAATTATCCGGCGAAAAGGTAAAATTGTTAATGGCTTATATCCCTGATTTTTGTAATAAAAAAATGGCTGATTTGGAACGCAGACAGGCTATTACGGAAAATGAGCGGATAAATATGGTGGGCAATTTTAATAGAATATGGAATTCTATGCAGTCCGAATATAATGCGTATTTTTCAAAATCGGATATTGATGAAATAATAAATCGTGCCAGAAAATATTAAGAGTCAGAAGAAATTCTGGCTCTTTTTTAATGCAAAAAGATGTACACCCTTTTACACCCTTTTTCTTCAATTTGCCGGTATTTACGAATGTTTGGACGTTTTTAATACTAAAACAAACTAATCCTTTCTAACATGAACTTGTTTGAGTTTAATATTCAATCTTAAAGTAATCTAACCACGCTTTATATTTATCTTGACAAGATAGGCAAGTGTCTATTAAATAACCCTTTTCATTATCCCACTCTTTAAGACCACGATAGTAATAAAGCTTATGAGCTTCATCAATAATAAATGGGACAATGTTGTTTGCTAAACATTCTTTAAACATAATTAAACGACCAATACGTCCGTTTCCATCTTGAAATGGATGTATTTTCTCAAAATGCTTATGGAATTCTACTATACTTTCAAATGTTTTATCTTCTAATGAATTATAGGTTGTTAGAAGTTGTTTCATCTCGCTTTTAACTTTTTCTGGTGGGCAAGTTTCTTCACCACCAACCACATTTGGCATTTTTTTATACTCACCAACATTAAACCATTCTTTTCTACTATCACTTGTGCCATTTTTAAGAATAAAATGCAATTCTTTTATCATAGCTTCAGTTAATGGTTTAGGGGCGTTGTCAATAATATAATCAACACATTTAAAATGGTTTACTGTTTCAACAATATCATCAACATTTACAGGTGTTTTTTCAATTCCAATAGTGTTGGTTTCAAAAACAAACATTGTTTGTTCGTGAGTTAAAGTGCTACCTTCAATATGATTTGAATTATACGTGAGTTCAATTTGAGTTTTATAGTATATCCCACCACTTAATTTAGTATCTTTTTCTTCTTTTAAAATGTTTAACAATTTGTTATTGCTAAATGGTTTTAACTTTTCTCTTGCAGGCTTTACTGCATTTGCAGGAATATTCCAAGTTTTACCTGTTAAAAATGCACCAGGAATTCTTCCGTGCATACAATAATTTCTTACCATTCTATCAGAGATATCCCATTTTTTTGCAATCTCAGCAACTGATAAATATTCCATAGCAACTCCTTATTTTTAATCTTTACCTTAATTTTATTCCAATAACGGAAATTTGTCAAGCATATTTTATAAAAATATTTCCGATAAAGGAAGTAAATATGATTGATTAATTTCATTTTTAAGTAAAAAAACACCAACGAACTCCTATTTAATTTTGCCTTTCGGTGTTTGTGGTGGCATAATTCTCGTTGGAGTAATGAAAAAGGTATTGATTTTTTCTATGAATATATAGCAAATTTGGGTGTAAAAGAAGTCGTGTATTATTCAGTTCATGATCCAATTGACAAACATTATGGTTATTTCATTGTAAATTAGTAGAAAATTTTTTGCTTTTGTGATATTATTTAACCATGAGTGTTATTTATAGACCGAAAGGAATGGCAAGAGAATATAGTCCTTACGCACTGAATATTTACATAGGATGTAGTCATAGGTGCAAATATTGTTATGCTCCACACACACTGCAAAGAAGTGGAGATGATTATTTTGGTAAGCCGGAGCCAAGGAAAAATCTTTTGGAGAATTTGGAAAATGATTTAAAGAAAAATACATACACCGAGCAGGTGCTTTTATCTTTTGTTGGCGACTGCTATTGTGATTCTGCTGATGATGGAGCGACAACACGAGCAGTTTTAAAAATGTTAAATGCCTATCATGTGCCTGTCGCAGTTTTGTCAAAAGGTGGAAAGAAAATGCTTCGAGATTTAGACATTTTCAAAGCGTTTGGAGACCGCATAACAGTTGGCACAACACTTACTTTTTTAGATGAGAAAAAGTCAAAAGAATGGGAACCAAATGCGTCCACTCCAAAAGAACGACT
The DNA here is from genome assembly GCA_964594865.1 of uncultured Lachnospiraceae bacterium. GTDB lineage: Bacteria > Bacillota > Clostridia > Christensenellales > UBA1242 > Caccovivens. The sequence goes on along the minus strand of CAZQMZ010000004.1, from coordinate 83,033 downwards.
TGAAACATTAAAAACTTTGCACGAAAACGGAATTAAGACTTTTGCCTCTTTTGAGCCAACCATTGAACCAGAAGAAAGTTTGGCACTTATTCAAAAGACATTGGAAGATGATTCAGTTGACCACTATAAAATCGGCAAAATCAACAACTATCGTTCCGCTGACAAATGGCAGGATTGGGCGAAATATCTTGAAGATTGCGTGAAACTTCTTCGCCCAACAGGTAAACAGGCGTATTATAAATTTTGCCTTCGCAAACTTGCACCAAATGTGAAACTTTTGCCACAAGAGAAAAATCCAGACGAATATATTGTGCGATACAATCCACCAAAACAAACAAGTTTGTTTGAATAATGTAAGAGAGTCAGAAGAAATTCTGGCTCTTATTTATTGCAAAAAGTTGTACACCCTTTTACACCCTTTTACACCCTTTTTACTAGTTTTTAGTCAGTTTTAGTTAGTTTAAGTTAGGAAATTGCGATTTTCAAAAGTTGAAGAAATTTAGTTAAAAAGTGGCAAATTTTATACACCCTTTTTTAAAATTTGTACACCCATTTGGTGTTTTTTGCGTTTTTAAAAAGTTATTTTGAAATAAGAAAAGTCCCTATTTTAGGGACTTTCAGGGTGGTTGGCTTGAGTGGGAACCGACAAGATGTCTTATACTCACATTCGTTCGTTTAAGGTGGAGATAGTAAAAAAAGAGTGGCGAAACTGCCACTCAATCTGGTTGGCTTGAGTGGACTCGAACCACCGACCCCCACCTTATCAGGAAAAGAATATCGCCTATTTAGGTGGAAACCCTATACAATAAAGTGCTTTAAAACAAAGCATTTTTTTATTATCTAAAAATAATTGCAACAGTTCGTCGTGAAAATACTGTTGCAATTTGTTGCAAATATCTAATATTTTTGAATATTGTATCTTTTTTCACTGCCTAAAACTGTCTAATGCTTTAAAAATTTTGTAAATAAAATTATACAATTCTGCATTTTTTATGTTATAATAACATTATGGAACTTATAGAAAAAATTAAACGACAAAAGGAAAAGATTTTTACATCAACTGGTGAGAATGTTAAAGTTGATAGTATTATGATTGATGATAATGGCGATTTATCTTCTTATTTTTATAAGCCTGATGGTTTACATGAAATGAGAAGTGTAAGTAAAGTGTTGATTGCACTTGCCTATGGTATTGCTATCGATAGAAAAATGTTAGTTAATGTTAAGCCAATTACAACTGAAACAAATGTCTATCCTATTTTTAAAAATCTCACAGAAATAAAGTCTGAGAATGTTGAAAAAATAAAGAAATGGAAAATCAAAACACTATTGACCTATTCTGCTGGTTATGTTGGCCAAATGTTTAGTGAAAAATTTATCAAAGGGCTAGATGAAAAGACTTTTACTGATTATGTTTTAAACTATGATTTGCCAAATGAGCCGAACGAAAAATATGTTTATAACAATGCAGAAATATTTTTACTTTCTGTCTTCTTTCAAGAAACTTTTGGAATAAATATTGCTGATTTTATAAAAAAAGAAATTTTTAATCCGCTTGGTATTAAAAAATACATATGGAAAAATTATGATAAATATTGCCCTGGCGGAACTGGGTTATACATTTTCCATAAAGATTTATTTAAAATTGGCGAACTAATTCTTCATAAAGGCAAATTTAACGGAGAACAAATCATATCTCAAAAATATATTGAAGAAATGTGTTCAGCTCAAATTGATACTCCTTATGCTGTTAAGCCAGAAAGGGTTTTACCCAAAATCGGTGTTGGATATATAATGCACATATCTCGTGATGGATATATTTTCAAAGATGGAACAAATGGCCAATATTTAATTATAAATTTTGATAAAAATCTTCTTATATCCATTCTTTCAAGCGAAAAAGAGATGAAATATGTAACAGAAATTTTAAGAGATATAATTTAATCCTTCTTTGCCTTTATTTTTTTTACTTATTTGTTAATACTTATTAGGAATTTTGTTGTATAAAACTTTTATCTTTCTTTCTCACTTGCAACTAGGTGCTGTGTTTTAGTTTTAACTGTTCTATTTGTTTTATATGAAGTTGATGTTGGCTTAGAAGTTTTTTTATTCGTTTCTCTAAAACTTTTAGTGTTTTTTATATTATTTCCAAGTTCTTGTTCTTCTTTCGTTTCTTCAGCCAACAAGCCAAATATTTCTAATTTTTCAAGACTCATCAAAGAAATAAATTTTTCTTGTAAATAATTAAAATCAAAACCATTTTTTAAAAAAATCCTACTGTCAATAAACTCAAATTCAGGATTCTCTCTTAAAAAGTCTTTTATGTAAACATTGCCATACAATATTAAACTATTTTTATAAACGGAATTCAAACTTTCTTCTAAATCAACATAACAATTATACAATTCTGTTATAGAAATTGATCTTTTTTTCAATTTGACCATTAAGGAAGTAGTAATATCTTTGATAGTAATTACCATATTCTAACTCCATTTATAATAAAAATTGGTTGGCTTGAGTGGACTCGAACCACCGACCCCCACCTTATCAGGGTGGTGCTCTAACCGACTGAGCTACAAGCCATCGTTAAGTTGTGTTACGTTGTGTCAAAGAAAATCAGTTTTTCCCACCCAGATAAGGGGACTTATAAGGCTTTCAACCTTGGCGTTCGCAAACAAGTTTGCTCGGCAGAAGGCCTTCAGCCTTGGCGTTCGCAATCAAGTTTGCTCGGCAACAGGGTGGCATGATTTTTCTCCGCCAATCAATCGTCGCTGTTTTATTATACATATATTTTTTTAACTTGTCAAGCATTTTTCTCACTTTTTTCAGTAATTTGTGAGATTTGGGAGAATTTTATTTACAAAAATATGATGGACAATCACAATGAAAAGTTTTGTGATTCCTTTTATATGTCTTCACATTAGCGATTCTTCATTTGTTGTTAATGATTTGGTTGCTTAACGATGAAAATAAACTTGTCAACAACGGGTGGGTCGGCAAAAAAAATAGTTTGTTATAACTCTTTAAGGGAGGCCTCAGTGTTAACTTTTTTTTAGGTAAAGAAATTTTAAAAAAAACATATTTTTTTCATTTTGGGTCTTGTATTGAGAGTTGGAATGTGTTATTATATAGCAAGGAGATAGAGAAATTGAATCTACAACAAACAAAGAAAGAAGGAAAACTTAAAAGGTATAGTGAAAAGATTTTAAAACTTGTTGCTGAAGGAAAGTTTGGAGGAAATTTAGGAGAACTGCGGGAATATTCTGTAAAGAACAAATTTGTTCCGTCAAGAGGAAAATTTGATAAGGCACTTAGTGTTCTTAAAAATGCAGGACGAGTTTGTGTCAATGGCAAAACCGTTTTGCCCGTTGTCGATGACGTAAATGGAATTTTGTTGACACAAATCGACACGAAAATAGAGAAAGAAGTTGAAGAGATGTCATTAAACAAAAAAAATAGGTTTGAGGCGAACATTTTTGATGGCATTGAAAAAATAAGTCCAAAATTTATCACCGGCAAGGTGCTCAAAACCGATCATGATAATTTAATCTTCATTGCAAATAACGGAAACATTTACACAATTTTGAACAAGCCAGAAGAGAGAAGTCAATTTCAAGACAAGATTTGCGTGATGAAAGTTGATGATGTTGAAAAAGAAATGAAAATGGGTCATATTGTCAACGCTTTGGGAGATGCTGGCAATCCAATTTCGGAGTATGATTCAATTGCAAAAGCCCATGGTGCAAACATGGGATGGGAGGGCGAAGAACTCCAAAAAGAAATTGATCAAATTCCAACACATGTAGATTTGAGTGGGCGAAAACTTGTTGACCAAGATGGAAACATTTTGCAAGACGGACTTGGCGACGCCATCGTTGATTTGAGAGATCTTCCCTTTGTGACTGTCGATCCGTTCAATTGCAAAGATATGGATGATGCCATATATTCAACATATGAAAACGGTGACTTGGTGGTCTACACAGCTGTTGCAAACGTTCCAAAATATGTCAAATTGGACAGTGAAATTGGAAGAAAATATATTCAAGGTGCGTTCACAATTTATGCTCCAAACAAAGCGTATAACATTCTTCCGCCAAAAATCTCTACCGGAATTTGTTCGCTTAATGAAGGTCAAGATCGTTTCGCGGTTGTCATAAAAACGACGGTCGACGAAAAGACCGGCATACCAAAATCTTCCAAGATTATGGATGCGGTCATCAACAGTCACCGAAAACTCTCTTATGTCGACGCGCAAGAAATTTGCGATTTTTCCAATGAAAGCATGACAGATTTAAAAGAAAAGATTTCTCAAGGAGAGAGTTTGACCATTGAAGAGCAGATTGTTTTCAATGAAAAAGCTTCGGATGTTCTTTGGAAAGGATTTAAGAAAAGAAACACGATAAGTTTCTATGCTCGTGAAGAATATGATGTGGTGTTCAATGAAGATTTCAGCAATATTGAAGACATCAAGCCAAGCGAAAACTGTCCATATCACAAAGTCATCGAAGCATTTATGCTGACGGCAAACGAAGCAACGGCAAAATTTACAATCAAACACAAAATTCCAAACATATATCGCATTCACGACAAGCCGGACAAGAAAAAGGTTGAACAAACAACGGAATTTTTCAATGTTTTGGGGATGAATTTTGACGGCGACTTGTCCGTTCGGGGTATCAAAAAATTGCTTATTGAACTGAAAGACACTCCAAAAGAGGCGATTGCGAATAGATTTTTGATTAGAATGCAAAGCAAGGCGAAATATTCGGATGATATCAAACGAGTTTCAAATATCAAGAAAATAAACAACGACAAGAAATTTGAGGAATCGGCAATCTTTGAAGAATTGAACTTTTCACTCAAAGGACAGGAAGCTGTGACGCATTTTGCACTTCAAAGTGAAGCATATTCTCACAGCACTTCACCAATCAGAAGATTGCCAGACTATGTCACACTCAACAACATCATGGCATATATCAATGGGCACGAAGACCAGATGATTGACAAAAAAATAGTACATGAAATTGCCGGTTGGGCGAACGATTTGCAGGAAGAAAACTCTTTTGCCGAAGCGGAATTCAGAGAATTTAATTCGGCATGCTTTTGTGAAGACAAGATTGGTATGGTTTTGAGAGGTCAAGTGAGTGGATTTAGAAAACGCAACGGCTTTGAAGGAATTGATAATCTTGATGTTGTTGTGGAAGAAGCAAAGAGAGGCTTGAAAATTCTTGTTCCGGCAACTGAATTTGTTGGAAACGCAAAAAATGCAGTTGTATCAAAATCGGGAGTGGCAATTGTGAATAAATACACCAGCGAGCCATATCTTGCACTTTGTTCTGAAATTATTGTGGAAATTATCAGTGCGGACAGAAGAACTCACATTGTTCGAGGTTCATCAAGAATGGAAAAAGCAAAAACAAACAAAGAAACAAATTTTGATTTTCATGTTGGTGGACGCTCACGAACAAGAGAAGGCAAAATTAAGATAGAGCACATGCTTTCCGAAAGAGAATATAAACAAAGACAGAAAGAAGAAGACGAAGAAATCGAAAATAGGAAAGAAAGACGGGGCAAAAAAGAATTGAGTTCAATTTGTTCCAAAACGGGCGTTGAAGCGGACGCAAACGAAGCTTTTCAACGCAAGGGAAAAAATAATCAAAAAGAAACTCGAAAAAAGCAATATCCAAGAAATATCACACTATAATTGCAAAAAAAACAGGAAATTTTCCTGTTTTTTTATTTATTTTTTAAAAAAATAATAAAATTAAAAGCGAAGCATAGAATAAATCATGAAAAATTTTTTAAAGAAGAATTGCGACGTAATCTTTTTGTGGTTGTTCATTTTTCTCGTTGCGGGGCTTGGAAGTCTGTTTGTTAATTTGGGAATGGAATGGTATGCTGGATTGAGTGTTCCAAATGAATGGATCCCGAATGTTGTCATTCCAATCGTTTGGACAGTGATTTATCTGTCTTTTGGAATTATATTGACTGTTTTGTTGAAAAAAGGTTTGACAACAAAAAAAATTGTGATTTTGGGAGTGATCAATGGCGTTTTAAACATCTTTTGGTGTCTTGTCTTTTTCACACTGAACCAACTTTTATTTGGAAACATAATTATCATCATAAACACCTTTTTTGGCTTTGTTCTGCTCTGGGAATTGAGCAAAATAAAAACATGGTTTGTCAACATTTTGTGGATATATCCAATTTGGCTTTTGCTGGCAACAGCTCTGAACAACGCGCTTTGGATTTTGAATTAAGTATTCAAACAAAATGAAAAAAGTCAGACAATTTTGTCTGACTTTTTCATCTTCTTGCGGTTATGCATGGTTGTGTTTGTGCGAAGTTTTTGTGCTTTTGGTTTGAGATACAATTTTTTCTTCAATAACACAATTCTCGCTTGTGATGTCTTCTGTTTCAAGAGTTTCGCTTTGACTTTCGACACTTTGAGCCATAACGGGTTTGATTTTTGTTTTCTTCTGTTCTTTCAATCTTTGTGGATAGACAAAGATGCATCGAAAGATAAGTCGAACAAGAGGTCCTGCAAAAAAGATTTGCCAGCAAAGCGCCATTGGGAAACTTAAAATCATTGTTTGAATCCATGTGACGAAGAAATCGGAAGCGTCTGGTTTCTTTTCAATCAATGTTGCAAAGAAAGTCATGATCACGCACATAAAGCAAACTGTAAGAGCTGAAAAAACAAGCGATGCCATGAGTGGATGAACTTCTTTGCCTTTTCCTAAAACTTTTGCAGACAACTTTTTGACAATCGGTGAAACGATAAAAGTTTCAACGGCAAAAGCAATAAGTGCCATATACCACAAGCATTCAATTGCCATAAGGAACGTGTCGTTTGAAAGTCCACCAAATTGGATTGCGATGTTATAACATGACATCCCCAACACCATGACAACAATCATAATAACAGAAAAAACAATGTCTTGAAATAAATTTTTTGGCATAAATCCCTCCAATAAAAAACATTTGGCTCATGTGTTGTTCGTTATCATCTCAACCGAGATGTGCGTTTCCAATTAAAACCAAATGTCTTTTTATAATGTTATATTTATTTTTGCGTTCAACATTATATCACAAAAAATTCAAAAAATCAACAAAATTTTCAATTTTTTTTGAAAAAAAGTTTATTTTTTTGTCTTTTTAACTTTGATTGTCACTCCTTCCTTGATTGTTTCAAAGGTGAAACTTCCATTGCCAATTTTCTCTCCATCCATATTGATTATGGTTTCCGGCGGTGTCTCCACAGAAAATTTGTTTAAATGAAAAATCAATACATTTTTCTTTGATTTCTTTGGTAAGCCTTTCAAAAACAACAACCCCACTCGAAGTGCTTCGATAAAACGAACTCTTTTCTTTCTTGCTCTCACAAGTGCAACATCCACAGTCCCGTCGTTCAAAACTGCTCTTTTGTTCACTCTGAATCCGGCAACATTTTTTGAGTTGATGATCAAGATCACGGCAAAATTTCCTTCAATCTCACAATTATCAAAATTGATTTTAAGCCTGATTGATTTTGTTGAAAAAATCTTCTTTATGCCATAAAGTCCATATGCAATCTTTCCCATTTTCTTCTTGTTTGTTTGACTTGTGGCATAACTTGTGTCAGTCAAAAAGCCAGAGCAACAGACATAAATTCCAAATCTGTCATTCATTTTGAAAGTGTCGTGCCTGAACTCTTTGCCGTCAAGGATGATTTTGACTGCTTTTTTGATGTGTTTTGGTATACCCAAAGAGTGAGCCACATCGTTGACAGTGCCGGTGGGGATATATCCTATGACTGGCTTTTTTGAAATCCTGCAAATGCTGTTGACTGCTTCATTCAGCGTGCCGTCACCACCAGCCACAACCAAAAGACTGAACTGCTCACCTTTTTCAAGGATGATTTCGCCAATATGTCCGCGATGGGTCGAGTAACAGACTTCCACTTCATATTTTTCGCTCAGTTTGCTGACAATATATTTCTCATTTTTGGCAAATTTTCCTTTTCCGCTTTGGGGATTATAGACAATCAAACACTTTTCCATATACTTATATATACATCAAACAAAAAAATAAGTCAATTTTTTTTGTTTTTTGACTTATTTTTTTAAATTTTCATTATTTCAAATTATCTTTGAAAAACTTCTCAACTTTGGCAAAAGGAATTTTGTCAGTGCGGTCATATAAGTCAATGTGTTCGGCATCCTTGACAACGTAAATCTCTTTTGGAGATTTTGCCTTTGCATATGCCTCTTCGCTGAAAAATTTTGAATGTGCCCGATCGCCGACAATGAAAAGAATTGGGCGAGGGGAGATTTCTTTGATATAGTCAAGTAAACGGAAATTCATAAATGCTTGATTGCTGGTGGTTGAAAATCCGCCACGTGCGTTTGGATGATGACCACGCTTGATGGCATAGAACCTAAACCATTCGGCGTCTGGCTCTGGCATATTTTTTGGAACTTCTTTGATTGGTTCTTCTGGGAACATTGGGATATATTCCGGATAGCCGTTTTTGGCATCGATCCATCTTTGAAGAGAAATTTTTTGTTTTGTTTCTTCAATTTGTTTTGCATCCATGCCAAGCCTGCTTGCCAGGGTCATGTCATACATGCTTACGGTTGCAACTGCTTTGATTCGAGTGTCGCATTGTGCAGCAGAAAGTGCAAACCCACCAGAGCCACAAATTCCAATCGCACCAATTTTTTCTCTGTCGACAAAAGATTGCAATCCCAAAAAGTCCACACAAGCGCTGAAATTTTCCACAAAGATGTCTGGCGATGAGATATGTCTTGGCTCGCCAGCACTTTCGCCAATAAATGATTGGTCAAAAGTCAAAACCACAAATCCTCTTTGTGCAAGTCCGTCAGCCCAAACGCAAGGTCCTTGCTCTTTGACACCGCCATATGGTGCACCAACAATAAGAGCCGGATGCTTTCTTGCTTCGTCAAAGTTTTTTGCAAGATATAAATCTCCGGCAACAGCCATGCCATAACGGTTGTTAAATCTCACATGTTTTCTTTCAACGTTTTTGCTTAATTTTGCAATATAGTTACTCATAAAAATTCTCCTTTTTTTTGAAAAAATGTTGACTTTTTTGATTTTTTAGCCTATACTATAAATGTAAAATTCGAGAGTTGGAAATCGGCTGGGCATTGGGACTCTCTCCCTCCGACTACCTACTTGGTAGGTCTCGAATTTTTTTATTTCCTACTGTCAAAATATGATTTTGAGTAAAATTTTTATTTATATAATTTTCAATATTTTTAACAAAATTTGCGATTTTTTTGATAAAAATTGATAAAATTTTGATTTTTGATTGTTTTATTTTAATTATTTCAATTTGTCATAATATTCATCTGTCACTGGTTCACACCATTCGTTATTTCCATCCACTGCTGGAATTTCAATTGCGATATGAGAGAACCAGCCATTTTTTCCAGCACCATGCCAATGTTTGACTTCAGGAGCAATATAAACAACATCTCCTGGCATCAACTTTTGAACTGGCTTTTTCCATTCTTGATACCAACCCTCTCCATCAGTGCAAAGCAAAATTTGTCCGCCTTTGTGATGAATGTGCCAATTGTTTCGGCACCTTGGCTCAAATGTGACGTTTGCGATTGAAACACCTTTTGCATTGAGCGGGTTGAGATAACTTTTTCCGATGAAATATTTTGCGTATGCTTCATTTGGCTTGCCAAGCCCAAAAAGTGGGGTGGTTGTTTGAATGTTGTCGGCATACACTTCGCGCACAAGTGGAAAAGTTGCCCAAGCGTTTGGCCATCCGGCATAGAATGCAAGGTGGGTGATAATCTCCACCATTTCTTCTTTACTTACGCCATTGTTTTTGGCGTTTTGAATGTGAGATTTGAGAGAATTATCAAAAATTCCTTTGCTGACAAGTGCAGAAATTGTCACTATGCTTCGAATTTTTAATGGAAGTTTGTCTTCTCTTGCCCAAACTTCTCCAAAAAGAATATCGTCGTTAAGTTCGGCAAATTTTGGTGCAAGTTCGCCAAAATTTTTTCTTCCAGCTGTTTGTTTTTTCATGAATTATCCTCCTTTTTCAACAATGCCTTTTCTTTATCAACAATTTCAGAATAATAGACATCAATTTTGTAGTTCAATTTGTCAAGCGCTTTGTTCATTTCAACAATTTTTTGTTTCAAAATCTCTCTTTGGTCAATGAGAAGTTGTTTGCGTTGACCTGCTGTTTCGTCACCTTTGTCAAACAGTTTTATATATTCCGCCAGCACATCAACTGGAAGACCAGCGCTTCGCATGCAAATCACAAATTCAATGTTGTCAAGTTCTTTTTGCCCATAATCTCGAATGCCACTTTTTCTTGTGACAGGGCGAATTATGCCGACTTTTTCATAATAGCGCAAAGTGTCTTGACTGAGACCATACTTTTCGCTTACCTCTTTGATTGTCACTTCAATTTACCTCCTGAAATAGATTATAAAACTTGGAGTTAACTCCAAGTCAAGCAAATTCAAAAATAAAATTTTGTTTTTTTATTGTTTTATTTTAATTATTTCAATTTGTCATAATATTCATCTGTCACTGGTTCACACCATTCGTTATTTCCATACACTTTGGAATGTTTTAATGTTCGTGTGTTCAAAAATTTAATTTGCCTTGATATACATAGATGTATGTGAGAGATGTGCAGATCTTTGAAATTGGACTTTTGACATCAACTTTTTCAAGGTTGTTTTTGATCTCTTCAAATTGTTTGCGACTCAATATTCTTTCAATGATTTGACCATTTTCTCTTATTTCCAAAATGCCTGTGCCAGCCCAGAAATCAGTCATTGATGATTTGCTTGAACCAATATGCAACCAAGTTTCACCACCGGGTCCAAGTCCAAAAGAAAACAGAAGGGGAATGTTGTTTTCTTTTTCAAAAAAATCATTTCCGCGAACTTCATAGTCAGCATCCAAAAATGCTTCGTTGAAAATGCGAGAACGTTTATACAATTCTTCTTTTTCATTTTCGCTCAAATTTGTATAATCAACAACGCCGTCAAGTTTGAAATTTGTTTTTGCTTTTTGTATTCTTCTTGCTTGGTCGTCAGGGGTATAGTTGTTGAAACGTTCGGTATATTCTGGCATCATTTCTTCAATTCTTGCAAGAAGTTTTTGTTTGTCAAAGTTGTAATTTTTGTATTGCTCTCTTGCAAGACTGAGCTTCATTTCAACATATTTTTGCTGGTTGAAATATTTCAATGCTTCTCTGAAAGTTTTGGTGTATTCATCAAGCCCAGATTGTGGAACATTGTTCAATTCGCTTAAAATGATTTCCTCGCTTTCATATTCAATAGAACATTCCCCCCCCCGCATAACTTGCACAAATTGGGGACAGATATTCAAGCATAAATTTCATGTTGAAAATTTCCGCCCAATCTATGGTTGGATATGAAGGAGTCCACCAATGTTTGTATCCGCCAAAAGACGGCACAAAATTCAATGGCAATTTTTTCTCAATAATGTTGTTAAGTTTTGCTTCAACATCAACTCTAACTTGTGGGTCGATGGAATATTTACGAAACTTCTTCGCAAAAAGTCGTTCAATCATTTTTGTTTCAAGTTTGGTGTCGATATTGTCCAAGTTCAAAAGATTGCCATTTAAATATGCATTAACCATTTTTTCCAAGTTTTCCATTTTATTTTTTCTCCTTTTTCTATATCTTAAGTTTTTTCAGCCCAAAAGAAAGCCTTTGATGATGAGATCTTCTGCCTCTTTTTCGGTGAGTCCAAGCGTCATAAGTTTGATAAGTTCATCTCCGGCAATTTTGCCGATTGCTGCTTCATGAACAAGTGATGAGTTGTTGTCTTTGGCGTCAATCATTGGAATGGAGATGATGCGTGCATTGTCCAACAAAATTCCGTCACACTCAACATGTCCAAAACATTCGTTTTCTCCGATGAGATTGGATTTGAATTCTTGAAATGACCGATCTCTTGCCACGCTGTGACTTGTCACTTCCACGCTTGAGCCTTTGCCAATCAAATTCACTTTGAAAAGGGTGGTGGCGGTTTGGTCGTCTGTTGTCAAGATGTTTTCTTGAATGACGAGTTTTGCGCCGTCTTTGAGTTTTGCATAGGTTTCTCTTTTCGAAGAAGTCACTCCGCCAAGTTGCAGAGTTTCAATTTCCATAAATGAACCTTCTTGCTGAAAAATTTTTGTGACAGGGTTCAAAATTTTTCCACCACTGCCATTGCCTTGTCCAACATGGCGCTCTATATATTTGACATGCGAATTTTTCTTCAAGTGGAAAGAGTGAATGCCGTTGTGGATGCTGTCTGTGCTTGTGTTGTTGTGAATTCCGCAGCCAGCAACAATGGTGACATCGGCATTTTCTCCGATATAGAAATCGTTATAGACAAGGTCGTTAAGTCCGCCCATGGTGATGATGACAGGAATATGCACTGCCTTGTTTTTCACATTTGGTTGAACATAGATGTCAATTCCGCTCTTCTTCTTTTTTGGAATAATTTCAATTTCTTTTGTGCTTTGGCGACCAATACTTTCGCCGTTTTTGCGAACATTGAAAGCGCCAAGAGCGATTTTGTGTAAATCGGAAACTTTTTCCAAAAGTTGTTCGTCAATTTTGTCCATACGCTTCCTCCAATTTGTCGCAAGTTTTCTTTTGAAGGTAAGGTTTGATGTCGGCATATTTTCCCGCTTTTTCCACCTTTCCTTCGCGCAGAAGAATGACAACATCGGCAATTTCCAAAATTTTTGTCTGGTGGCTGACAATTATGCTTGTTCCATTAAGATTTTTGAATATGTCCGTCAAATTGTCAAAACTCCAAAGGTCGATGCCAGCTTCTGGTTCGTCAAAAATATTGACCTTTCCGTTTCTTGCCAATGCCATGGCAAGTTCAATTCTTTTCAGTTCACCACCCGAAAGTTTGTCGTCCAAATGTCGAAAGATATAGTCCTTTGCGCAAAGTCCGACAACAGAAAGATAGTTGCAAAGAGTGTTGACATCGTTTTTCTTTCCAGAGGCGACATCCAGAAGATCCTTCACTTTCAAACCTTTGAAGGTGACAGGTTGCTGAAAAGCATAGCAAAGACCCATCTTTGCACGCTGGTCTATACTCAAATTTGTGATGTCCACATCGTCCAAAGAGATCTTTCCCTTGGTCGGGGAAAGAATTCCCATGATAAGCTTGACCAAGGTGGATTTTCCACTTCCGTTTGGTCCGGTGATCACATAAATTTTGTCGTTCTCAAAAGTCAAAGAAACATCTTTCAAAATATCTTTGTCGACATCTTTATCGATGACATCAAAACTTAAATTTTCTATTTTTAACATACGAAAATTATATCACAATGAAAAGTTTAAGTCAATTGATTTGATGTGTGTTTGATTTTGAAACAGGTTTGCATAATTATTTAAAAAATTTCATTTTTATAAATTTTTTGACGAAATTTGTTGACTTTTTAATTGATAATGATTTAAAATATTTCCAACGAAAGAGGAGAATATGGCTGGAAATGTGATTGTTGTTGAAATTGGTTCTTCAAAACTCTCTTGTGTGGCGGCACAGGAAGGGATCAACGGCATTTTCAATATCAAAGCAAAAGCACAAGTGGAATATGCCGGATTTTTTGAAGGCGAATTTATCGAACCAAACTTGTTGGAAGATGCAGTGAAGAGCCTTTTTGCACAGATCAAATCGATCTATAAGAAAAACTTTGAAAAAATTTATGTTGGTGTTCCGGCAGAATTTTCAAAAGTGACTGCGGTGAAAGAGGAAGAAGCTTTCAGATTTAAACGCCTCATCCGTCAAAGTACAATTGATATGTTGTCAGTTTCGGCTTCCAAAAAGATTGATGAAGACAACATGGAAATCTTGTCAATTGATCCAATCTATTTTGTGCTGGACGACAGCAGGAAGACAAACGCTCCAATTGGAAACAAGGCAAACAAAATTTCGGTTGAATTTTCTGTCATCTTGGCGCAAAAATCTTTCATCAACACCTTCAATCGAATTTGGACAAAGTTGGGCATGGAACAGGTGGAATATCTCAGTGAGCCGCTCTGCGAAGCAATGTTGATTTTAGAGAAAGAAGAGCGAGAACGCACTTGCATTGTCATAGACGTCGGTGCAAGGTCAACAAGCGTGGCTTTTGTCAAAGGAAATGGACTGACAAACTTGACATCGTTTTCAATGGGTGGGTCGCACATAACAAACGATCTTTCAGATGCCTGCAAAATTTCATATAATGATGCTCGCAATTTGAAAAAGGCAATCGTCCTTTCTTTGAAAGGGAATGAAGGAGATTTCTATGACCTAGTCACGATTGGCGGTAGGGTGACAAAAATTCCAATGTCGCTGGCAAATGAAGCAGTGTGCTATCGCTTGGACTTGATTGCAAAAACCGTAAACGAGTGCATCAGACTGTTTGCAAAGGAATATGTGCCATATTATCCAATCTACCTTTGCGGTGGTGGAATTGCAAAAATCAAGGGTGGCAAAGATTATTTCTCCAAATGCATAGGCCGAAACATAAGTTATGGTGTTCCTCCAATTCCAGCAATGGACAAACCGGAAAATTCGGCGCTTCTTGGACTTGTCAAATCAGCAATTGCGGAGAAAAAATAAAGAATATAGTGTAATTTCGCACAAAAATGCAAAAAATTTCTTGCAAAAATAAGAGATTTAGGTTAAAATGAAATAAAGGAGTAAAAAATGGAAAACAATCATTCTGTTGTAAAAATCAAAGTTTTGGGTGTTGGTGGTGGCGGAAACAATGCCGTAAACCGCATGATTGACGCAAATGTTCAGTCTGCCGAGTTTGTTGCAATCAACACAGACAAACAGGCGCTTTTGATCTCAAAAGCAGAAAAAAGACTGCAAATCGGTGAGCGCTTGACAAAAGGACAAGGGGCAGGTGCTGTTCCTGAAATTGGAAGAAAGGCGGCAGAAGAAAGCAAAGCATCGCTCACAGAAATCTTGAAAGGCTCTGACCTTGTGTTTATCACTGCCGGTATGGGTGGTGGAACAGGCACAGGTGCAGCTCCTGTGATTGCACAAATCGCCAAAGAACTTGGCATTTTGACAGTTGGAATTGTCACAAAGCCATTCCTTTTTGAAAGTAAACAAAGAATGGAAAAAGCTGAAAAAGGTATTGAAGAACTCAAAAAATATGTCGATACAATCGTTGTCATTCCAAATGAAAGATTGTTGACAATTTTGCCAGAAAAAACCACTCTTGTTGAAGCATTCAGATATGCAGATGACGTTCTCAGACAAGGCATTCAAGGCATTGCTGACTTGATCGTTTTCCCAGGTATGATAAATTTGGATTTTGCTGATGTTGTCACGGTTATGAAAAATCGTGGTATGGCACACATGGGCATTGGACATGGCAAAGGTGAAAACAAAACATTGGAAGCGGTTCGTCAAGCGGTGGCTTCTCCACTTATTGAAACGACAATTGAAGGGGCAACCGGTGTGGTGCTCAACATCAAAGGCGGAAGTGACATAACCTTGCGTGAAGTTTCAGAGGCGGCAAACATGGTGAAAGAAGTCATTTCTCCATCTTGCAACCTTATTTTTGGAACATCAATTGATCCAGAGATGAGAGATGAAGTGGAAATCACAATCATTGCAACCGGTTTCAAAAACCCAGAAGACAACGATGAAGAGCAAGAGGAAGAAGAAATCCAGGAAGATATGCAAGAAGATAAAATCAAGGGGTTCAATCCTTTTGGATATAATCCTCAGCATCAAAGTGAAGTCAATTTACAACAAAATGACTCAACAAGCCGTGTGGATGTCAATCCAAACATCAACTCCATTCCACCTTGGATTGAAAAAATCAGAAACAAAAACAAGAAATAAGCACAGTTTGTGCTTATTTTTTTATTTATTTTCATATGACTTTCGACAAAAACATTGTTGAAATTATGTTTTTGTTTATATTTTTCTTTTAAAAGCAGGTATGAAATTTCATAAACTATTTATATGAAAATTGTTGTGGAATATGTTTTGATTGAAAATTTTTTAATCAATCTCATCATTCTCAAAACAACATCCATGTTGACTCATGAAAAGGGGAAGTTGCTTTTGCTCTCTGCGTTTTTTGGTGCATGTTTGACGGTTGCTCTTCCTGCACTATACCTTTCTTCCTTTGGCACATTTTTGGTGGAAGTGGGTGTGGCAATTGTTTCAATTTGCATATCTTTTAAGTTCAAAAAAATCAAGAAGTTTGCCATAATTTTTTCTACTTATTTCATTTCAGCATTCATATACGGCGGGGCATGTTATTTTTTGGAAAGTTTTTTTGGAATAACTTCTTTGATTGTTGTTTTGGCAATCGTTGTCGGCGTTTTTGTTGTCATCAAATTTCTGTTTGGAATTTACAACAAAAAGCGAGCGGTTGAAAAATTTTGCTATGAAGTGACGATTGTCAGCAAGGGAAGAAAGACAAAATGGAAAGCATTTTTGGATAGCGGGAACATGCTTTTTGATCCGCTGACAAACACTCCGGTGACACTCATCAACTTTAAAGTGTTTTCTTCGCTTTTTGAAGAGATTGAAATTGAGGACATCTTGCGGAAAAGTGACAAGTTGAAGAGATTGAATTTGGCACATTATGTTTCTTTCAATACTTTGGGAAAGGGTGGCAAAATTTTGGTTTTTCAAGTGGACAGTCTGTCAGTTGGACAGTATACAATGCAAAAAGCAACGCTTGGGCTGTGTTTTCAAAATTTTAAGGAAGTTTTTGGAAGCGACATAATTTTGAACAATGATTTTGGGCTTGCAATTTAAAAATTTGAGAAGTGGAGGAAATTATGAGTCTTATCGTTGAAATCAAACTGCTCCTTTGGAAATTTTTTAACCGAGAAGATGCAGAGCGCGCAAAAGATATTGTTTGTTTTATATGTGGAAACAAAGTCCTGCCACAACCACTTCCTATGGAAGAAGAGTTGGTGCTTTTGGAAGAAGTGCAAAACGGAAATTCAATGGCGAGAGATAAACTCATCGAACACAACTTGCGATTGGTGGTCTATATTGCAAAGAAATTTGAAACTTCTGGAATTGAACTTGAGGATTTGATTTCAATTGGTGCAATTGGACTGATAAAGGCTGTGAAGACATACAGTCTTGACAAAAACATTAAACTTGCGACCTATGCCAGCAGATGTATTGAAAATGAAATTTTGATGCAACTTCGCAAAAACACACGCATAAAAAATGAAATTTCATTAGACGAACCGCTTTCGTCCGATTGCGAAGGTAACGAACTTTTGCTTGCCGACATAATTTCTGTTGATGAAGAGAGTGTTTCAAAGAACATTGAAACAACGGCGGAAAAACAATTGCTCATGGAAGTTGTTTCCAAACTTGACAGTCGTGAGCAGATGATTATGTATCTTCGCTTTGGGCTTGCCGGCAACGAAGAAAAAACACAAAAAGAAGTTGCAGACATGATGGGTATAAGTCAGAGTTATATCTCACGAATTGAAAAAAAGATTCTCGTCAAATTGCGTAAAAAGATTGAAAAAACAACGGAAGTTTAAGATGATAAATAAAAAATGCGAAAAAAAGATAAAAAAATATCGATTTTTCGTATTTTTTTTGTTTTTTTATCAATTCTTTTTAAATTTGCATAGTTTTGAAATGTAAAGGGCAACATATCTCTATCAAAAATCAAGAGGTGTGCTATGTCCAATCGCGTGGTGATTTCCGGAGTTAACACGGCAAATTTGCCAAAGCTTAAAAATGAAGAGATTATGCAACTTTTAAAACAAGTCAAAGCGGGCGATGAGTTTGCGCGCGACAAGTTTGTCGTGGCAAATTTGAGATTGGTGCTTTCTGTCGTTCAGCGTTTTGGCGGGCACAATGACAAAGCGGATGATATGTTTCAAGTGGGGTGCGTGGGGTTGCTGAAAGCGATTGACAATTTTGATGAAACGCTCAATGTTCGTTTTTCAACATATGCTGTGCCGATGATTGTTGGAGAAATACGTCGCTATTTACGTGACAACAATTCTGTTCGTGTGAGTCGTTCCATTCGTGACACTGCCTACAAGGTTTTGCAAGCGAAAGAAATGTTCATTAAACAGAACAACACCGAACCTACCATGCAACAGATTGCAAAAATGGTCGACCTTCCGCTTAAAGATGTTGTTTTTGCTCTTGATGCCATCAGCGAGACAATTTCGTTGAGCGAACCGATTTATAACGATGGCAATGAAACAATACGTGTGATGGACCAAATTGCCGACGAAAAAAATTGTGATGAAGAGATTTTGGAAAAACTTTCACTGACGGATGCCATAAAAAATCTGTCTGAAAGAGAAAAAGAGATTTTGCTTATGAGATATTATGTTGGAAAAACTCAAATGGAAGTTTCGGAAGAGGTCGGAATTTCTCAAGCGCAAGTTTCAAGACTTGAAAAGAATGCCTTAAAGACAATCAAAAACTTTATTGAATAAAAGAAAAATTTTTTTGCATTATTTGACAAAATGCGACATATTTTAGAGCATGGATACATCATTTTTGGAACTTAGGTGCAAAGAAGTTGTCAATGTGGTTGATGGACGCAGACTTGGTCACATTGTGGATGTGTTGTTCAATTTGGAAAATGGTTGTCTTTTGGGAGTGGTTGTGCCTGGTGAGAAAAGTTTTTGGAATGTTTTTAAAAGTGGCACCGAACTTTTTATTTCGCTTTCGCAAATTGTCAAAATTGGTGAAGATGCGGTGCTTGTGGAACTTGTGGCAAATCAAAATCCCAATCCGCCATACATCACCACAGCCAGCACAAGAAACAAGAAAAAATGATATAAAAAAACAGCCGTCTTTTGAACGGTTGTTTTTGATTTTCACATCTCTGTGATGAGTTTGATGAAGTTTGTCACATCTTTAAATTGGCGATATACTGACGCAAAGCGAACATAGGCAATTTCATCTGTTGCTTTGAGTTTTGACATGATCATCTCTCCAATTTCTTGTGATGGCACTTCTTGCCTGAGTGAGTTTTGAATTTGCTTTTCAATATCTTCTGCCATTTGTTCAATTTGCGCGGCAGAAACAGGGCGTTTTTCGCATGCCTTTATCATTCCGTTTTTGATTTTATCCAAACTGAACGGCTCGCGACTGCCATCCTTTTTGACAACCAAAATAGGCACAGTTTCAATTGTTTCATATGTTGTGAAACGTTTTCCACAGCCAAGACATTCTCTTCTTCTTCGAATAGAATTTGTTTCATCTGTGCTTCGAGAGTCAAGGACTTTGCTCTCTTCGCTTCCGCAATAGATACATTTCATTTGTTTTTCTCCTTGTTGGAATTATAACACAATATATAGTGCTTTCACAAGCATTTTTACACAATTTTTACATTTATTTTTTCGCATATCAGAAAGTTGAGTTGCGTAAAGATATTGTGATATGACTTTGAATTTTGGAGAAAAGAACAAAACATACAAGATTGTTGGGTTTGATGGAAAGATTGACGACGTCTATCGTCGATTTCTGGAACTTGGATTTTCAATTGGAGAAAGTGTGAAAATTGTTTCAACTTCTCTTCAAAAAAAGGTCTTCTTGCTCGAAATTCGTGGATATTTGTTGAGTGTCCGCTCAAATTTGTTGTCAAAAGTGAGGGTGGAGTGAACAAAAAACTGCAAAATGAAGTGACATTTGGGGTAAAGAAAATTCTTTTGGTTGGCAACCCAAACTCTGGAAAAACAACTTTGTTCAACAGTTTGACTCGTTCCAATGAACATGTGGGGAATTGGCATGGCGTGACGGTTGAAAATAAAGAAAAAACATTTGATGCGAATGGCGAGAAATATGATTTGTTGGATACACCGGGAATTTATTCTCTTTGTCCGCTTTCTTTTGAAGAAGAAGTTTCGGTTAAGACCATTTTTGAAAATGATAATGAAAAAATCATCAACATATGCGATCAAAACAACTTGCAAAGAAATCTATACTTGACGCTCTGTCTTTTGGAAAAAGGTTGTGATGTTGTGCTTGCTGTCAACGAGATTGACAAACGACCAATTTTCAAAATTGACTATGCAAAACTTGGGCAAGAACTCGGTGTGCAGGTGGTGGCAATCAATGCCGAGAAAAAACTTGGGTTGGACAAGCTGAAAGAGTGTTTGAAAGAAAGTCATCATGATGTTCGTTTGCCATATTTGAAAAATCTTCATTGTTTGGAGAATTTTCAAGATAAGAATTTGAAAGCGTTTTCAAAAGAATTTCTCACCGTCAAAGCTTATGAAAAAGATGAAAAATTTTTTAAGTCCATAGGTGTGGAAGATTGCGAAAAGATTTTTTCTGCTGTGCCAGAAAACAGTGTGGAGATTTTGAGTAAACTTAGATATGACCACATTGATGAAATCATGCGCAAATGTGCTGCCAGGACAAAGGCAGTCTATGGAAGAAGTAAACTTGACAAAATTTTCTTGAACAAGTGGTTGGCTTTTCCAATGTTTTTGCTTGTTCTTTCTGGAATATTTTATCTGACTTTCTTTTCGCTCGGAAAGTTTTTGTCGGACTGTCTTGGTGGGTTTTTGGATGTTTTGACAGCACCTGTTCTTCAACTTATTGAAAACACCTTTGGTCAATCGGCAATCTATGACCTGTTTAATGTAGCCATTTTTGGTGGCGTTGGAACTGTGCTTTCATTTTTGCCACAAGTGGTGCTTTTGTTCTTCTTTTTATCTGTTTTGGAAGACAGTGGATATATGTCGCGCATTGCTTTCATCTTTGAGGATATTTTGGGAAGAATTGGACTTTCGGGAAAAAGTGTCTACACTCTCTTGATGAGCTTTGGTTGTTCCACAACGGCAATCATGACTTCACGCAATATGGATGACAAAAACGCAAAAATCAAGACCGCCATTCTTTGTCCATACATGAGTTGTTCGGCAAAAATTCCAATTTACACAGTCATTGGCGGTGCATTTTTCGGTGCAAGCAACATTTTTGTGATTATGGGGTTATATTTTCTTGGGGTTGTTGTGGCAATTTCAATCTCAAGAATTTTGGATGTCACGGTGCTTAAAAGTCAAAAACAAACATTCATTTTGGAATTTCCGCCTTATCGCATGACATCTTTGCGACGTGTTGGCAAAATTTTGTGGAAGAATGTCAAGGAATTTTTAATTCGTGTTGGCTCGATTATGGTGGCAATGAACATCATCGTCTGGATTTTGTCTTCCTTTAGTTTCAAATTTGAATATATTGCAAGTGGCGACGGCGTGAGTATGCTGGAGAGCATTGGTCAATTGCTTGCACCAATTTTCTCACCAATTGGTTTTGGAAGTTGGGCGATTGTTTCTTCACTTTTGGCGGGGCTCGTGGCAAAAGAAGTGGTGGTGTCGTCGATTGCAATGTTCAATGGAATTGAAGCGGGAGCAACAAAACTTATTGCACAGTCTCTGTTGCTCTCGACGAGTGTGGTCTATTTTTCTTCAAAAGCAAGCGTAATTTCTTTTTTGGTGTTCTGTTTGTTATACACTCCTTGCATTGCTTCCATTTCAATGCTGATGCAAGAAGTTGGAAAAAAATGGACATTTATTTCGGTTTGTCTTCAACTCGTGACGGCGTATTTTGTGGCATTTGTGATCTACAACATTGCCTTTGCTTTTGAAATTTTTGGATTTGCCAAAGTTTTGTGTGTCATCTTGTCAGTACTTGCAATTTTTCTTGCAATTTTCTTTATTTTCAAAAAAATTAAGAACAAAAAAATTTGTGCTCATTGCGACGGTTGCGGAAAGTGTAGGAAATAGAAAACTTAAATTTTTGAAACAACAATTTAAAAATTAAAAAAGACTAAGTCCCACTTAGTCTTTTTATATTGACAATACCATCCCTTTTTCTGTCTTTTTTTAGTGTCAAAATTAGTGTCAAAATTGACTTTATTTTGTTCTTAAAAATGCTAAACATCTTTATTTTAGGGCAGTTTAGCGGTTTATTGTTTGGTGGTGATAGGTGGGCTCGTTGCGAGAAGTGTGGAAAGTTTACTTTCGGCAAACACTTCTCCGCCTGACAGACGGGCAAACGGGTTTGGTCCGACACCGAAGGTGGTTCGAAAACAACAACGTTGTTTTGAAATGTGAAAATCACATTTCAGCCCACCAAAAAGAAAAACGGGACTGAAGCCCGAGTTGTTTAGAAAAAAAAGTTGTTCTTTTTTTTGGTGGTGATAGGTGGGCTCGAACCACCGACCTTATGGGTATGAACCATACGCTCTAACCAGCTGAGCTACATCACCAAGACAAGCACCATTTTATCACAGAAAATCAGAAAAGTCAACGATTTTACGCAAAAATATGACAAAACTCTTATGAAAAATGGTATAAACTTCATAAATTGTTCTGTAAGAAATTTTTATCGGTCAATTTTTCTTGCTTTTGGTCGGAAATTTGAGTATACTTAAAAGGTAAGGAGTTTTTTATGATTGAAGAACAAATTAAGAAGGCAAACATTCAAGCGATGAAGGACAAAGACACGGTTGCACGTGCATTTTACAGTGTTTTGATGAACAAAATTTTGTTGGAAAAAATTGCAAAAGGGAAGCGTGACGAAATGCTTGCTGATGCCGACATTTCAAACATCATTCAAAAAGTTATCAAAGAATTGAATGACGAAAAAGAGAACTATACAAAAGTTGGAAACAGCGAAGAAGTTGCCAAGATTGAAAGACAAATTGAAATTGCAACTTCCTATCTTCCAAAGATGTTGACGGCGGAGGAAATCAAAGAAATCATTTCATCCATTCCTGACAAATCAATTGGAAATGTTATGAAACACTTCAAGACAAATTACAACGGACAGGTGGATATGAAACTTGTTCAAGAGGTTTTGAAAAGTTTATGAAAGTTTTTGCAATAAGCGACTTGCATCTTTCGGTGAACAATCCAAAACCAATGGATATATTCGGGCCAATTTGGACGAACTATCTTGACAAAATTTTCATCGATTGGAAGAAAAAAGTGAGCAAGGATGACATTGTTTTGATGGCTGGCGATTTTTCGTGGGCTATGAAATTGGAAGATGCTGTGTCGGACTTTGAAATGATGAAAGACTTGCCAGGCAAGAAGGTTATCATTCGTGGGAATCATGACTATTGGTGGAAGAGCATAAGTGCAGTGCGGGCAATTTTGCCGGAAGGTTTTCATGCCATTCAAAACGACGCAATAAAATTTGGGAATGTCATTGTTTGTGGAACTCGACTGTGGAATGTGCCGGACGAAAGAAAGGCGATGAGCGCGGAGAATGAAAAGATTTATAAACGCGAACTTATCCGTCTTGAATTGACTTTGCAGGAAGCGAAGAAGTTGCAGACAGAGAATGAGGAAATCATATGTATGTTGCACTACCCGCCATACACTTTCCGCGAAGAAGACAACGAGGTGACAGCATTGCTTGAAAAATATGGTGTCAAAAAGGTGGTATATGGTCACATTCATGCCTATCTTCGTCAAAATCTTGTTCTTGAAAAGAATGGAGTGACATATTTTTTGACTTCTTGTGACGTTGTCAACAACAATCTCATTGAAATTTTGTAGTTTTTAGTTAAAAAATGTTGCAATCCTTGGGCAATAATTTTAAAATGCTCCATAAACCTCTTGTTTTTTTTGAAATAAAGTGGTAAAATGGCGTAGTGTTCTTTTGAAACACATCGTTTTATCATGCCAAAACGATGAAAAAATAAAGTAAAAAAATAAAGGAAAAAAGAAATGGAAAACACAAACATAAGAAATGTGGCAATCATTGCACACGTTGACCACGGCAAAACATCTTTGGTGAATGAAATGTTGAAACAAGGGAATGTGTTCAGACAAAATCAAGTGGTTGAAGACCGCGTGATGGACTCAAATGCGCTTGAAAAAGAAAGGGGAATCACAATTTTGTCCAAAAACACTTCATGCTTTTTTGATGGAGTGAAAATCAATATTGTCGACACACCGGGACACGCCGATTTTGGTGGCGAAGTTGAACGTGTGTTGAAAATGGTGGATGGTGTGCTTTTGGTTGTGGATGCTTTTGAAGGGCCAATGCCTCAAACAAGGTTTGTGTTGGAAAAAGCGCTCGCTTTGAAACTTAAAGTGGTGGTTGTGATAAACAAAATCGACCGCCCAGATGCTCGCATAAAAGAAGTTGTCGATGAAGTTTTGGAACTCTTTTTGGAACTTGATGCAGACGAAGACCAATTGAACTCTCCTTTTGTTTTTGCTTCGGCGCGAACAGGTGTGGCATCGACAGAAATGAATGTTGAGGGCTCTGATTTACAACCGCTTTTTGAAACCATTTTGAAACATATTCCAGCGCCACAGGGAGAAGTGGACAAACCATTGAAACTTCTCGTTTCTTCGGCAGAGCATAACGACTATGTCGGCAAACTTGCCGTTGGAAAGATTGAACGTGGACAAATCAAAGTTGGTCAAAGTGTGGTTGTTTGCAACTATCATGATGAAAGCAAAAAGGTGCGTTCCAAGATTGTCAGCCTTTATGTCTATGAAGGCTTGAAGCGAGTGCCTGTGGAAAGTGCAGGTGTGGGAGAAATTGTCTGTGTTGCTGGGCTTGACGATGTGACAATTGGCGACACAATTTGTGATGAAGGCGCACCAGAGCCAATGGAATTTGTCAAGATTGCCGAGCCAAGTGTGGAGATGACCTTCATGGTGAACGACAGTCCTTTTGCTGGCAAGGAAGGCAAGTTTGTCACTTCAAGACATTTGCGTGATAGACTTTATAAAGAAGCGGTGAAAGACCTTTCTCTTCGAGTGGAAGACGGCGACACGGCGGACAAATTCAAGGTTCGTGGACGCGGAGAGATGCACCTTTCAATTTTGATTGAAAATATGCGTCGAGATGGCTATGAATTTCAAGTTTCACAGCCAAAAGTTTTGATCAAAGAAATTGACGGTGTGAAGTGTGAGCCAATCGACAGACTTTTCTTGGATGTCCCTGAGGATTGCGTGGGTGTTGTCATGAACAAAATGGGCGTGCGAAAGGGCGAACTTCAAAACATGACTCCGCATGGAAACCGAATGAAAATGGAATTTCTCATCCCGTCACGTGGACTTTTTGGATTTAAGTCGGAATATTTGACCGACACACGCGGAGAAGGCATAATCAACTCAATTTTCTTTGAGTATGAACCATATAAGGGCGAAATCAACCGCCGAGAATATGGTGCATTGATTGCTCATGAAACGGGCAAAGCGATTGTCTATGGACTTTTCAACGCACAAGAGCGAGGGGAACTTTTCATAGGCCCCGGTGTTGATGTCTATGGCGGAATGGTTGTCGGCGCAAATCCAAAGGGCGGAGATATTGTTGTCAATGTTTGCAAGACAAAACATCTTTCCAACTGCCGAGCTTCTGGAAGTGATGACGCATTGCGTTTGACACCGCCAAAACAAATGAGTTTGGAAGACTGTATTGAGTTTTTGGGCGATGACGAATATTTGGAAGTGACGCCAAAGTCGATTCGCATAAGAAAAATCATCCTTGACCACAATATGCGTCTTCGAGAACGTGGGAAAATTTTGCGTGGTGAGATTTAAAAGGTGACTTTTGTCACTTTTTTTATTTTTTCACATTTCGCTTTAAAAAATGTTTTTTTGAACAATTATCGTCTATTCATATGTAAAAAATTGACAAATGTTTAATTTATTGGTATAATCAATTCCATGAAAAACACTGAAAAGCAAGAATTGAAAAGAAGATTGAAACGATTATCCTTGTTTTTTCTCATCGTTCTTCTTCCGGTTTTGGTTGTTTGCGTGGTTTTGATAAGTTTGAAAGTAGATCAATGGCTGAACATTTTGATACTTGTGATTTTGCTCTTCTTTTTGTATATAGTCTTTGCATGGATTTGCGAAAAATTGGACAGAAAAAAAGAAGAAAGGTTGAGTAAGAAAAAAGACCCGTTTTCAGATTAAACTCAATTGTTGAAAATGGGAACTATTGGAGGAAAGATGGCTGATTACAAAATTTTACCAAACAGTTTGGAAGCTGAACAGGCGCTTTTGGGGTGCGTGCTTTTGGACAACGAAGCGCAAAGAGATATTTTTGACAAACTCATTGCTAATGATTTTTATTCTGATGCTCACAGAAAGATTTTTGACAGCATGATGAAGATTTATATCAAAAGCATCCCTGTCGATTTTGTCACCTTGACAAGTCAGTTGGAAGTGGACAAGCGTTTGGAAGAAATTGGTGGAATTGATTACATAACATATTTGACCAACGTTGTGCCATCGGCAGCCAATTTTCAACATTATCTCGACATTGTCAAGGACAATGCAGTCAAACGCAACTTGATTTTGAAATCACAAGACATCATCACATCCGCTTTTGACAGTGTGAACGGCGATGATGCCATGCAGTATGCTGAAAAAACAATTTTTGAACTCTCTCAAAGGGGAATTTCATCCGACCTTGAGCTTGTTGGCAAGCCGGGCGGAACACTTGCCAATGTTTTGAAACAAATGCAAGAACTTGCCGAAAACAAAGGTAAACTTCGTGGAGTTCCAACAGGTTATACAGAATTTGATTCCATAACCGGTGGATTGCAAAAGGGTGCTTTGATCATTCTGGCAGCAAGACCGGGTGTCGGGAAAACTTCTCTTGCCATGAACATTGCTGTCCATGCCGCCACTGAAGAAAACAAAAAAGTTGCAATTTTCTCGCTGGAAATGTCCAAAGAAGAACTTATGCAAAGAGCTTTGGCATCTGTCGCAAAAGTAAATTTGGCAAAAGTGTTGAATGGCAAGATGGATGAAAATGAGTGGAAACGCATTTGGACGGCTGAGAAAAGGTTGGCAGAAAGCGGAATTTATGTTGACCCTTCAAGTGAGCCAAATCCTTTTGAAATTCGTTCAAAATGTCAAAAATTGAAGATGACAGACGGGCTTGATTTGATTGTGATTGACTATCTTCAACTTATGGACATGAAAAAAGAGAAGGGCAACGAACGATATGAAAGCGAAGTTCAAAAAATTCAAGCGATAACAAGAGCACTCAAACTGACAGCAAGAGAGTTGGGTGTGCCGATCATTCTTCTTTCACAACTTGCACGAACGAGCGAACGTCGAGACGCCAAAAATGACGGACACAAACCGGTGTTATCCGACCTTCGTGGTTCTGGCTCAATCGAACAAGACGCCGACATTGTGCTTTTCCTATACAATCCAGCAAACTATAACGATGTCACAACCGAAGATGAGCCAGGCACGGTCTATCTCATCATTGCCAAGCACAGAAGTGGAAGTGTTGGAGAAATCAAACTTCGCTGGGTTGGAGAATATACAACATATCTCAACTTTAATGACAAAATTCAAATTGAAGAACAAAATTAGATGGAGGATAGATGAAAAAGAAGTGGTTGTTATTCATAACGATAATCATAATCATTGTGGCGGTTGTGTTGACCATTGTGTTTATAAACTTGTTTACACCAAAAAACACTGAAGAATTGGCGCAAAAGGTCTATTCCGTCACACAAAATGGTTATTTGAACGAAGATGATGAAAAAAATCAAGAGATTGATGCCTATCTTGACCTGATGTCGACCAACAGTGGATTGACGTCTGATCAAAGGACAAAAATCACGAATTATAAAAACATATATTCCGCATATGAAGTGATTGGAGAATTTTTCAATCGTCAAATCATTTTCACAACATACACAAGTGTTTATAAAGAAAATCGCAAGGCAATAAGAAACAGTTTTGACGATGCACAAGAAGCGGTTGATTTGCTCTATTCCTATTTGCAAGAAAATCTTGAAACTGTTTCGGGAAGTGATTATTGGTTGGCGGAAACTTGGGATGATTGCGAAGGATATGTTGTCAGCATAATAGAAAACACCATTGATGCTTTCACAAGACTTGAAGTGGTTTATCAATCTTGCGTGGATTCTCAAATTTTGAACAACAATATGTCCACAATCATTTTCACTCAAATTGACAGATACACTTCAATATTCGCCGACGAAGAAAATGAGAGCTATTCAACAGTGGGTCGAAACCTTCTCAGTTTTGTCAACCAATATTTAACCACAAATGGAGAAACAGTCATCCTTGATTATATCTATGACATTGACGGTTTGAAAACAAAAGCGGATGACATTTTGACAAACGGCGAAAATTCGGATTATTACAACAACTTTTTGAGCGGACGGGCGTCATTGCGAAACGTCGCAGTTGTTGAAGTTTAAGAAAAGGAGGAGACATGAAAAAAATTAAAAATATCATTTTGACAGTTGTGCTTTCATGTTGTTCGATTTTCACTGCGTTTGGTTTGGTTGGATGCGGAAATGTTTCGCTTTCCACATTGGAGTCGAATTTTGAGAAATTGGAAGCGTTATATTCATCAAATTCAAGCGTTTTTGGCTCTGACTATGAAATAAGTTATGGCGACGTTGTGGATGGCTATGTCAAGGTGGCACTCCTTTCAACGCAAGATTTTTCAGATTCTTCCACAGCCGACGACGAAGATGAGGGGACATATTATTTGAATTTATATCCGTCGGTGTATTACAATTCTCCAGATGTGCCAGACAAAAATTTAAGCGCCGAAGATGACTACACAAAAGACTATTCAGTGGCAAGTTATACGGTTTCATACAATGGTTCACACTCTTCTCCAACATCCAACAATTCAAAACAAATCGAATCTTCTTCTGCAAGTGGCGAAGTGACTGTGTCAATATCATCCATAAGTGAGGGATATCAATTCTGTGCGTGGGCTATGTTGTCGGTATATGACGACAGTGAAAACACGTATATTTACGAAATCAAATCGACTTCTCAAAATGCAACATTTGATGTTTCATTTTCCACAGAGGGGACAGGGCAATGGAGATATTATCTCATGCCAATCTTTTATGTTGGCAGTGAAGAGATTGATTTTGATGAATATCTTGAACTTTCGACCTTATATAACGAAACTCTCAAATTGGCACTGAATTTTGTTGATTCCAGCAAAGACTATGTGCTCACTTTGAATGAAGATTCAATGTCAAGTTCCACAAAGAGTGCAATCACCACATTGAATTCAAGCTTGACAGATTATATTGACAGCATAAGCGATTTTCTTTCCGCACTCACAACTTTGAAAAGTCATTTTGCGTCACACTCCGTAAGTTTGGAAAGTGATTCAACAAGTTTGTTGAGATTTAAGGCATATTATGGCAAAATGGTGACAAGTGCAGTGACTCTTTCGGTGAGTATGGAAGAAGTTGTTGCAGAATCAGGAATCTATGACAGTTTGAAACAAGTGACTCCGGCAGACGGCGATGCAGAGACAATCAAGGAATATATTTGTGCAAAATTGCTTCCAATTTTCAGCGAATTCAGCATAGGCGAAGTGGCAAGTGTCATGAAGTGGAGTGCAACAAAGGACGGCGATTGCAAATCAAGAATACAAGATCTTTTGGATACTTTGAATGAACATTTTGAAGAATTTAAAACACTTTCTGCAACTTCTGCCAACAATCTTGACAGCGAAACAATAAACAAACTTTTTGACTATGCGGAAATGTTTTTCGTGGAAATGGAATCATATTTTGATGCTTTGTATGGACTTGATCTTCGAACTTTGGCTGTGACATATGAAAACAATTTGCAAAACTACTTGAGTGAAAACTCTTTTGCAGAAATTTATTTGGCAAAATTGGAACAATTTTTGAATTACACTTTGCCAAACTTTATGGAACAAATCAGCAACATAATCACAAGTGAATGAAAAATATGAAACGGAGATGAATATGGATAACAAAAAATTAGCGGAATTGTTGTTCCCAGACAACAAACTTACTGTTGAAGAAATTGAAAAGAAATATCCAAAAAGAAAATTGAAAGTTGGTGCGCAAGTCACTCGTTTTGCGCCAAGTCCAACAGGTTTTATGCATTTGGGTAATTTTTTCCCCGCTTTGATTGATTGGAATATCGCAAAGCGATCAGGCGGAATTTTCTATCTTCGCATTGAAGACACCGACCAAAAACGCGAAATTGTTGGGGCAAGTGCTGTGATTATGGACATTTTGACGGGCTATGGCATGACACCAGATGAATATCAACTCAAAGGCGGAGTCACTGTTGGGAATTATGGTCCATATTATCAAACCGAGCGAAAAGAAATCTATAAAGCGTATGCAAAAAAACTTGTGCAAGAAGGTCGAGCTTTTCCATGTTTTTGTCGCAAGACGGAAGGTCTTTCTGATGTCAAAGAAAGAAGAGAAAAACAGTTCGCCAAAGGCATGGTCGTCGAAAAAGATTCTTGCCGAAATTTGACCTATGAACAAATTGAAACAAACATCAAAGCAGGCAAAAAATTTGCCATCAGATTGAAGAGCGAAGGGGACGGAACAAAAAAGATTAAATTCCAAGACTGTGTCAGAGGCGAAATTGAGATTGCTGAAAACAGTAAAGATGCCATTCTCTTAAAAAGCGATTTGATGCCAACATATCATTTTGCACATGTTGTCGACGACACGCTTATGGGCACAACAGTGGTGGTGCGTGGCGAAGAGTGGTTGCCTTCATATCCACTTCATGCTGAAATTTTTGAAGCATTGAATTTTGTTCAGCCAAAATATATTCACACTCCACTCATCTATAAATTCAACGAAAAGGGCAACAAAAACAAACTTTCCAAGCGCAAAGACCCAGAGGCTGATATGCGTTTTTATGACAAGGAAGGTTATGACAAAGGTGCGCTTGTGGAATATTTGATGAATTTAATCAATTCCAATTTTGAAGGTTGGCGAAGACAAAATCCAACAGCTGATTTGATGGAATTTCCTTTCAACGCATTCAAAATAACAGCAAACACACCACTTTTTGATATAGCCAAACTGAACGACATTTCAAAAGAGAGAATTTCTTATTATTCCGCCGAGCAGTGCTATGAAAATCTTCTATATTGGGCAAAAAATTATTCATTGGAGAATGTTGACTTTTTGGTCAAGGAAAAAGATTATGTCACAAAGATTTTGAATATCGACCGCGAAAAGCCAAAGCCGAGAAAAGATTTATATAAATGGAGTATGTTCTTTGACCTTTTTGATTATATGTTTGGCGCACCTTCAACTTTTGAGATTGATGCAAACGAGAAGAAAAAATGCAAAAAAGTGCTGAAAACTTATCAAGAATATCTTGATTTGTCTTCAAAAGATGTTTGGTTTGAAAATGTTAAGAAAATGGCAACTGAACTTGGCTATGCAACCGACAATGCGGAATACAAGAAAAATCCAGAAAAATTTGAAGGAAATGTGGCAAAACTTTGCGAGTTTATTCGTGTGGCAATCACTGGTCGAAAAAACTCGCCAGATCTATATGAAATCATGACTTTGCTTGGTGAGAATGAAGTGATAAAAAGATTGCAAAATTTCTCAATAAAATATTAAAAAAAATATCAAAAAATTGTCCAAAAAAATTAAAAAATATTATTTTATTATAAAAAAAATTGAAAAATATTAAAAAATCAATTTTTTCTTATGAAAAAATATTTCAAAAAATTATTAAAAAAATATTTTTCCCATTATTTTTAAGAGAAAAATATCAAAAAAAATTGAAAATGTTTATATTTTTTAAAAAAATAAACAAAAAATGAGGAAATTATGAAAGAAAAATCAAAAAAAATCATTCTAACAGGAGATAGACCGACCGGAAATTTGCATATTGGACATTTTGTTGGTTCCATTGCAAACAGAGTTAAACTTCAAGAACAAAATGATTATGAAAAATTTTATATTATGATTGCCGACACGCAAGCGCTCACCGACAACGCAAACAATGTCGACAAAGTGAAAAACAACATCATTCAAGTGGCGATTGATTATCTCTCTGCTGGAATAGATCCTAAAAAAGTGAACATTTTCATTCAGTCGCAAGTGCCAGAGCTTGCTGAGATGACCATGTATTTCATGAACTTGGTCACAGTCGCAAGACTCAATCGAAACCCAACCGTGAAAGACGAAATCAAACAGCGCGGATTCAATTCTTCCATTCCTGTTGGTTTCATGTGCTATCCAGTCAGTCAGGCGGCAGACATTTTGGCATTCAACACCACGTGTGTGCCGGTGGGCGAAGATCAACTTCCAATGATTGAACAAACACGCGAGATTGCAAGAAGTTTTCACAGCACATATGGCAAAGATGTTTTTGTTATGCCGGAGCCACTTTTGCCGGAAAATAAGGCGTGCTTGCGTTTGGTGGGCACTGACGGTGGTTTGAAAATGAGCAAATCTGCCGGCAACTGTATATATTTGAAAGACGAACCAGAAGTGATCAAACAAAAAATCATGAATGCATATACCGATCCAAACCACATCAAAGTGTCCGATCCGGGTCGTGTGGAAGGGAATGTGGTGTTTGCATATCTTGATGCCTTCTGTCGTGACGAACATTTTTTGAGATATTTGCCGGAATACAAAAATTTGGACGAGCTGA
The DNA here is from genome assembly GCA_964594865.1 of uncultured Lachnospiraceae bacterium. Lineage (GTDB taxonomy): Bacteria > Bacillota > Clostridia > Christensenellales > UBA1242 > Caccovivens. Next base: position 50,586 of record CAZQMZ010000004.1, on the reverse strand, counting down.
AAGCACACTATCGCAAAGGTGGGCTTGGCGACGTGAAAATCAAATTGTTTTTGAATAATATTTTGCAAGAACTGCTTGCTCCAATTCGTGAAAAGCGCAAAGAACTCGAAAAAAATGTTGATGAAATTTATCACATGCTTTTTGAAAATGGCAAAAAAGCACGCGAAGTTGCCAGCAAAACGCTTGAACAAATGAAAGATGCAATGGGAATAAATTATTCAAAATTCTCATAAAAAAAAGTGAAAAAAACAAAAAAAATCATATTTTTTCAAATAAAACGCAAATTTTTTGATATTTTTTGCGTTTTTTTATTTTAAACTCGGCATTTCTTTATTTTTTTATTTTAAACTCAATGATTTCTCTACTTCAGACAAGTAAATCCTTGGTTTATAAACATTTTTGTTTCGTTTATTTTTTATTATATTATATATAATAAATGTGCAAACACTGCGCAATTTTGTTTGATTTTTTTGTGAGAAAAATGCTACAATCAAACTATACAAAAGACACTGGACAGGAGTGGGAATGAGAAAAAAAGTTTGGTCTCTCTTGTTTATGATGATTTTTGGTTTTTGTGGGGCATTTGGAAGTCTGACTTTTGCCTCTTCTCTTTCTGTTGAAGCAACAAGCACGGATGCAAGTGTTTGGACAGGAAGTTTAAATGGAGATGGATTGTATGTCGATTCTAACAACACTTTGACTGTCACAGGTGCAGATTATTATTCTGTAGGCTCCACCGTTTACATATACACCGCAAAAGGCTTGGCATATTTTGCCAATCAGGTGAATGGTTCATCACAAACATTCAATAGCTGGCAGATCTATTTGATGAGTGACATAGATTGGAACAGCGAAAGTTGGATGCCAATTGGTGGCTCAAACGGTTTTTCTGGGACATTTAATGGCAATGGATATTATGTCTATAACTTAAACATTAATCAAGCGAACAACGGTTATGTGGGTTTCTTTGGCAATCTCGGTTCAAATGCAACAATTTCTAATTTACATTTGAGAAATCTTAACGTGACTGCGTCAGCCACATATGTTGGCGGGCTTGCTGGTGCATTCAGCACAACAACAAACAGAAGTGGAATAATTTCAAACTGCACTGTGCAAGGAGAAATTTCCACAGAGTCATCGACTTATGTTGGTGGTTTGGTCGGGATGTTTAGAGTAAGCTCAAGCACAAACGATTCCCAGGATAATTTGCAAGAATGTATGACAGATGTAAACATTTCTGCCACAGGTGCCACAGCTGTGGGCGGACTTGTTGGAAATTTTCAAGGAAAGATTTACATGTGTTACACTTCTGGAGAAATAAAGAGTTCGAGCTCTTCTTATGTGGGCGGAATTGTGGGTTTGGCTTCGTTGTCGGGGTCAAGCAGTTCATCAAACATAGAATTCAGTATGACAGATTCATATAGTGTTTGCACAATCCAAAATGGGGCAGACAATGAGCCATCGGATGGTGTGTCAATCGGCGGATTGGTTGGAAGTTCAGAAGTCGAGGTTGAATTTAATCATGTTTATTTTTCCGGAACCATCAGCTCTTGGGGAAGCTATGTCAACATTGGTGGATTGATTGGGGAAACGTCGAGTAATGCATATATTCACAACAGTTTTGCGATTTCCACAATTTCAACAAACTCTGGGACAAGTGTTAACGCGGGAGAGATTTGTGGAAACTACGGCTCAGCCACTCTTTCACAAACTTGTGTGTATTATGAATCAACAATTGACAACACAACAACCACAAATTTGACAGGCTTGGAAACTTTGGCTCGCACAAAAGATTTTTATACATACAGCGGAAATTGGGGATCATCGGGGACTTGGAACTTTTCTTCGATTTGGAAAATAAGTTCCAGCGTGAATGACAGCCTTCCTTATATTTCAATTTCTGGAAACGCTGACAACGATTCAAGTTTGCTGTTGGAAGGCGAAGGTACGGCTTCGTCGCCATATTTGATCAAAACAGCTGGAGATTTGGTGTATGTTTCGATGTTGTATGCGAACAGCACTTCGCTTGAAACATTATATTATTTCTCTCTTCAAAATGACATCGACCTTGCGGGACGCACTTGGACTCCAATCGGTCTTAGCACGGCATTTAATGGAGTTTTTGACGGAAACAATCACACAATAAGTGGGTTGACTTGCTCTTTGCAGATGAATTACACCTATTATGGACTTTTTGCAAAAACAGAAAATGCTGTCATCAAAAATTTGATTTTGTCTGACGTGAGATATGTTGGGACAGAAACCGGTTCTTCGACAACATATTTCGGCACAATTGTGGCAGCCGCTAGCGATTATACATACATAATCAATTGCCGTGATGATTCCGAAGTTGTTGATGTTGGAAGCGCTGACGGTTATGTCAAATCAATCACAGTAGTTTCAACATCAGTCTATGTCGTTTATGGCAAGAACAATTTGACAGCAGATGGCGAAATCGATGAAAACTCAATCACAGTTGACGGTTCATTTAACACGGCTTATGACATCACAATAAATGGCGACGGCGGAGTTTTTTATAGAAAAAGCGCCGAAGATTTGACACTTTCAACTTCCGATGTATATTTGGGCGAATATCACGTTCTTGTCAATGGAAACGGGACAGTGCTTGATGTCAGCGGAATCGACAGCACTTTCGGTGTCACAGTTTTGCCTAAAAATTTGAGCGAAGGGCTTGAAAATTATGACATCGTGGTTAAAGAAGGATATATGCTCACTGGATACACGTATCAAGACGAGAGTGATGTTGACGATTTGTCATCAAATCTTGAAAAGGCAATCTCTGGGTTAAACGCAGTTTGGGAAGAAACAGACATCATTGTTCGTGTGGTTTACAACATCTATGAGATCAACAATTTCAGTGCCACAAGCAACGCAAGCGCCTCTTATCTTGACAGACAAGTGTATGACAGCGATGGAAACATCATCACAGGGTCGACATTCAAGATTGACGGAAACAAAGTTTATATTGATTACTTTTTGCCATATGCATCCAATATATCTGACTATGGTTATATTTTCGAAATTCCGTATTATTACAACTCTTCTAGTTCGCTGACTGCCTTGCGAGAGGGCAATTTTGAAATCAGCGGTTTATACGAAGATGAATATCTAACAAGTTCTTGGAGTTATAGTGGATACGTCACGGAAAATATCACGGGAGTCAGCAGCGAGAATGATGAATATATTGCCGTTGTTTACGCCCAATGGCAAGGGACTGAAAAGGACGGAAATTATGTGACCATAAATTTCACAACGGAAGACGGTGAAGACTTTTCAAATATAGTTGACACAATCACAATGAAGTGCTATGTCAACGGTACTGTTGTTGAAGGTGCTGGAAAACAATGGAGCGGTTCTGCCATTGAAAACGGAAGCATTCAAATTAATTATTACACTTTGTATAGTGCCACAGAGAGTGATTATATCGAATTTGAGATTACGCTTAAGGATGGCTATTCTTTCACAAGCTCTCCTGCTTTGACTCTTGTCAGTGGCGGTGATTCGAATTTTGGTGTGTGTCAAGGGTCTTCAGGTGTTAAAGATTACAATAAAACCGCATATGCTTCCTATTGTCATTTGGTTGGACAATATTCAACGACAATTGAAATCGAAAGAGATGTTTACACAGATAATATAACCTTTTCCAACAATGTCTATTTTGGCATTTCTCCAATTCAGACCTTTTCCATTTCATCAGAAAATGGGGTTTATTCTTCAAATTTGGAAGTTCGTGCTGGAGAGGGAGCAATAACTTGGACTGACATTCTTTATGTTCTTGGCTGGGTTGATGGAAACGGGAATGCAGAAAACGAATATGAATATGTTTTAAACCTTTTGCTAGAATCGAATGATTGTTATGTTGCATACGATTTCTTGAACCACACTTTCATCTTCTCGGTTTCAGAATATTTTATCAGTGGGGTGTTTAACAACGGTCTCACAAATGTATATGTGAGATACACTCTCGGCGATCAACAATATAACTATTATCTTTTCCAATGCATTACGGGCACTGGAACAACCATCACTCTCACTGATTTGGGAGAAAGTTTGGATTCGTCAACACAAACTCAACTTTTGGAACTCACAGTGTCATCGACTGACAATTCAACGTGGAACGGAACATTCACATACACTTCTCTCACCTCTTTCGTTATGCTCTTTTCAACTGAAAGCGAGTCTCTCAGCTTCACACGAAGTTATCTCAATAGTCCAACAGGGTTAGATTCAAGCTCTATTGGCACTTCAGAACTAACATCTGAATATCAAAACAAACTTTTAATGGAATTTGCTGGTGTTTACAAAACAACTTCCGCAACTGGTTCACTCAGCGTCGTCACTGAATATACCATGGCAATGTTTGAATTGTCTGTTGTTGATAAGAACGGAAACACGATTGCATCTTATTCTCCAACGGCATATTTCTCTGATGAAACATCTTCACAGAGTGTTGCAACAGGAGAGGCTGGCACAATTTCTTTCTCTGTTGAAGCGACGGAATATTATAAGTTTTCTGCCGATAGCAGTAGTGAATTTAGCTTTGGCGCAGGCGGAAATATAAGATTTTCTGTCATAGGTGTGTTGAACAGTGAGGGAGAAGAAGACACGAATTATATGGGGACTTTTGAAGACAACTTGGATACATACATAACTTTGAACAACCTTTATTATGTATATCCCGGAACAAGTGCAAGTTATTTGACGCACTACATCACACTCAATTACTCTAATTCTTTGGCAAATGGACGCTATACAATCATCATTTATTGCGAAGAAATTGACTATTCAATAAATTTCAGCACAAGATATTATGATTATTCAAGTCTTTCACAGGAAAATTTGATTTCACAAAACGGCACAATTTATAATTCTTCAAGTCTTTTGGAGTATCTTAACAGCAACAGTGGGACTGGAGAAACAAGCGATGATGTCACCACAACTGTTTCCTTGGTGGAGGTTTCGGACAGAGATTTGACCGAAGTCAGATATGGTGACACTGTAAATTTGAGTTCGTCAACAAGTGATAATGGCTATTATTTGTTGGGCTGGTTTGTTCGCAGTTCGGATGATTTAGACGGCGTGACACCATATTATCGCTTCGTTTCAAATGGAGAATATTCTTTCAGTTCTCTCTATGGAGTTGCAGCAACGGCAGGCTCTGGCTTATACACAATGCAATTTTCGGTGGATGCCTATGCCATTTATGTCAAAAAGCAAGTCACCGTGACAGTCGACACTTCGTCAGCATGGATTGATGTGGATGACTATAACGGAAACGGTGAAACAAATCGGACGACGGCAAGCAGCGGACTTTCTGTTTCGATGAACGCCGGCACGTATACATACTCATCCAGCACTTCTTTTCAAGATGACACGCTCACCATGTACTTGAGTGGAAGTTATGCGAATGGATATTATGCGGTGGGTTATCGCGTCTATTCAAGCGACGGACACAGCGAAGGGAATGTGTTGTATGAAAGCTCTTTCGCAAATGGAAATGAAGTCTTTGCGAATGACGGAACAATCACTCTTTCAATTTCAGGTTGGTTAACCGAAATTCAAGAAGATATGGAAGAGAGCACAATTTTGGATGGTGTTTGCGCAGGGTCGGTCTATGTTGTTCCAATCTTGAAGCAAAAAACAATCACTTTTGAATTTTATTCCGGAACGGGCTCTTCTTCAGATTATGGTGACGGAAAAGGTGGCACTGTTTACGATGCAGAGGGCAATAAAACTACTGACGAGACATATTATTTGGAAGAAAAACTCTATTTCAATTCGGGCTTATCAATCGAGCTGGATGACATCATTCCGGAAGGTGAAAGCGAGAGTTTGTCCAACCTTTTCACATACAGAACGGGCTATTATAAAGCGTTATACAACTATTGGTATTGGAATACGGGCAACAGCTCTGGCAGTTTGACAGAAGACACGGTCTTGTCCACAAATGTTTCATATTTCATTGGTGACAGCACAAATATTGTCGTGAATTTTTATATCCGTTGGACTGCCAGCACCACTTCAATCACATTGTCAAACACCAACGCAACCGTAACAGGAAGCACGATCACTGTCGCCACATTTGATTCTTCAAGTCTGTCGTCAATCATCTCAAATCCTTCAAGAAATGGCTATACCTTCATAGGCTGGACGCTGACAGAAGGTGGAGATGACATTCTCATCGACGACAATGGTGTGTTGGTGGAAAACATGACTGGCTATACAAATGCTTCACGCGAATGGCAATACGATTCAACTGAAACTTATTCATATTCAAACACATCAAGTCTGTTGACTCTTTATGCAAGGTGGACGGCAAACACATACAACATAACTTTCAACGCCAACGGGGGCACGGTTGGAGACAATTACAATGAAACCGAAACCTATTCTTTGACTTATGACCAAACTTTTGCCACACTTCTTAATAACTCTGGACTTCCAACGCCGGTGCGTGAAGGCTTCGTTTTTGAAGGGTGGTATTTGATCAGCGGACAATCAATGGTGGTTGTTTCAAACGACACCGTCTTCAACAACAGTTTGCTCTCCTTTGCCTTTGGAAATGATGTCACCACACCGGTTCTCACACTCTATGCAATGTGGAGCGTGGAGAGTGAATATTATTCCTTGTCTTTGTCGAGCAACACCATTTCGGGCTTGGTTTATGACGGAACAGATCACACGATTTATCTTGCTGACTATTTCAGTGTCGACAATTATTCTTCTTCTGGAATTGTAGTGAATGTGAGTGACAACACTGTTTCGTTCTCGCCGACAAGCGACACTGTGGAGAGCAATTTCACCTTGACAACAATAGGAAATGCTGTCATAGACAACTCGTTCCAATCTTTCACAGTCAGAAATGCTGGGACATATTCTCTCACTTTCACATACACAATCACCGACACTGCAACCTATATGAATGTCGGGACAGTTTTCTCTGTCTCAATCACCATTTATGTCACTGTTTCAAAAGCGTCTTTAACTTTGTCTTTGGAAGACCTTTCTGATTCCGTTCTTTCAAGCATCTATGTATCCAACATCAAAAGAATTATGCAACCGTTTTTGGATGCCAGCATAAACAGCACATTGAGTTCGGTCAATTCTCTTGAAGGATTGTATAATTTTGCTGTCAACACTTTGGGAGAAGAAATTATTTCATCTTTATCGGGCGACGAACTTTATTTGGCAACATATAAATATCTCATGACAAAATATTATCTTCTCATGGACACCAATGACGGCGACGAAGTGCGCACTTACAAAGAATGGACGTATGGCGATTACATCGAATTTATAGAAGCAGAAGAAAACGCCGAAATTGTTCAAGAAATTGAAGAAAACACAATCTTCTTTGCATACTATGACTTTTCAAACAGCAGTGCTTCGGTGTATCTTGATAGTTATTATTCTCTGGGCTCAATCACAGGGGTTAACAGTAGCGAAATTATAACCATTTCAAACATCGTCATTTCGACATCTTTGGACGGAATCTCTTTGAGCGCAAGGGGAAGTTATTCCATAAGGTTATATCTCTCCTATTCTTCACTTTTGGACAACTATGACGTTTCTTCAAGCGGAAGCACATATTACATCATAATGGACGGCGTGATGGGGTATATTTTCCCACAAATTTTGACTGTTGAGAATTTGGAAACATATGTCTATTATTCTTCGGACTATGAAGATTCAACAAGGCAAATTGCTTGGGTTGGAAGCGATCAATCGGAGATTGTGTATGGCGACATATATTATTCTGTCGGCAACAGTTTGTATGTTTATGCCGAACTGTTCACATCCAATGGCGGACAATATGGCGCCGACACAGTTTTCACATTCACCGATTTTAAAAACTATCTTTTCTTCTCGGATGTCAGTGTTTTATATCAATATACCAGCAATGATATTGTGTATTATTCCGACATAACCAACAGATTCAAACTTATCACATCCTCTTCGTTCACAATCAAGAGAGTGGATGATGTTGCACTTGTCACTCTGTCGATGAAATATCTCACCATAACAGACAGCGTGCAGACTTATGAAGATTTGACCAGCGCTGGCATTAATTTTGAAACGGTTGGCGTTCAAGGAATTTATTATGACCTTGAAGACGATTCCGGCGAAATCTATTTAAATCTATCGGAAAGTGATCTTGACACAGTCATTGTTGGAGATGTGACTTTGTTGCAAATTTTAAGTCAAGCAAACGGACAACTTTCTCTCTATGTCAACAAGCTTGTCACAGAAGTGGTCTTCAACACTACAAAAATGGTTGGAGATTATATCGGGCTTTATAAATGGATCCAAGGTGAATTCACCGAAACGGGTGTTGACGGCACAATGGAAAGCAGTGCAAATCTCACTCTCATAATGCTTTGGGACGACGATGAAGACACAGTCGAAAGATCTGACACATCACAATACATCGCAGTGACAGTGGAGGACAATGGGGATGAAATGGCATATGTCGAGCTTGACGCCATTTACACCGATTTGGTGCGCGTGAATTTCTCATATAACTATCCTGTCTCATACACACCTGTTGGAAGCATTGAATATACCTTCATCAAACTTGGAGAAACAACTATTGACGATTTCACTTATCCAAGCGAATTGAATTTTGGAACGGCCGTTTTGACAGTGAACGGAGTTGCTTTTGAAGATTTGTTCACAGGAAGCGACGGCGAATATGTGGGATATTACTCCAACATCTTCTCACCAATTTATGCGGATGTGAGATGGCACACAGAACTGACAATCACTCTTTCTCAATTTATGTATTATTATTACAACACAATTTCTTCTGTGACGCAATTATATTATACCGACATCTTCACTCTATACAACACAAACACGACGCTATATGAATATTCTTTCACTTGGTATAAACTTAATGAAAACACAGATGAATATGAACTTTTGACTTCCGGCGAATCATACACATTTGCAAACGGCGGGATGGTTGATGATTCTGGAAGTTATCGAATTGTTGTGACAGCAACCATGAAATCGGAATATGTCGATTGTTTTGATGACTCCACAGTGAAAGTTGTCACAAGAAATGTTGATTTTGATGTCGAATTTATGAGATTGCAAATCACTGGACTGGAAGTTGGTGACATTGTGAGTGGAACATATTCAAACAGTGATTACATCTATTCTTGGTCGGTTGAAGCGTCCATGCAAATATGGGATAGAAATAGCGATTCTTACAGCGAAGAAGCTGGCACATTGGAAATAAACTATCTTGAAAATGACTATGCAACCATTGAAATCTATCTTAACAATCAGCTTGTCACATCAATGACAGATGTTGGAGAGTATGAAATTCGTTTGATTTTCAATAGTGAGGTTTTTGACGTTTCAGGAAGTCTTCAACTTTCGGGGATTTCATACAACTCGCAAGAAGATTATTATTATTTCGCTTTCACAATCACTCCACTTGAAATTGATTTGCAAGATTATGACTTGGATTCATCAAAAGTTTTCAATGGCGTCGAAACTTCACTTGACAAAACAATATACATCACTCAAACTTATGAGAGTATCACAATTTACTTGACTCGTGAATCGGGCGAAGATGTGGGAGACTATGACATTTTCTTGTCATCGACAATCGCTCAAAACAGCAACTATATTTTCAAATATGGTGAAACCACACTTTATGATGAAAACGGCTTAACTAGCGCTGGTCAAACCACAGCAGTTGGAACATTCACAATTACGGCAAGTTCGACGTTGAGATTGAGTTTTGATGAGCAGGTTGTTTCTGCAGCTTTTCTGACAGGCGGATATACTGTCAAATTGACCAACGATTTGGAGCTTGTCATCACGGGAGCGGACGATTCACAAATCACTCTTGAGTTGACACTCTATGATTTAAACACGGGTGACATAATTGAAGGTGAAACATTGTCAATTTTGAAACAACATTTAAGCGAAGTGACGGCATATTTCTTCCAGACAGAACAGCTTTCAACGGCTGTCAATGCTGGAACATACACCTTCCAATTTGGAGTTGGAACATTTTCAAAATATTATTCTTCTGTGGATATGCAGTCGATTTATCAGTTTGTCATAAACCAAATTGAGATTGACGTTTCCAATCTTGCTCTTTCAAAAGTTTATGACGGAACCAACACAGACACAATTGATGTGGCAGAATATGACGGTTTGCAAATTTATGACGGCTTGCAAATTGTGGCGACATATGAATCTTCACACGTAGGCACATGGGGTGTGACTTTGAGATTATACGCATCGTCAGATTCGTCTTTGAATGTCAACAATTTCAAATTGTCGACTTCAAATTTGACAGGAACAATCACGAAACTTAGTGCAACTTTGACTTTGAAAGTCAGTCAAGATGAGTTCACTTATGGAACAATTTCAACAGCGAATTTTGAAAACTATGTCAGCATTGACAGTGTTGTTGATGGCGAAAATAATGATGTTCTGTCGCTGTTGACAAGTGGATATTACACCATGCAATATTCACTGTCTCTTTCATCACCTGGAAGTGTTGGAAGCAACGCAAACGGATTTATTTATGCAGGAGAGTATATTATCAGCGGAGAAGGCAGTTGGTTCAACGATTTTGAAATGACAATCAAGTCCGCTGAATTCGAAGTGACAGCTTTGCCGGTGACTGCACTCATTCCTGAAAACTATGTCACACAAATTGTCGGCTCTGCGATTGCATCATATTACACTTTGGACCAAACAGTCACCGCAACGGGCGACGAACTCACAATCTATCTTCAAGTTGTGGATGATGACGGTGACCCACTGACGGACGGAGACACAACGGGACAATATGACTTTGCACTTGACAGCACCAACACCAACACAAACAACATCTGCGTTTCAAACGGCAGTGTGATTGTGGTTGTTCCAGAAGACAACAACGGTTTCTATATTGTCGACGACACAAGCGCAATTCTTTACATCACTTTGAAAGATGAAGACCTATTGTCGATTGTTTACGACGGAGAGTCACACACAATAACAGCGACACTGACGGCCGGAGGAACACCAACGCTTTCGATTGACAACAAAACAGTTGAGCTTGAATTCACCGATCAAAACGGATCTACAGTGAATGATGTGAGCTTGGAGGCTTTTTCGGTATTCTATGGCTCAAGCACAACAACATTCAAAAATGCGGGTAGTTATCTTTTGAGCCTAAGTGCTTCGGCAACCGGTTATGTGGCAGTTGTGTTTATAACGTCATATTATTTTGAGATTGAAAAGGCGACAATCACAACAAGTGACATCACTTTCTCAAAGACATATGATGCAACAACCATAATGACAGTGAGCGAATATTCAAATGGCTCATCGATTGGTCTTGAAGATGATGATGTCAGCATTTATGTGCGTTTCACTGACGCAAATGTTGGAACCGGAAAGACAATCACTCTGTCAGTCATTGGCGATGATGCAGTGAATTATCAGTTGGACTACACTACTTTAAGCACCGGAGAAATCACTTATGCAACTGCAACAATAAATCTTTCAGAAACCACATTCACATATGGAGATTTGATTTATTCCAACGGCACTTTGACCGGAATTGCAAATTATATCACCGTGACGAGTGGCTCATCAACAATTTCGACATCCTATTATTCTCTTCAAATCACAATCTATGACTCTTCAAACGCATTGCCAACAACATCTTCACTTGGATATGTGTATGCCGGCACTTACACCATTGAAATTTCCAACATAATGAGTGGCTCAAACTATTCAATCACAAAGTATGAAGGGCAAATCACAATCAATCCATATACATTCAACGTAACCTTTGAGACTGACGGGCAAATTTCGGTGGAATATGGCACAACACTGAACGGAACAGATGTGCCATACACCGCCACATCACCGCTCTATGAAAATGTGGATTTGACTTTGACAAGAAATTCTTCTTCAACGGAAATTGGATATTATCGCATTACTAACGGAGAATACTCTTCCACAAACTATATTGTCACCGTCATAGACTCGAGTGACAACGGAGCATTTGCAATCACAAGCGTTCAAGGACAAATTCTCTATGTGCTTGTGGAAGGAAGCGAAGACGATGAATTTTCCACCATGACAATGGAATATGACGGCAACGAATACACCAACATTCAGTTGATGTATGACAATTCCGAAGGAAAATGGCAGATTGTTTTGTATACCGCAGATTGGAATTCTTCTGTTTCATTCTCTCTTGCGTTCTACACTCTTTCCAATGGCGTCTATACGGCTTATTCTTCATCAGCGGTTGTGCAAGGCTTGTCCGCAACTTTGACATTTGCAAGCACGGGCAAGGATGTGGGGAGTTATTACATCTATGCAAGCGGGGCATCATCCACCACACATGATGTGAGAATGGGAAAGAGTGGTGGAATATATGCTTTCGTTCTTGAAATCACTCCAAGAAATCTCTATTTTGCAGAAAGCACCATAACAAATGCGTTCAACAACGCCGAAGCGGTTTATCAATATTCTGCATCAAGTGGCGTTGTCAGCGGAATTGTGGACAGTGACGTCACCGTTGAAGTGAAATTCTGGGACGGAGATAGTCTTGCAATTTATGTTGGAACTGGATACACAGTCACAGCCGAACTTCAAGGCAATGGCACATCAAACTATAAATTGAATCTGTCGACAGAAAATGGTGGCTCTTTGTCGGGTTCTATCACAATGGCTATGATTACTGTTGTGATAAACACACAATATTACACCTATGGTTCGTTCAACATAGATTACATAACTTGGAGTTATGAGGCCGATTTTGATGTTGAGCAATATATAAGCGAAAACAGTAGTGTCTCAATCTCAATTTCAGTTTTGAACGCAAGTTATTCTTCTTCTGGCAATTTGAAAGTGGGAGTATATGAATTGCGTTTCACCTATAGTGCAAGCGATTTTCTCATTAATGAATATTTGGTGGACAACATTCGACAAGAAAGTCCTGCAAATTTGGTGATTTTGCAAAAAGAACTCACGTATAGTGCAGCGGACGGCGTGACAGATTTGCAGACAATCTTCACCAAAAAATATGACGGAAATTCTGATGTCACAGGCATAGGCCTTCTCACAGTTTCAGGAATTCTTTATGGCGACATCGTTTCGTTGACAGGTGCTACTTATTCCACCCATCTTCCTGGAACCAATCTTGTTGTGACGTTCACTATTGATGGAACTGATGCCGAGAATTACACCATTTCACCATATGTTTTGGGGGCAATTTTGGCGGTCGAAATTCAAGTGACATTTGATTTGAACGCAGAAGTTGGAGAAGAAGTTTCGACAGGAGTTTCCAATCTCTTGTCCGAATTGTCCTATCCTTTCACTTCAAGATCTTCCTTGACAGACAATTCTTCTTCAAGTTCAGCAAGTTTTCCAACATCTCCAACACGTGAAGGATATCGTTTCCTTTATTGGACAATGAATTTTGAAAGCTTGAGCGCAACTCAACAGACATTTTTGGATAACTTGATTTCAACATATTCTCTTTCAGTTGTGGAGGGCACATACAACATCATTGTTTCCAACAACGAGTCGACTGTGAACTTGATTAAGGCACTTTTGGAAGATGAGAACAATTTGTTTGGACTTTATTATCTCGAAGATAGCAACTTCAACGACGGATATCTTTCAATCACTTTCACAGCAAATTGGGAGATAAATTCCTATTCTTTGACTGTTTCCGTGCAAGACGAAAACGGCACTGACAATTCTGCTTGTGGAACGGTGACAGTCTATCTCGTAAATGATGACGAATCTGAAGAAGTAATTAATTTAAGTGGAAACAACGAATTTCTTTATGGCACAACCTTCAAGATTGTTGCAACTGCAAATGATCATTATTCATATTATGGTTTCTTCAATGGACAAACAGAAATCTCAAATGTCACAGTCAACGGAAATTCTTATGTCATCACAATAATTTTGACAGAAGACACAGACATTTCGGTGAGATTTTATGTTCAACAAATCAACATATATCTTGATTTGACCGATTGCGCTGATGCAGATATAAACAACAGCAATTTCACTCAGACGTCAACTGAAAACATATATTTGTGGACAGTCAATTATTTTGACCTTCAAAATTACACACTTTCAGTGCTTGCTGACATCAAAAGATATGGCTATGATTTCACAGGAATTTATATTGGAGAACCTTTAATTTTAATTGATGATTTTGCCAGCACATATTTCACTTCACTTCTGGGAAACTCTTCAACGAATGCCAGATACATCGACATCACATTGACTCCAGAATTTGAAGCGAAAGAAGTTAAGGTCTATTTTAATGCAAATGAAGGAGTGTGCGAAACGACATACATAACAGTGACCTTTGGACAAAGCTATGACAATCTTCCTGTTCCAACACGTGAAGGATACGAATTTGTATATTGGACTTTTTCGAATGGAGATCCTGTGACTTCTGTGACGATTGTTTCAACTGAAGAAGATCATACTTTGGTTGCATATTGGCGAATTCGAACATACACTTTGACGATCTATTCTCCAAACAGCACAATTGTCAGCGACGACTTGACATTCACATATGACGAAGCAACTTTCACATACACCGCAACTGTGGAATATAATGCCACCGTTTCGTTCACTGTCAGTGCAAATACGGGCTATACACTTTTGACAAATTGGGGAGATTTCGGAAACTATTTCTCAGCTGTATATCAAAACAATGATGTCGTTGTGACATTGACAATGCCAGCAAGCGACATCGAAGTGACTGTTCCTGTGAGCGCCAATGAAAACAGTGTGACAATTTCTGGAACAAACATTGCAAGCGTTGTCATGTATGATGTGACAGACGACGGTGAAGAAGAAATTACTGGAACAGGTGGGGTTTTCACTGTTGCGACAGGCAAGACAATCAAATTGGTTATAACTCTAATTGATGGTTATGTTGTAAGTAGTTATCAATATTCTGGAAGTGAAGGCTTGCTGATAACCGAGATTGAAGACGAAAACATTTTGACCTTGCAAATTTCCGGAATCAATCAAGACACATCGTTCACTGTTGTTGAAGAAGCAAGAAGAAATGCAGTGACGATAAATTTCAGCGATTCAAGTGTTGTGAGTCAATTGATTGTTGGCGGTTTTAATCAATCGACAACAACATTTGAAGTGTTGACTGGCAACACATTCCAATTCTATGTTTCGTATATATATGGCTATGAATTCGACAATTTTGATGCAGGTGACACGGGCTTCACAATCACTTGTGAACTTGTTGAAGAAGGTTCTTGGGCGGGATATTATCGCTTCACCGTGACCGACATCAAAAATGACGGAACGATTAACATCAACTCCAAAGCAACAATGTTCACAATCACTGTGGTGGTGATCACATACGGTGAAAACGGAGAGCGAATTGAATCGTCCGGAAACACGGCGGAAATTTTGTATGGAGATTCGTCTTACACAACACTGGAAGTTGCATTTGGAGAATATGTTGAACTTCGTGCTATTGAGGCACGTGGCACATTTTCAACATGGAGCAAGGACGGTGAAACTCAGTGGGAGACAGAAAATCCGCTCACCTATCAAATCTCTCAAAGTGAAACAATCTATGCAATCTTTTCCGAAGGTGAGTATGAAATCAATCTTGCGACATATATTTTCAGTCAGGTCTATAATGCAAACGGCGATCTTGTTGATGTCTACACTTTGACGGAAGCAGAAATTCTTTATGACGATGTCCCTGTGACATCCATTACACTTGCCTATGGTGTCAACGTGATAGTTTCTTTTGTGTTGCCAGAAGGATATATATATTATGGATATGGCTATGAAACTGGTGAAGGGTTTGAATATATTGAACAAAACACTCAAGCTTCAACCACAACAGTGGACGTGACTTTAAGGTCTTCTGACATGGGGCAGATTTCCGCAGAGAACATCTATATTGTCATCGTTTCGCAATCTGTATACATCCAATTCAACACACAAATTGACATCAATGGAACTTATTCGCAAGACAACTCTGTTGGCTCACTCACTCTTGTTGGAAGTGACGGAAGTGATGTCAATGATCATGGATATGTTGTTGGAAGCACTGTTCACTATGGAACTTGGACATCTTCAAGGAATTTCCAAGTGATTGCTTACACAAACGACGTGATATACATCAAAGTTTCCACAGCACGCGATGGCTATGTCTTTGAAAAACTGATCAGCAATCTTGAAAATGTCATAAAAATTGATTTGGTCACAACCGGTGAAGACTTTTATATATACGCCATCAGCGGAATTGTTGGCGGAATGACAGGGGTTGAAATCACGGCGATTTACACACCAAATCAAAACGTCATTGAAATTTCCTTTGTCGATAACGGAGAAGTTGTCAATGGCGGAAAAATTGATGTGACCTATTCCACCACAACAAGACAAGTTTGGACATCGGGCGACGGATATAGTTCTGTCACTGTGGTTGCATATACAGACAGCGAATTCACTGTGACAGCATACGTCAAAGCAGGGTTCTATGGCAACAACGCGACATTTGTCGATGCCGAAGGCAACGATTTGTTGGATGTTTTGGTGTTTGATGTTTCTTATGAAGATCTTTCAATAACCGACACCGGTTATACAGGAAAAATCACATTTGTTGTCAAGGGCTATCTCGATTTACAGGTTATAAACATTGTTTTGACACCAGAAACTTACACTGTTGAGTTGAAAGAAAATGGCAATGTGCTTGTGAGAATTTATAATGTCAAATACAATTCCACACTTGACCTTTCAATCAGCAATTCAGACAACATTGAAATTTTGGACAGCAGAATTTCCTTTGTCAACAATGTGCTCAACCTTGTGATTGAATCTTCCACACATTATTTTGAAGGATATTTCACATATCAAAACGGTGCGGGAGTGCAATACATCGACTCGCTTGGGCAAGTGACAGGAGCATGGTTGGAAAGCGGTTATACTCTCGACTCAATCACAGGAAAATATGTCTTCACGGAAAACACAAGCGGACAAGACGGAGATCTCACAATTACACTCTATCTATATCAATCATATTTGAAAACGCGCATCACTTTTGACTTTGTTCCAAGCATCATCACGGGCATCACAGCGCAAGATATGGTCAGTGGAGTGGATTCAAGCAATTCGTGGTTCTATTCTTCATCACCATATTACATTGAAGTGGCTTTCAATAATGACATATATTTTGTTGCACCGGAAATTGATGGATATAAATTCTATAAGTTTGTCATAAGTCAAAAGACAATCACTGGCACTTGGCTTTCAGATGTCACATCATATTCGAACAGATTGCTTTGGTCGACAAACTCATATGACAACATTGTCGAATGCGTTGTGCAAGTGGTCTATTTTGCCGAAGTGAATGTTTATTTGATGGGCGGAGATGCAACATACACAATCACGCAAGATGTCGAAGATTCAAGTCAAGCAAGACAACTTCTTTCAGAAGGATATGTTGACACAACAACAAGTTTCACAATTCAAGCAATACCTGGCGAAGGATATTCATTCTCAAGATGGGTCAATGCAACCACTTTGCAAACATCAACAAATGTTTCTCAAACATACACGATAAACAATCGACTGACGTTGCTTCTGTATCTAACCGGTTTGCCTGTCACTCTTGACTTTTCAAGTTATGACAGCACAAACGGACTGATTGTAGGCTTACAAACAACGACCATCAACAGTGCAACGACGTATTACACCTTGGGAACTTACAGCGGAAGTTCGTTCAACAAAACCAGAACAAGCGTTGACGTTGCAGTTGGAGACACGGTGACGATTTCTGTCATGATTAGATCTGGATATGCTGTCACATGGAAAGTAGTTTCGACTGAAGGCTCCGATTTGACAGACAACTTTGATATCGTGTTGAACAATTATTCAAATGGATTATATTATTTCACATTCACGGTCAAGCCAGAATTTTCGACAGGCTCTGCAACCATTGAAATCATTCCAGAGTTCAACAATGAAATTTTGTCAGTTTATTTCTTCCAATTGTTGGATCAGGAACTTTCGGATGCAACCGACAACAACAATGCTCAAGCTGCGGGATATGTGAGATACAACCGTTCAACCGTCACTCAGGTCGACGTTGCACGTGAAGGAACAATTGAATTTTCTGTGGTTGAAAATCCAAGGTATCAAGTGTCCAGAGTATATTTGAACAGCATGGGGCAAATCATTGATTTGGAATATTCAGATGGATTGATTTCTCTCAGCGCAGATTTTCTTGATTCAAATGACATAGCCGGCACGATCAGCATATACATCGTCTTCACAAGATTGATGTGGGAAGACACTGAAGTGAGTGATGTCTTCCAAGGAAGTGGCACTGCAAGCGATCCATTCCGAATTTACACGATTGAAGATTTGGTTTTGATGATGAAACTTGTCAATAGCGGAGAATTCAGTTCCAACGGATTGAGATACCGAGACTGCGCATATATCGTCATGAACAATCTCAATCTTTCGGAAAAGTTTTGGACGCCAATCGGAACGGAAGAAAATCCTTTCGGCGGAACATTCAATTTCAACAACCATTCAATTCTGGGAATAAGTCTTGCACAAGTTTACAGTGAAACAAGATATGACGGCTTGTTCGGAGTTGTGACAAGTTATGCCACAATCACACGTGGAGAGTCATCCATTTGGTGGATTTTCCTCATTATTGCAATCGTTCTTCTCTTGATCATCGTCTTGGTTGTTTCAATTTGGATAAATCGAAGACGTAAGAAAGCACGTGAAGAATTGGCAAAACGATAGAATGTTTGAAGCATACAAAGAATACTATTGCCATAAATTAAATAAAATAAAGCAAGAGGTTTGCAATGAACATCACTCTTGCTTTATTTTTGTTGGGTTTGATTCAGGGACTGACAGAGTTTCTTCCTGTTTCTTCTTCTGGACATTTGGTGCTTTTTTCAAAAATTTTTGGAATTGAAGAGAGTTTGTTTGTCAGTATTTTGCTTCATGTTGCCACTTTGCTTTCCATTTGTGTTGTCTATTATAAAGATGTTTGGCAGATGATAAGGCATCCATTTTCCAAAGAAACAATACAAATTGTCATCGCAACCATTCCAACTTGTGTGATTGCTCTTTTGTTTATGCCTCTCATCAAGTTGTCTTTCATGGGCGGGGCATTGCCACTTTGTTTTGCGTTGTCAGCGGTCATATTGATGCTTGCAGAAATATTAAATAAAAAATCCAACACTTTTGACAATAAAACAGCGTTTTTGATGGGGGTTGCGCAAGGGTTTGCTGTCTTTCCCGGCATTTCACGTTCTGGTTCGACAATAAGTGCCGGACTTGTGTGTGGAAAAGACAAAAATCAGGTCGCCAAATTCTCATTTTTGATGTCCATTCCAATCATTTTTCTTTCTCTTATAATGGAAATTTATGATGTTGTCACAGGTGAAGTTGTTTTGAGTGTGCCGATTTTGCCGACCATAATTTCATTTATAACAGCCTTTTTGACAGGAATTTTTGCCATAAAACTGATGGTTAAGCTCACTGTTAAATCCAGCCTGAAATGGTTTTCATATTATCTTGCCGTCATTGCCGTCATTTCTCTGTTCTTCATGTAAAAATTTGTCGAAGATGCATAAATTGGGACAACTTCAAAGTATGATACGTCAGGAGAAGTTGTGGAAAAGAAATATTATCAATTTTCTGTTGACGAATGTTTGCAGGTTGTGGGAACAAGAAACAATGGGCTGAGTTTGATGGAAGTTAATTCTCGTTCTTCCAATGCGCGCAAAGTGCAGATAAAACCGCAGAAAAAGCAGTCTTTTATATCAAAATTTTTGTCACAAATCAAAGAACTTATGGTGCTTGTGCTGTTGGTTTCGGCGGTGCTTTCAATTGTTATTGGCATTGTTGAAAGTTCTTCCAGCGAAGTTATTGATGGTGTAATTATTCTTGGAATTGTTGTCATGAATGCTCTTTTCGGCGTCTATCAAGAGCGGAAGAGTGAAAAGGCTATTGAAAGTTTGAAAAATATGACACAACCAGAAACAAAAGTTTTTCGTGACGGAAAAATTTTCAAAATCAAAACTTCCGAACTTGTTCATGGGGATGTTGTTTGTTTGGAAGCGGGAAGCATTGTGCCAGCAGATTTAAGGCTGATTGAAACTTCCAATATAAAGTTGAACGAAGCTTCTCTAACCGGCGAAAGCGAACCTGTGGAAAAACACGCAGAATATATCTATGAAAAGGATGTGCCACTTGCGGACAGAAGGAATATGGCATTTGCAAGCAGTATTGTGGAAAATGGCCATGGCAAGGGTGTGGTTGTGGCAATTGGGCAAGAAAGTGAGATTGGAAAGATTGCTGAAAGTTTGAAAAACACCAAGAAAGATATGACTCCATTACAAAAGAGCATACAAGGTGTTGGAAAAGTTTTAACTTATGTCATCTTGCTTATGGCTTGCATAACATTCATCTTGGAAGCAATTGCCAATCCGACAGAAATTTTACAAGCATTTTTGACAGCGGTTGCAATTTCGGTCGCCGCAATTCCAGAAAGTATGCCGGCGGTCATCACAATCATCATGAGTTTGGGTATTGCAAAACTCTCCAAACAAAAGGCAATCGTCAAACGTATGCATGCTGTTGAAACGCTTGGCTCTTGTGATGTGATTTGTTCGGATAAAACAGGAACAATAACACAAAACAAGATGAAAATTGAAGATTTTTTCACATTTTTTGATAAAAAAAGCGAATCTTTTTCGATTTTTTTAAATGCCATGGTGCTTTGCAACGATGCGCAAGTTGGTGAAAGTGGTTATGTTGGAGGTTCAACAGAGGTTGCTCTTGCCGATTTTGCAAAATCTTTTCAAATTAACAAACAAGAAGTTGAGAAAAATAATCCAAGGTTGAACGAACTTTCTTTCAATTCACAACGTAAAATGATGACCACTTTAAACCTTGTGCAAGGCGAAAAAATTTGTTTCATGAAGGGCGCGCTTGACAGAGTTTTGAATTGCTGTGATTCATATATGACCAACAACAAAATTTTGCCACTTGATGAAAGTATAAAGAAAAAAATCTTAAATCAAAACAAAAAGATGTGCGATCACGCTTTGAGAGTGATAAGTTTTGCTTTCAAACAAAATGTTGACGAAAAAATTGAAGAGACAGGCTTTGTTTTTTTGGGACTCTGTGGTTTGCAAGATCCACCTCGTCCTGAAATTGAAGAAGCAGTCAAAAAATGTCGAAAAGCAGGCATGAGAGCAGTGATGATCACGGGCGACTATAAAGACACCGCTTTTGCAATTGCAAAAAAAGTGGGGATAGTCAAAAACATAGACGAAGTGATTTCAGGTGAAGATATTGACAAATTTTCCGATCAAGAATTTGAAAAAATTGTTGAAAACAAGTGTGTTTTTGCCAGAGTTAGTCCACAGCATAAAGTGAGAATTGTGGAAGCACTCAAAAAAAATGGGCACATTGTGGCAATGACCGGTGATGGAGTCAACGATGCTCCAAGTTTGAAAAAGGCGGACATTGGCATTGGAATGGGTAAAACCGGAACGGATGTCACAAAAGATGTTGCCGACATTCTCATTACGGACGACAATTTTGCCACAATTGTCGTGGCTGTGGAAGAAGGACGTAAGATATACAGCAACATTCAAAAGACTGTCAAATATCTTTTTTCGGCGAATATGGCGGAAATTTTGTCGCTGTTTTTGCTGACTGTTTTCTTTCCGAGCTTGACATTTCTTTTGCCTGTGCAAATTTTGTTTGTGAACATAATCACCGACAGTTTGCCAGCGATTGCTTTGGGAACGGAGCCGGTTGAAAGTGAAGTTATGGAAGAGAACCCGCGTAAAAAAGATGAAGGGCTGTTTGGCGGAGGAATGGGCGTCTCACTTCTTGTTTTAGGTTTTGTGCAAACGGCTTTGACGATGTGCGCATATCTTTATGGCTTTTTCATGCAAGGCGAAAGTGTGGCAATCACAATGGCGTTCTATACTCTCAATCTCATTCAACTTTTCTTCATGTTCACGGCTCGCACAAAAGATTTTTGTTTCAAGAGCAATCCATTTAAAAACAAATTTTTCACCGGGTCACTCATATTTGGCTTTGCGCTTTTGTTGCTGATGGCTTGCACAGGGCTTGGAAATTTGCTTCAACTTGAAAAACTTGACTTTTGGAGCTGGATTGTTGTGCTTGTGCTTTCCATGTCCATCATCTTTATTGGAGAAATATATAAATGGATTGAGCGAAAGATTTCAAAAAAGATTAAGAAAACATAAGAAAGGACAAATTTTGTCCTTTTTTCAATTTATTACACTTAAATTTTGATTTTTTTGTGAAAATATGCTAAAATCATAGCATGGATGTAACCCAAATTATAAAGAAGCAAGAGTTTTTTGAAAATATTCGCAAGAAAAAAGAGAGTGGAACGTTGAAAAATTCCCTTTTGTTTTTCTGTGAGGATGATTTGACAAGCCGAACAACTCTTGTTTTGACCGCACTTCTGTTGGAATTTCCAACCTTTGAACTTATGGATGAAAAGAGCGCAGAGTTTGTTCGAGTGGAAAGTGGAGTGGATTTGGATGTCAAGTTATATCCAAAAAACGGCGAAAAGTTGCTTGTTGCCGACAGCAATGACATCGTGGCGGAAGCATATGTCAAACCGGTCAATTTGCCATACAAGATTTTCATAATCAACAATTTTGATGTTTCCACAGAAGAAGCGCAAAACAAATTGTTGAAAGTGCTTGAAGAACCGCCAAAGAATGTTTTTTTCATTTTGTCGGCAAAGAGTGAAGAGAAAGTTTTGCCCACCATCAAATCGAGATGTGACAAAATCAAAATCAAGCCTCTTTCCAAAGAAGAAATCCAAAAGATTTGTCGTGATGACCTTTCCATAATTTTGGGCGAAGGTTACATTGGAAAGACTTTGGAGTTTGAAAAGAAATCTGACCTGAAAAACATTGTCAACTTTGCCATAAGCTTGATTTGTGAAATGAAAGGCAGTCGAGATGTCATCAAATATTCCAAAAAATTTCTTGACCAAAAGCAAAACTTGGAGATTATTTTGCAAGTGATTTCTTTTGCGATTGAAGACATGATAAAACTCAAATGCGATAGTGAAGCACTTTGCAGGTTGACGCCATATCTTGATGCGTTCAAAGATGTCGAAGCGGAATATTCTGTTGAAGCACTTTGTGAAATTTTCAAACTTATTTCGCGTTTTCGTGAAAGATTGGAGTTTAATGCCAATTTGAATGTGGCGGTTGACAACTTTTTGCTAAAAATTTTGGAGGTTAAATATCTATGCAAATAGAAACAGTTGGTGTGAAATTTAAAAACAGCAATCATATATATTCTTTCTCCCCAAACGGCTTAAATTTGAAACAGGGCGATTATGTGATTGTCGAAACGGATAGGGGACAAGATTTGGGTGTTATTGTCAAGGAAAACGAGATGATTGACCCATCCACTCTTATGTCACCACTGAAAAATGTCGTTCAAAAGGCGACGAAAGAGATGTTAAAGAAGGCGGAAGAATATGACGAAGAAGCTCGCAAACTATATCCAACGGTCAAAAAAATTGTCAAAGAATTTGATTTGGATATGAAGATTGTGCAAGTGGAAGCAAGTTTTGACAACAGCAGATATGTCGTCAACTTCACGGCAGAAAACCGTATTGATTTTCGTGAATTGGTGAAAAAGCTTGCCGAAACATTGAAGAAACGCGTTGAACTTCGTCAGATTGGCAGTCGGGATGAAGTGAGAATGTTGGGTGGTTTTGGACCTTGCGGAAAGATTTGTTGTTGCGTGCAAAATATGGGCGAGTTTGACCATGTGTCCATGAAAATGGCAAAAAATCAAAATTTGTCACTCAACCCAAATTCAATAAGCGGACTTTGCGGAAAACTTATGTGTTGCATTGCGTATGAAAACGGCACATATCAAGAAGCGTTGAGAGTTATGCCAAAAGTTGGCTCACTAGTTTCCACAAAAGACGGAAAAGGGACGGTGATATACAACAATTTGCTGGACAGAATGGTGGATGTCAAAATTGAAAAAGGCGATGATTTTGAAATCAAAACATATGATCTCTCTGAAGTAAAATTCAAAAAGGAAGAAAGATGACAGGTTTGAAGAAACAAAAAATCAAACTGACTTCAAGCGAAAGATTGGAAGATTTGCAATGCGGTGGACTTGAAATCATCCAAGATAAAAATCTCTATTGCTTCACTTCTGACAGCGTTATCTTGGCGAATTTCATAAAACTCAAGGCAAGCGAAAACGCTGTGGAAATTGGCGGTGGATGTGGAATTGTTTCCATTCTTGTCAGTGCAAAAAACAAGTTTAAATCAATAAAAATCTTCGAAATTCAAGAAAAATTGCAAAAAATTTGCGAAAAAAACATAATTTTGAACGATTTATCTCAAAAAATCACTTTAATTGAAGATGATGTAAAAAATTTTAAGAAACATCTTCAAGTCGGAAGTGTGGATGTTGTTTTTTCAAATCCGCCATATTTTGAGCCCGACGCCTTGCCATGTGAAGAAAGTCGCAAGATTGCCAGACAAGAAGTCAAGTTGAATTTGAAAGAATTGATTGATGTCACTTCAAAGATGTTGAAGTTTGGCGGGCGATTTTATTGCACATATCCTGCCGAGCGCTCGGCGGAACTGTTGGCAGAGTGCTATAATCACAATCTTGCAGTCAAGAAGATGTTTTTCACAGAGAACGGCAAAGGCAAATTTACTCTTGTGGTTGTAGAAGCGGTTAAAGGCGGAAAACACAGAGTTAAACTTCTTCCAAATCTTATCACCAACACCGAGGATGGCGAATTTTTGGAAGAACTTAAAACCCGAAAGTTTAAATAATTTGACATTTTTTTTGAGCAAAACCTTAAAAAGAGTGCGGAAATTTCATTCCAGCACTTTTTTTCTTTCAATTGCAAATTTTACAATGAGTGCAATTTTTTTAAAAGAGTGATTTTTAGAAATTTTTTTATAAATCCCAATACTAAAAAGATTTTTTCACATCACTTTACAAATCAGGCAAGCAAGAATTGTGCCAACAAGCGAGCAAACAAGTGCCACAGGAATGGCATAAAAGAGTTTTTTCACTTTGGTTTGAGAGATATACACTGTGGCGACATAGAAGATTGTTTCACTGCAACCCATAATTACGCAAGCGCAACGAGAAATATAGCTGTCCGCGCCGTATGTGTTGAAGATGTTCTCCAAAATTCCATAACTTCCACTTCCGGTGAATGGGCGTAAAAGGACAAGCTCGACAAGTTCGGTTGGAATGCCAAGAGCGTTGAAAATTGGTGAGAGAATTTGTGCAAGAAAGTCAGTTATGCCACTCACTCGCAAAAGAGCCACAGCAATCAAAATTGACGCAATGAACGGAAAGATCTCCACCACAAGTTTGATTGCACCTTTTGCACCTTTGACAAAGTGGTCATAGGTGTTGACACGCTTATATATGCAATAGCCAAACAGCAGAATAAAAAGGATTGGAAGAATATACACACTTGCACTCATGTCTTTGCCTTCTTTTTCTTATTTTTTCTTCCATGAAAGAGTTTGTCGATTGTGTGTACCAAAACAATTCCCAAAATTGTAGTGATGAAGGTGACAATCAGTGTTGGAAAAATTATGTCGGCAGGATTTTCACTTCCGGCACTTGAACGCAGACCAATCACGGTGGTTGGCAGAAGTTGAATGGAAGTGGCGTTGAGCACAATAAGCATAATCATGGCAAAATTAGCTTTTCCTGTGCCGTCGTCAAGCGCTTTCATTGCCTTTATACCCATTGGAGTGGCGGCATTCCCCAAGCCCAACATATTGGCGGAAACGTTCATGGCGATGAGATATTGCGTTTCGGGATTTTCCACCTTAAAAATCTTTTTGATGAGTGGGCGGAGCAGTTTGGCAAGTTTTTCGCCAAGCCCGCTGGCATCGACAAGCTCAATTATACCCAACCAAACGGCATAGACGGCGCAGAGTTCAATGCAGAGAGTGAGAGCATCGGTTGACGCGGAAATCATCTCCGACAGCACAGCGCTGGGATTGACAATCAAAAGAACGAGAATGCTGGCAAGCATCATCATAAGCCAAAAGGTGTTCATCATAAATATATATGCGAATAAGCTCGAAAAAAGCATATTTTTTCAATATTTTTGACAGTGTTGTTTCTCTAATTTGACAAAGTGCCAAGCAATTTGATATGATATCTCCATGGAACTTATTGATGTGCATGGTCATCTTATGGATGAACAATATAATGAGGATATTGAAGATGTGATTTCAAGGGCGGTGAATGGTGGTGTCAGTGCAATGATTTGTGCGGGCACCGACTTGGTCACATCGCATCAAGCTGTGGAAATGGCGGATCGACATGAAAATGTCTATGCCGTGATTGGCATACATCCTGAAAATGTATTTGATGACAGTTCGCTTGAAGATGTGCTTGCTCAGCTGAAAACTCTTGCCAAAAACAAAAATGTGCTTGGAATTGGAGAAATTGGGCTGGATTATCACTATTTGCAAGGGCTTTCTTTGGAAGAAGTTGAAAAATTGAAAGACTTACAAAAGAGAGTTTTTGTTGCTCAAATCGATCTTGCAAACAGCTTGAACCTGCCAATTGTTGTGCACAGCCGTGATGCTATGGGGGATACTTTGGAAATCTTGAAAAATCATCCGCTCAAATGCAAGTTTTTGTTGCATTGCTATGGCGGAAGTTTGGAAAGCGCAAAAGAACTGATGAAATTGGGGGCATACTTCTCTTTTGGCGGTGTTGTGACCTTCAAAAATGCAAAAAATGTTCAAGAAGTGGTGAAAAATCTGCCGTTGGAGCGCATTATGTTGGAAACCGATTGCCCATATCTTTCGCCGGAGCCGTATCGTGGCAAGCGAAACGAGCCGAAAAACGTTGTGTATGTGGCAGATCGCATTGCAAAACTCAAAGATTTGACTCTTGAAGAAGTGGCATTCGCGACGACGCAAAACGCGCGATTGTTCTTTTGGAATAAATGAACACAAAGCAACCAAAAGGAAGAAATATGGAAGATTTTAATTTCAAAAAAAAGTTTGGACAGAATTTCATTAGCGACAAAAACTTATTGAGCGCAATTTGTGCCGATGCGGAAATTGTGGGCAATGACAATGTTTTGGAAATTGGCGCTGGTGCGGGAAGCTTGACGCAAGTGCTCAGTGAACGCGCAAAAAAGGTGGTGGCATTTGAAATTGACAAAGATTTGCAACCGCAACTGATTTCGCTTAACTTAAAAAATGTCCAATTCGTGTTTGCTGATTTTCTGAGTGTGGATTTGAATGAAGTGGAAACAATGCTGGGCGGAAGATATAAAGTGGTGGCAAACTTGCCATATTACATCACTTCACCAATAATTTTCAAACTTTTTGAAAATGCGAAACAACTTGACAGTTTGACAATTATGGTGCAAAAAGAAGTTGCTGCGCGTGTTTGCGCAAAGGTGGGCGGAAAGGATTATGGAGTGCTTTCTGTCTTGTCAAATTTTTATGGACAGCCAAAAATCACGCGGACAATAAATCGACAAATGTTTTTTCCTGTGCCAAATGTTGACTCTGCTCTTTTGCACATAAAAATTGAACGCAAATTTCCTGAAATTGATGAAACATCTTTTTCAAACTTTGTCAAAACATGTTTTTCAATGCGTCGAAAAACGCTCTTGAACAATCTTTCGGTTGTTTATGGCAAAGATTTTTTGAGAAAAACTTTTGATGAAAACACACTCAAAAGACGTTCGGAAACATTTTCACTTGAAGAGTTTGTGGAAATGTTTAAAAAATTGACACAATAATTTTGTTTGATTAATATAAAAAAACATGGCTTGTAGTGATGAAGAATTGGTACTTTTGGCAACATCCATAGCCATGGAGCTTGCAAAAAATTTAAATGAAGAAGAGATTATTGAATTGCGGAATTTAATCAACCAAATTTCTTGTTCTTTAAGCACTCTTGTGGGGTGTAGGGAAGGTTCAAAAAGAAGATTTGAAAAATAGAAAAAAGTGACTGACATAGTCACTTATTTTTTTTAATATTTTTGGTTGATCACAGTGCTTGCACTTCGACATTGAAGCTTGCTGTGATTTCTGGATAGACGCGCGCTGTGACGGAATATTTTCCAACACATTTGATTGGTTCTTTGATGTCAATCTTTTTCTTGTCAAGTTTGACGCCTTGTTTTTCGAGTTCGTCAGCAATTTCTTTGGAAGTTATTGAACCAAAAGTTTTGCCGTTTTCGCCACATTTGATTTTAAGCACAATATTTGTGCCTTCAATCTTCTGTGCAAGTTCTTTTGCAGCAGAAATTTCTTGTTGTTTATGGAAAATTTGCGCGTCCTTTTGGTGTTTGTTTTCGTTTATGGCAGAGTTGTCGGCAATTCGCGCAGAGCCATTTTTCAGCAAGAAGTTTTTTGCAAAGCCGTCGGCAACTTCTTTGATTTCACCTTTTTTGCCGGTTCCTTTCACATCTTTCAAAAGCACAACTTTCATCTTTCACCTCGTGTCACAATCATTTTACATCATCTTTGTTTGAATTGTCAAGGTTTGGGGAATAATTGTCAAAATTATTGGAGGGAATCATGGATATTCGTTGCAGAAAGACAACTTGCAAGTTCAATGACAAATACACTTGCAAGGCGAAAGAGATTTTGATTAAAAAAAGCTTGATTTGCGAAAAGTTTGAAAAAGGAGATAGGCCAGCGGAAGACAAAACACATCATATTTTTTCAGACATTCCACCAGAATATGCGCCGCAACGCGACTCAAAGACAATTGACATAGGCTGTCAAGCGCATTGTCTTTTCAACAGCAATGGCAAATGTGTGGCAAATGGAATAACCTTGAACGATTTGAAAGAGAAACCACTTTGCGTGACTTTTTTGAGAAAATGATTGATTTTTTGCAACACATCCACCAAAAAGGAGAAAATTTGTTTAAAAAGTTGGTGAAATGAGAGATTTTGGATGAATAATAAAAATTTTTGAATAATTTTATTCCATTAAACCTTGCAAAATTGGCAAAAATGTTGTATAATCAAACTATGGCAAGGAGAAAAAGAAAAACTGAGAAGAAAAGAGTTTTCGGTGTGGTCAACGAGCCGAACGGAGTTGCTTCGTCAGAAAAATTGGATTTGTTTGCCATTGAAAAAGAATTTGCTGACATTTTGAACTATCAGCGCAAGCAAGCCAACAATCTTTTGGGCATTTTTGATGGCGAGAAATATGTCATTCCAGATGACATTGTCAAAGAATTGATTGCCATTCCGAAGAAGTTTGACCGCATTGAAGAAAATGTGTTATATTGCGCCACAATTTTGGGCGAGTTTGTTCTCAATTTCAAAGTTGAAATGGAGATTGCGCCTGATTTTTGCACCGCAAAACTTTATATGATTGAGATTGAACATGACATTGAAGAAGACATAAAGCATCTCACGCTTCTGTCAGAAATTGTTGAGCCATATATGTTTGAATTTCGACGAGAAGTTGAAAAGCGTTGGAACATATATTATGACAACGAAGAACTTCAAAAAAGTGAGTTTCTTTATCGCTATCTCCACATGCAAAGCGAAGAGTTTTTGTTCAATCGCGAACTTGTGGAAATTCTCTCTCAATTATATCTCGTTCGCATGCTGGCTCTTTTGGACAAAATGGGTGAGTTGGGCGACAAAGTGCGCTTTGAATATAAACTTCTCATGGAAAAATATTTGCAGAAAGATCTAAGTGTTTCGCAGAACTATACTCTTCAAAAACAACTTTTAAATCACATCTTAAAAAAATATGATGTCTTCAAAGAGATTGTCAAAACGGAAGAAGGTTTGAAGATTTTGCAAGGGTATAGCAATCCTTTGAAGAACGTCCGTGACAAGACATATCCAACAGTCATCACCACAGCAAACACAGAAATAGAGAAAAAGGAAGAAAAGAAGGTTTCTCCAAAGGCAACTGTCAAGAAAAAATCTTCGCCGGCAAAACAAACTTCCGGCAAAGCCATAAATCCTTGGGAGAAATATAAAGCCACAAAACTTTCCGGAGGCTCTCCTGCAAAAACAACCACTCGAACAGCACAACCAACACAAACAGCGCAACCGAAACCGTCAAGTCAACCTCAAACACCACAAGGGGAACGTACAGGCGAAGAACAGAAAAAAAATGAAGAGAAGCGCAACGAAATATGGACAGATTTTTTTGAAGAATTAAAAAACGGTGAAGGTGAAAGAGAATCTGAGAAAGAAATTAAACATCCTACAAATGTGGAAGTAAGTGAGGAAAATTCTGAGAACGCAATTAAAGATAGTTCTACAAATGTGGAACTAAGTGAAAAAAAACCAGAGAATAAAATTAAAGAAGAGATAATCCTATAAATGAGAGTGGCTTAACTAAAAATAGAGAGAAGAAATCTGACGAAAAAAATATGAAGCTATAAAATAAAAATAATATTATAAGGCAAAAAAAAGAAGAAGGGAAACCTTCTTCTTTTTTTTCTTTATTTTTCTTTATTATTTTCTTCCTCTTCATCTTCTTTTTTTATGTCTTCATATGTTGGAACATATAAACCGTATTTTTTTCCATATTTTTCGTTCTGTTCAATAGAAATTTTAATTGCTTTTTGATATTCTAGAGTGAGTTGCTTAAATTTTTCATCATAAATTTCTGCGTTTTGTATCTCTCCAATTTTTCGATATTCTTCTTGAAAATAAACGTGATCAGGAAGCGTAACCGGCAAATGTTTTTCCATCAAATGTCTAATCAATTTAAAAACTTGCATCCGAAACAACTTTCTTTCAGCAATAAAAGCATTATATTCGTCCGAATTATCGCATATTCTCATCATTTTGTTGCGAAACAACTCTGGCAATTTTCTTACCCCGTTTTCAAATGTCAAATCAACCACTCCATTAATAAAGTCAATGAAATCGTTGGCAGGACACAAATCTTTTGGGCTGGCATCTTGCACAACTACAACATGAGGTTTTGTATATATTTTAAGCATATTTTTTCTAATCAGTTCTTCTCTAGTCATTTTTCTCTCCTTTTTTTGTCAACCTATTTAATTTGTTGTGACTATTATATCACACAAACTTTGATTTGTAAATACCTTTTTTTAAATTTTTTGAATATTTTTCAAAATTTTCCACATGATAAGACTTGATTTTTGTGCGTTTGCAAAAAAATGGGTGAATTATGAAGAAAATCAGGTCAAAAGTGGGAGCAAGCACACTTGTTTTGCTCGTTTCTGGGGTGATTTGCAAGGTCTTGGGGGCGCTTTTCAGGCTTCCGCTAACCAATTTACTGGGAATTGAAGGGATTGGCATCTTTCAACTTGTCATGTCGCTCTATGCCTTTGCATTGGTGGTGACGTGTGGAGGTGTGACAACTTCGCTTGCAAAACTGATTTCATCTTCACGCGCGCGTGGTGAACACGGGTGCGTCAATGCCTATCTCAAACACGCAATCTTTGTTTCGGTGGGAATTGGTCTTCTTATTGGAATGGTTTTTCTTGTGTTTTCAAAGTATATCTCCGCTTTTCAAGGAATTGACCCATCTTATTCATATATGATTTTCATTTTTCTATTGCCACTTGGAGCAGGGTTGTCGGCACTACGTGGAGTTTTTCAAGGTTATGAAAACATGGTTCCAACTGCTGTCAGTCAAATCATTGAACAAGTGGCAAAATTTGGATTTGGGCTTTTGTTTGCCTTCTATTTCAGTCGACTTGGAATTTCTCAGGGTGTGTTCGGTGCGTTTTTGGGTATTTTGGTCAGTGAGGTCGTGGCGCTGACTTATCTTTTTGTTCTCTACTTTTTCAAGAGTAAAAAAGTTGAAGCGGTGATGGATATGAAAACGGTCAAATTTGCTGGACAAGAATTTAATCGTGCGAACTTTCCACTCATGCTTTCTGCCTCAATTTTGCCACTCGTCAATGCTTTTGACAGTCTTGTCGTTGTGCCTAGATTGATGCTTGCGGGGTTTGAAAATTCAACCGCCACACAACTCTATGGTTTGCAATCGGGAGTTGTTGGCGCAATACTCAATTTTCCGCTTGTTATTTCCATTGCTGTGACAACCACACTTTTGCCAAACATATCCTATCTCATCTCACGTGGAACTTGCGGACGTCATGTCATTGAAAGGGGATTAAAAATTTTGCTTTTTCTCATTCTTCCAACAACTTTTGGAGTGGTGGCAATTTCTCGTCAGGTGCTTGCATTGGTATATCAAGACTTCACGCAAGAGATGACAAACATCGCTTTTTTGCTTATGCTCTATGGTGCTTTTTCGACCATATTCACTGCGCTTATGCAATATGTCGTCATGCTTTTGCAAGCAAATGGCAAGTTCAAATTTATTCTCACAATCACTGCGGTGGGCGGAGTGGCAAAGGCAATCATATCCTTCTTTCTTTCGGCGGTGTCAAGCATAAACATCTTTGCACTCGTTCTTGGGAACATCTTTCTCTCGGCAATCGTTTGTCTTTTGGCTCTTTGGAAGTTGAAACAAACAATTTCTTTTTCAATTCCATTCTTTGATCTGTTTTTGCTTGTTTTGGGAACATTTGCCATGTTTTTGACAGTATACACCTTCATAAGTTGCAACTATTTCCATGCATTTGTCAACTTGTTGGTGGCAATAATTCTTGGCGCAGTGGTCTATCTCGTCATCACGGCTCCATATATTCTAAAAATCAAGTTTGTTTCGCGACGACGAACGGCATAAGAAAAATAATAAGAAAAAAGTGTTTAAAATTTTTTCATTTAGGTTATCATTTTTTTGGAGGGAAAAATTATGAACAAAACCGAGTTTATTTCACTTTTGGCAAAAAGAACACAACTTTCAAAAACCAAGTGCGATTTGTTTTTGGACGAATTTAAAAACACTATTTTGGAAGTTTGTTGCAAGGGCGATGAGATTGTTTTGCGCAACTTTGGAAAATTTTCTTTGCAAGAGAAAAAGGCAAGAAAATTTCTCAACCCACAGACGAAGCGATTTTACATTTGTCCGCCAAAGAAGATGATTGCTTTCAAAGGCTTCAAGAATTTCAAATATAATGTCAAATAATGGTTGACAGGCTTGAATTGCTGTAATAAGGGCAAATCCACAAATTTTTGTGGATTTTTTGTTGTAAACATAATGGAAGTGGTTTTTTGATTGCACACAAATTCTTTTGGAAAAATAAAATGATTCTAGGTGGCGGAGTTTCAATTTTCCGTCATCTAAGGAGAAAGATATGCCTAGAAGATTTAATTGTTGCGTTTTCAATCATCCTTGTCCAATTTTCTGTTCGGCAATAAATTTGGCTTGCTCCAATCAAGTTGTCAATCCAAACTTTGGCAACGATTTTGCTTTCTTCAACAACACAGTTTTGTCCACAGTGGATGCAGGAGATGTCATCCCTGTTGTGCTTGTGACAAGTGAAGGCACATCAATTGTGTCAAACGGAGCAGGCGGTGCAACACTGCTTGCAGGTGCATATGAAGTGAGTTATCTTGCAAATGGAGTTGTTCCAACAAGCGGAACATTTGGAATAAGGTTAGATTTAAACGGAGCGACAGTTCAAGGTTCGCCGATTTCGATCACTCAAACTGCTGGCGATGTTGTGAATTTGACCCAAACAATGATCATCACAACAAACGGCACAAGCAGTTTGGAGTTACTCAACAATTCGGCAGAAACAGTCAACTTCAATTATGCAAGTTTGTCGATTCGAAGAATTTAAAAAAAGCGCCAAAACAAAAAAATTGGCGCATACATATTTTTTCTCTAAAAACATCAAAAAAAGTTTGATTTTTTGATATGCTATGCTAAAATTATATTGAAAGAAGTTTCGGCAAGCATCAAAGACAAAATTTTGCACACAATAAAAGGGAGGCGGTTATGGCAGGATTTATAGATATCTTTGAAGAATTGACTTGGGAAATGTTAAAAATGTCTGGTGGCAATCCTTACATTGCTCAAGACCTTGTTGCAGGACGAAACAAAGAAAGAGAAAATAAAAAAGGATTTCAAAAATAACATTGTGGAAAACATGCAAATATAAAGGGGAAAAATGTCGCAAAAGATAAAGGCAATAGTCATAAAATCAAACGATAAGAAAGAGAAGGATGCAAATATTCTTCTTTTTTCTCTGGAATTGGGTAAAATTTGGGCGACACTCAAAGGAGTAAAAAATCCGAAGGCAAAGATGAAATTGGCAAACAATCCATTCACTTTCGGTGAATTTATCTTGGAGGAAGGCAAAGGCGGGCTGATTATCACAGGGTTTGACCTTATTGAAAATTTTCACGAAATTTGCGAAGATGTTGAAAAATATTTTGAAGCATATGCTGTGCTGGAAGTGATTGAAAAAATTGACTTTTCCACTGCGGGCGAAAGAGCAGGTGTTTTTGTTTTGGCTCTCAAAACACTGAAAAACATATGTTTTGGAAAGTGTAAAAGATTGTATAGTTTGGACAAGTTTTACATCGAATTTTTCAAAATTTATGGGTTTCCGCTTTATTCGGACAAATGCACGTGTTGCAAAAGCACTGCGTTTGACAGGCTCTATGTTGACTATGCCGACGGAAATCTTGTTTGCACTGCGTGCAGAACTTTTTCATGTGAAGAGATTTCCAAAGTGGCATATGTTGCGTTGAAATTTTTGAACTCAACAGATTTTGAAAGGTTGTCAACTTTGAAATTGGCACAAAAAAGCGAAGAAGAACTTCTCAAAATTTTGGTGAAAAATTTTGAATATCATTTTGATTGCCGATTGAAACTTATGGGTATTTTGTCCTGAAATCAAAGTGTGTCAACGGTGATGTCGTCAATCAAACCGCCTTGCATATTGAATTTGACATATTTTTTTTGTTTTCCGCTGATTGTGATAAATTCTGTTGTCGACAACGGCAAAAACATCGAAAAATTGCCAAAAAAGTCACGTATTTGTGTGCTGTCAATTTGATTTTTAAGATTTTCAGTCAAAAATGTGAGTGCGTGTTCAAAGTCTTTCGCCTTCACACTTTCCATAAGTTTGTAAGGCACAAGTTCGTTTCTTTCGCTGTTTGAACTGTGAATGAAATTTTCTTCTTGCATGATGATGTCGTCCTCAAATTTATATTTTGCTTGACGCTTTCTGTTTTCACTGTCATTGAAGTTTTTTGTTAAAGTCAACATTTCGCCGTCAACTGAAATTTCTCCGCTGAAATGAGAAAGCTTGTTTTTCTTTATGGAATATGCATACAAATCGGCATCAAACTGAATGCAGGCATAGTCTTTAAGTTTGAAAATTTTTTGAAGCTCGCAAGGGTGAGAACAGAGATATTCGACTCTTCTGTTTTCACTCTCAAAAGAAATTTGTTGACCATGAACGCTCACTTCGCACTTTTTTCCGCTCATGTTTAATGTTTCTTTTTGGCTTACTTGCAGATTTTGCACGTCTTCCAAAAAGAGTAAAATTTGACCGTGATGGTTTAAAATTGACAAAAAGGCAGTCTCTTTTGGAGATTTGAGATTGATATAAAAAGGAATTTGTTCGGGATTTTCCGGATAGACAAAAAGTCTGTCCTCGTTTTCAATTTCCAAAAGGTCGTTTTCATTAAGCTCACACTCATCATTTTTTGTTTTAATCAAACAAGGATAAGTTGTTTTTAGGATGTATTTCATACATGATTATATGTCAAAAAGAGAGAAAATAATGCAAAAACATTTCTCGCTTTGTTTTTTATTTTTCTGTTTGTTTGAGCGATTTTTCATTGGCTGACAAAAAATGACAGTTTTTATAAGATTCTTTATGTCTAAAAACCAAATTATTTGGCAACATTTTGTTTGGAGGATTTATGAAAAATTGGAATGACAGAGAAGTTAAAGAGCTTTTTGTTGAAGTGGAAAAGTGTAAGAAAGAGAGTGTTTCGCTTAAAGAGGCATTTTTGGCTCATGCGAAAACATTTAATCGAAAGCCAAACAGTGTGAGAAATTATTATTACCACGAAGTGGACAACCTTCAAAACGATGTCGAGCGAACTCAAAGGCTTGGCATCGATCTTTCGAAGCACGTCAAAACGCACTTTGAAGGGTTTGACAAAGTTCAAGAAGGAGAGCTTTTTGAAAAGATTGAAAAATTGACCATTGAAGGGCTTTCAGTGCGTTCGGCTTGCCTTAAACTCAGTGGTGGAAATCTGACACTTATGACGCGTTTGCAGAACAAATATCAAAACATGAAAAGAAAGTTAGAGAAAAAGGAAGACAAAATCATCCCTTTCAAACAAAAACGATTGACCGAAAGCGACATAAACAATTTATTCTTGGGACTTGTCAAACTCATCAAAAAGACGGCTGTTGAAGAAGTACAAAACAACTCTGGAACAAACGAACTTCTCAAAAAAGCTTTCAAAGAACTGAATGAAAAAGATGTGCAAATCGTGAAACTGAAACATGAAAACGAAAAACTTAAAGCGGAAAACAAATTGCTTTCTGCAAAGGGCGGAAAACAAGAAGTTCTCAAAGAGCGCTTGGAGGGAATTCAAAAAGCGAATAGATTGAAAAGAGGTTGATTTGTTTTGAATTTTGTGATATCATTATCACATGGAAATCAGGTTAATTTCTGGTGCCACTGCTTTTGAGGCAGGGGTGAATGTGATAAAGCAAATTGATGTCACAAACTTGAACTTGAAAAACATAGTTGTTGTGCCAGATGCTTTTTCCATGCAGGCAGAAAACTTGATTTTTGATTGCTTGAACATCAAATCGACGTTCAATATTGAAGTTGTTGGTGTGTCAAGACTTGCCAGCAAAATTTTACGTCAAAACAACGTGCCTTTTGCAAGAATTTCGGCTTTGGAAGAAGTTTTTTCTGTTTATAAAGCAGTGAAGAGTGTCAGTGAAAAATTGACATATTTTTCTTCTTACGGAGTGGATGTTTGCAAAAAAATTTTACAGATAATCAAACAGTTCAAGGCGTGCAAAGTCAAACCAGAGCAAATAAATCCGGTTGGAGATGAAAATCTGGATCGAAAGATGCACGACTTGAAACTGATTTATCAACGCTATGAAGAAATTTTGGGCGAAAAATTGGATTTGTCCAAGTTGCTAGATTTTTTTGTGAAAGAAGTCAAAAATTCGCTTGATTTATCAAAAATCAATCTATATTTTG
Organism: uncultured Lachnospiraceae bacterium; assembly: GCA_964594865.1. GTDB lineage: Bacteria > Bacillota > Clostridia > Christensenellales > UBA1242 > Caccovivens. Next base: position 13,377 of record CAZQMZ010000004.1, on the reverse strand, counting down.
TCAATTTTGACAGTTTTACGCTGGAAATCAACAATTTCATCTGTCAACTGTCACAATATGTCAATTGCGTATATATTGGTCGCGCCAAACCTTTGTCAGTGAAAAATGCCTTCATCTATGAAGATGACATTTTCAAAAAAACCACAGCTCTTGCCAAGGAGTTTTCGCTTGCGGTCAGGGAAGAAAATCCGCCAACTGCACTTTTGGGACCTTCACGGGCGATTGTGGAAAATTTGTTTGCCTTCAAGGTTGACAAGTGCCAAAGTGAAGATTTCTTTTTGAATCTCTTTGCAAAGAATCGGCAGGACGAAGTGGAATATGTCGCAAAATACATAAAAAACCTCGTTTTCAAAGGTGCAAAATATAACGACTTTTCAGTTGCTGTTGCAGACAAAACATATTTCAAACTCATCAAAACAATTTTTGGTCAGTTTAAGATACCAATAAATTGTGACGATGCTGTCAATCTTTCACAAACAATTTTGGGGCATTTTTTGTGTAAAATTTTGGAAATCGCAAAGACGGGCTTTGACAGAGCGGGGCTGGAATATCTCTCTTCAACTTCATTGTTGTCGCGGGATGAAGAAGTTTTGAAAGAAATCTCATATTTTTGTGTTGACGATGAAGTTGAGTTTTTGGAGCGTTTTCCTCAGTTTACAGATGTGGTTTTTGTCATAAAAAACCTTCAAAAATGCAAAAAAATGCAAAAATATATCGAAAATTTGCAAATTTTGATGCAAAAAGTCTTTCAAAGTCATCAAAAACTTGTTCAAAATTTGGAAGATGAAGGAAATTTTCAAAAGCAAAGTGAAAACAAGCAGTCGGTGGAACTTATATCCAAAGTTTTCGATAAACTTATTGAGCTTGGCGGAGATGAAGATTTTTCTTTGTTAGATTTTGAAAACATTCTTCTTTTGGCATTCAATTCTGTCAAAGTTGAAACCATACCGTCATATATCGATGCGGTCTATGTTGGCGAAGTGACGGACAGTTATTTTGAAGATGTTGACATTCTGTTTGTTTTAGGTGCGCGTGCTGGCGCATTGCCACGAACACAAAATGATGTTGGGCTTATTGATGATGATGACATAAAAAAACTTAAATTGCAGTTTGCTCTTGAACCGGAAATTCGCGTTATCAACAGAAGAAACCGGCTCAAACTTTTTGAGCTTTTGCAACACGCCAAGAAAAAACTTATTGTTTCGGTGCCGGTTGTTGACAATGGTCAGCAAAGTGGCAATGCGGAATTTGTGGAAGATTTGAAACAAATTTTTGGCACTCAAACATTGCACACCACAGCGATGGAGATTTTTGACATTGGACTCTTTTCAAGCGAAGAAAATTTGGACAGACTTCTTTTCTATATTGGTTGTGAAGAAAACTTGCTCAATGTATATTCTCACTTAAAAGAAAAGCTGCCGAAAGAATTTGAAAGTTCGCTTCACTCGCTCTTAAAAACTTCGATTGTTGTTGATGAACCGATTGAAAAGATTGTTCACGCTCGCACGAAAAACACCATTTCGGCTTCCGAACTTGAAAGTTATTTTGCTTGTCCTTTCATGCATTTTTTGAGATATGATTTGTCAATTGAGGATAAAAAAGATGTCATGCCAAACAAAAGACTTTTTGGCATTTTTATGCACGCACTTTTGAAGGAGTTTGTGCAAAGTAGCAAAGATTTGGCACAGGTGTCGGATGAAGATTTGACAAAATTTTTGCAAATCAATCTTTCAAAAATTGCGCAAACGGTGTATGATGAAAAAATCTTGAAAAAAGCATACTTTTTGAAATATTTGCAAAATGAAAGCAAAATTATATTAAAAAACGTCATAAAAGAGCAAAAAAACAGTAATTTCAAACCGATTATGTTGGAAGAAAAAGTTCTTGAACCCTTTTATAATGGACTGAATTTGATTGGCTTTGTGGATCGTGTGGATAGTTGTGGAAACTATTTTCGAATTATAGATTATAAAACAGGCAAGACGGAAGGGATTAAGAAAGAACTATATTACGGCAAAAAATTGCAGTTGTTTTTATATGCAGATTCAATTGGAAGGCGCACAGGAATGGAATGTGCGGGAGTTTATTATTTCGATTGCCAGACAAAATATTCCAAAAACAACAAAAAAACAAAACTGCTTAATGGAATGACGCTCAAAAACAACGAAGTTGTTCAAATGATGGATCAAAGACTTTTGGATGGCGTAAGAAGTGACATTTTGGGAATGACCGCAAGATCAACGAAAATGAAGGAAGAGTTTGGATTTAAATATGGCTGTGTTGATGACAATTTGAAAAAACATTTTGACTATGCACACAAAATTTGTCAACAAGCAATTGATGAGATGAGAGAAGGATATATTGCAATCAAACCGATCAAAGGCGAATGTGATTTTTGTCCTTATCTTTCTATTTGCAAACATTTGCAATCGCAGGGATATCGAAAAATGAAAAAAGTGGAGGAGGATTGAGATGTATATCAAAGAGCAAGACGATGTTTTGAAAAATGACAAAAAACATCTTTTAATCAGTGCTTCTGCTGGAAGTGGAAAGACTCATGTCATGATTGAATATATTTGCACCTTGATTTGCGAAAAACAAGTTCCGGTGAGAGAGATTGTTGCAATGACATTCACAAAAGCGGCTGCAACTCAACTTAAAGAAAAGCTTGCAAAAAAATTGAAAGAAGCTGAACCGACGCAATTTATCATCGAGCAAATTGACGCACTTTCAACGGCAAACATCTCAACAATTCACTCTTTTTGCGAAAAAAATTTGAAAAAATACGCAAATTTATTAAATATAAGTGAAAACTTTTCTGTTCTTGAAGAAGGAGAAGCACAAAAACTTCGAGAAAATGCTTTTGAAAATGCGTATAAAATGTTTGAAAATGATGAAGATTTTTTCATTTTGAATGGTGCATATAAAAATGATAAGAAAAAAATTAAAGAAATTCTTTTCAAAGTGGAACAACTGTCAAACTCTGTGGCGATCAAGGAAGATTTTTTGCGAGCAAATGAAGAATGTGCGGAAGAATATTTTTCCAAGGCGAGCGAATATCTCTTTGCGTATACAAAATCAATTTTGGATGAAAATCTTGAAAATGTAAACAAACTTCATTTGGACGAATTCCATGACAAACTTTTTGATGCTCTTCGTGGTATTTACGACAGCGGAGATTTTTTCGAACTATGCATTTCTTCGCAAGATTTTTCTTTTCCAAGACTTCCACTCAAAAAAGTTGTTGGAGAGGAAACTGCCTTGAAGTTGCAGGGAGTGAAGAACAATATAAACAAAATCATCGGAAAAATCAAAGATTTGAACATTGTTGACGAAGAGAGTCTAAATCGGCAAAAAAGCGGACAGCTTGAAAAGATTTTAATTCGTCTTTTCAGACTCTATGACAATGAAGAAAATCGCCTTAAAAAAAGTGTGAATGCTTTGGATTTTTATGATTTGGAAAAGTTGATGGACAGACTTTCATCCACCGAAAATTTGTTTGATGGGGTCAAATATGTTTTTGTGGACGAATATCAAGACACAAACAAGATTCAAGAAAAAATTATAAAAAATGTCGCAAAAAACTGCAATTTTGTGGCAGTTGGTGACGTCAAGCAGGGGATCTATGGTTTTCGGTTGGCAAGCGCTGAAATCTTCTTCAAAGACCTTGAAAACTTTGAAAAAGAAGAGGATGGCGATGTGAAATTTTTGAAATATAATTTTCGCTCAAATCAACTGCTGCTTGATTTTGTCAATGATGTGTTTTCCGTTTGTATGAAGAAAGATTTGACCGGTGTGGATTATTTGAAAACCTCAATGCTTCACAGTCCATATACATATAAAAGTGACGGAGAAAAGGCTGTGAACATTGATTTGGTTGACCTTGAAAGTGAAGTTGAAGAAGAGTTGCCGAAGATATATTCTGTCAAAAATGCGAAAATATATCAAAAAAATCAAAATTTGCCACTTTTAAACGACATAAAACGTCGAATAATGGAAGTTTTGTCATCTCAAATATATCTTCCAGAAAGTGATACCTTTCGAAAGGTGAGATTTGGCGACATAGCCATTCTTTCACGAAGCCGAAACGACTTTTTCAATGAACTTGAAACATTTTTGATAACTTCAGGCTTGAATGTTTTGTCCAATTCACGGAACAATCTTTTGGACGAGCCTGAGATTAAGATGCTTTTGAATTATTTGAAACTTGCACTTGTCTTTGACGATGATGTTTGTTGTTTGAGTGTACTTGTTGGACTATATCATATCAATTTTGATGATATTTTGGCATTAAAACGCGAGAAAAATCAATCTTTGTGCGAGATTATTGCAAAAAATGAAAATGGTCCGTTTAAAAAATTTTATGAAGATTTGCAAGATTTTCGAAAAAAAGCTCAAATTTTTGGAATAAAGAAAGCGCTTTTGGATTTGTTTTCGATCTGCAATTATCGAGCATACATCAACATGAACAAACCAACAGCCAATGTTTTCATTGACAAGTTCTTGCAAGAAGTGGAAAGATTCGATTTTGATTTACCTTCGCTCATCCACTACCTTTCTTCCGTGGAGATTGTGGTGACGCCGGATGTTTCTGTTGTGGAAGATGCCATTCTTCTCACCACGGTTCACAACAGCAAAGGTTTGGAATATCCAATTGTGTTTTTGATAAATTGCGATGCCAGCCTTTCCAAATCTGGAAGCAAAGTCGATGTGGAGATCAATGAAAAATTCGGTTTGGGATTGAAAGTTTATGACGAAGAAAATAACAGCGAAAGGATGAGTGCAAGAATGCTGGCTGTGAAAGAGAGTCAACGCCGTCAAAATTTTGTTGAAGAAATGATGATTTTTTATGTTGCCTTGACGCGCGCGAAAAACAGGTTATACCTTTTTGGCGAAAATCGTGATTATTCCAAACTTGACCTTCTCTCATGTGATTCATATTTTGATCTTATCTTTCACTCTCTCAAAAAGAGTTATAATCAATTTTTGGAAGCTGACTCTTTTGAATGCAAAAATTTTGCCATAAATCATATTGACAAAGTGGAAGAGATTTCTTTTGGCGAAAAACAAAATTTGGAAAATATGGAAAAATCACCAAAAATAATCGAAAAAATCAACGATTATTTAAATTTTTCATACAAATTTAATGAAAGTCAAAACTATCGTCTCAAAGAGAGCGTGACGAGTTTGAATAAGAAAACTCAAGAAGATGTGCTTGAAAAATTTAATAATGAAAATTTTGTTTTCAGTGGAGAGGTGATTGATATTGGAAACGCCTATCATTCTGCTTTGAAAATTATTGATTTTGAAAAGGTTGACAATCTGAAATCTTTGGAGCGAGAGCTTCAAAATTGTGAAAAACTGTTTGATGTTTCGCTGATCGACTTGAACACTCTTTATGAAAACATCAAAATTTTGAAGAAACTCACTTTGGGAGCGACAGTATATAAAGAAAGAGAATTTATGTTGAAAGAAAAAATCGGCAACCTTTTGGAAAATTCACTTGAAGATGAAATTCTTGTGCAAGGGGTTGTGGATTTGTTTGCTGTGAAAAATGATGGAGTCATTCTTGTGGACTATAAATATTCTTCAAAAACGGATGAAAAATATTTAATAAATAAATATAAAAACCAGTTAAAATTATACAAAATTGCCATTGAAAATGCCTTTAAGGTGAAAATAAACGAAATTTATTTACTTTCTTTAAAAAATTTTAATTTAATTAAGGTTGAAATTTAAATATAATTTTGTCGCATATTTTTCGGGAGAAAAAAATATTTTAAAATTTATAAAAAAATTTAAAAAAATATTAAAAATTGCTAGTAATTATTTTCTAAGTTGTGATATACTACCTATATCAAAATAATAATTTCTTTTAGGAGGGAATTATGCTTGGCACTGTTGTTGAAAACATAACAAGTTTTTTCCAAAATATTGCAACTTCAATTGGAATTGACGTCGTTTTTTTTGTGGCGCTTGCTGTTGAAGCGTTGCTTGTTTTGTTCTTCCTTGTTAAGTCATTGTTTTCTTATGAAGCAAGTTTGAATCGTGCACTCGAAAAGATCAATGTTTGGCTGTTTGAGAGAAAGATCGTCACCGAAGACAACATCAAAGAGCTTAACTTTTTGTTTAAAGAAAAATCACCAAAAAGATTGTGCTATTTTTGGCAACAATACATATTGTTCAGAGAAGGCGCACCTTCATATTATCTTTCAACAGAGAACTTGATTGAAAAGCCGCTCAAAACAAGTTCATACAATTCAAACATCAAAAACTTGACAATGGTCACATCTCTTTGGGCGACCTTTGTTGCTTTGATGGTGCTTGTTTGTTCAACAAGTGCTTCAATTGCTTCATTGGATATTTTGAGCATCGGTGCTGCAATTTGTGTTCCAGTGATTGTTGTGTTGATTGGCATGGTTTTCATTATTTTCCTTCGTGCCAGAAAGAACGCTACATTGAATTCGTTATATCAAAATGTCAGCCTGTTCGGGCGCTTTATGGACAACGCCTGCATCGACCTTCCATCATATATTGACTATCAACTTCTCTTCACGCCACAAGAAATTGAAAATGGACAACCTGTTCTTCGTGAATTTTTGGACTATAAAGCAAGAAAGGAAAAGGAAGAGTTCAACAAAGCAAGAGAAGAAAGTTTTCAAACGGAAGAATATGACTTTTCTTCAACCGGTGTGGATGGTTCGATTGTGCTTGACAGAGCGATGGCGGAGAGTGAGAGATTTTTAAAGAAGAAAGAAAAAATCTTGCTCAAAATTTCTCAATTTGAATCCGAACTTGACACAAGAAGGAAGAACTTTGACAACGTTCAAAAAGATTATCAAACAAAGATCCAAGCTTCAAAGGAAAATGTTGACAGACTTCGTCAAATGCAAGAAGAAACAACAAACAGAATTGAAAGCAACTATTATCGCAAACAACAAACGCAGGAAATTGCCAAGCAAGAGCAATATGAGCAAGAGTTTGAGCAACAACGGGCAAAATATATGCTCGAAAAGAATGAAGGCGAAGAAGAAATCGCCAAGCTTAATGCAGAACTTGAAGCAGATAAGAATGAAGTTGAAAATGCAATGAAGAGTGAATATCAAACCTTCTTCAATAAGTTTTGCAAAAGTGCTGAAAAAGTTCTCGCCAAGGTTTTTGATGATAGGTTATCCGAACTTAAAACCGAAAATGAAAGCAACAAAGAAACAATAACACAACTTCAAATTCAGATGAAGAACAGACCAGACAATGAAGTTGAACAAGGAAACTATGATGCCGAAGGAAATTATGTCTATGCTGACGGCACATATTATGACAAATTCGGCAACTTCCACGACAAAGAAGGAAATATATATTCTCAAGACGGCAAGCTGATTTCAAAGGCGGAAGATGAGAGAGAAAAACAAGTTGTCAATTTTGACGATTTCAATGCTTTCGATTTCTTGACCGACATTTCTCAAAAAGATGACATATATAGTGTTGCTGAAGATGTGGTCAAAGATGTGGACAACTCAATTGAAGTTATCAACAATTCAAGACCATCCATTGAAGAGCCAAAAAAAGTTGAGTCTGTTGAAATGCAAGTTCCTGTTGAAGAGTCTCAACCTGAAACAATGGAAGAGAAAGTTGAAGCAACACCTTCTGTGACAAGTGAACCTGAAAAACCAAAAAAGAAAGCTGGTCGACCAAGAAAAATTGTGACAGCAACAACTAAAGAACCTGCAAAAAAGAGAGGAAGACCAAAGAAAGTAAGTGGATCTCAAACAAGCGAAAAGAAAAGGGTTGGTAGGCCAAAGAAAACAACAGAAACGGCAGCAAAAACTCAAGCGTCACAGCGCAAAGCTGGAAGACCAAAAAAGATTGTTAAGGAAGAACCAGAAACTAAAGACGTAAAACGTGGAAGGGGACGACCAAAGAAAGTCAGTATTGAAGACATAAACAAGCGACTTTTGGAGGAAGAGATAAGGATAAACGAATTGCGTTCATCTTTGAACAAAGACCTTGAGAAAGCTATGGACGGAATGAATGGCAACACTCTTGATGCATCGGTTGTTCATCGTGACGAATTGATTAAGGAAATTGAAAGACTTCAAGAAGAAGCAAAGCAAGTTATTGCTCAAAACGAATCAGATAACAAGATTGCCGAGATAAATTCCAAACTTGAGGGACTTTTGGAACAAGTCAAAAAATTGAACTAATCACAAAAAATCCATGATACAGCTCATGGATTTTTTATTATTATTTTATTTTTTCAGTTGAACATTGAAATTTGGTCGGTTGCAAAACCATATATCAAAAGACCAATTGAAAGCAAAATGATGAGTGTCCCAAAGATATAGCTAAGTTTCTTTGCAGAATTTGAACCTTTCTCTTTGCAATATGCGCCATTATAAAGGATCGCCAAGCCGACAAAATATGTGACATAGGTTGCAGACAAATATAAACTCATTGTTTCGATTATGTTTAATTGATATAACAAAGCGAAAACGACTGCGAAAACACAAAACAAGAAAACCAAAATCATATATTTTTTTGCGGTTTTTGATTGAGACATGTGACTCTCCTTTTTGCTTTATTAATATAATTGTAAATTTTTTGGAAAAATATGTCAACAAAATTCAACATTTTTTTTGGAATATAAGAAATTATTCGTCAAAATTTGGGATATATAGGTTTGATGCGCTTTCAAAATCTTGAATATAGCCATTTTTCAACTCCAACTTTTTTGCATGAGAAAGCACTGTTTTATATTCAATTGGAGTCAACTTTCTGTCGATTAAACTTTGACCATTTGGTGTGAATTGGCTCATTAAGCTGATTTTTCGCGAAGGAAAGTCTGCTTTTATTATTTCCAGAACTTCGAGTGAATTTTTTATGTGATTTGGCAAAACAAGGTGCCTTATTATCACACCTTGCGTCATGAGATTGTTTTCAAATTTATCCGGTTTGAGTTGGCACATCTTTTTGGTCGCAGCTAAGGTGTATTTGACATAATCTGCACACTTTGAAAATTTTTGTGACAAAGTTTCGTTGGCATATTTGAAATCGGTCAAAAAAATGTCCACAAAAGCACTTACTTTTTCAATGTTTTCGACTGTTTCATAGCCATTTGTGTTCCAAATGACAGGCACTTGTTTTTGAATTTTTTTAAATGCTTCACACAAACTTTCTGAAAAATGGGTTGGGGTGATGAGATCAATCGAAGAATGAGTTTTTTGCTTTTCTTCAATAAGTTTGCAAAATTCTTCAACAGAGAACTCTTTTCCAACTCCACCGCGCGAGATTTCATAGTTTTGACAATAGTCACATCTCAAATTGCATCCAAAAAAAAAGATGGCAAGCGTGCCGCGCTCATCAGCAAGGCAGGGTTCTTCCCATTTGAAATGCTCCACAATTTTGGCAATTTTGATGAAGTTGTTTTCTTTGCAAAAGCCTTTGGTGACATTCCGATCAATATGACAACCGCGGGGGCAAATGTCGCAAATTTTCATATAAGAAATATAAGAGAAAACTGTTCAATTTGTCAAGTCTTTTCAAGTCTAAGGTTCACAAAATCCTTTCTCTTTCTTCAATCAAACTTGAAACTGCTTCCAATCCTTTTCCAACGCCGTAACTGTTGTTTGAAGATTTTATGATCAAGCACTTGGTGTTTTTCAAACCGACTTTTGCAAGAATATCATTTCCGGCAGGGGAGTTTAAGGTTAAAGAAAGTTTATATCTCGGACAGTTTGGATATACATCTTCTTTTAAAACTTTTCGACTTGCAAGAATCATAAATTTATCTCTGTTTCCGACGTCCGCTTCAATCATGATGAGATCTCTTGTTTGGCTGTCTCCGGCAAAAATGCAAGTTGAAACTTGGCAATCTTTGTCATAGATTTTCAAAAACTGCTCAACAGCATCTTTTTTTGTTTCACCAAAATTGCAAAGTTCTTTTGCATTTGAAAAAATTACATAGTTTTCATCAAAACTTATTTTTGAAATCAGCTTGCAATTCTTTTCGATGAGATACTTAAATTTTTCACGCACAAATGTTGGAAAAAAGGTCAATGTGCATGCAAGGTCGCTTTTTATGCTTTGCTCATAAGGCGGGCAAGGCGAAGTTGTGATCACAGCAATTTCAAGATTTCCGTCAAATTGCTCCATCAATTTTTTCAGGCCGGAAGACAAAATTTTGCCCTTGCCGTTTTCAACATCGTCAAAAGTTCCGTTGTAATCAATAAAAACAATTGCTTTCTTTTCCATATTATCATTTTATATCACTCACCAAATTTTGTCAAGAAGAGATTTTTACATAAAAAATCTTAAAAGATTGACATTTTTAAAAGAAAATTGTTGTGTTTTTTGATGTTTTGTGGTAAAATAACTAACGAATTTAAAGTTTTAAGGAGATAATAATGAACCCAGAAGTTGTAATCAAACCACATCTTGTGAAACCTATGCTCGAAAAGGTTGTCTATGAAAAAATGCAGATGCCACAACAAAATGCAATGATCAACATCAAGCCAGAAGACTTAATTGATGTTCGCAAAATCACTGAAGAAGTTGTCAGAGTGACAATGGAACGCAGGCTTGCTGTGAGTCCTGCAAACATAATGAGATTGTCTGTCACAATGAGTATTGACATTCCTGTGGACAGCATTGAGTTTGGCAAACTTTCTGATCCAAAAGAATATATCAGAAACAGCCAACCAGTGAGAATTTTGGCATCATACATTTCAAATCTAATCACAGAGCTGACAATAAACACTGTTCTTGGACCAATCATCACACCGCCAAACATTCAAGAATAGATTTTTGTTTGGACATATAGAATTTCTCATTGAAAGTTTTGTGAATTTTTGCGTCAAGGGTATGCTCAAAGTTTTGCTCGCGCTCAATATCACGATGTGCTTGCGCGAGAACTTTGCGGGCGTAGTACATCGGTAGTATGCGAGCTTCCCAAGCTTGAGAGGTGGGTCCGACTCCCATCGTCCGCTCCATCTTGTATTTTTGCAACCATACACAATATATTGGATAGTTATTTATTTTTATTGACTTTGTTACTCAATTTGTGAAAAAAGTTTCGTCAAAGAAACATGTTAGGGTCTCAAATTGGTTGATATTTTTTGTCGACAAATATCGATCAACATTATGTAACAATATTACAATGATTCTCATTCATCATTTTCACAAGATGCATTGCATAAGATTCTTCTGCAAGATAGTTGTAAAAAATCTTTCATAGCGATTACTGACGGAAGTTACATTGTTGATGATGGAAAGACTCAAACAATTTTCGGTGAAGGATATTTGTTTTCAAATGGACAGTATTCTCAAATTTGTAAAAATAGAGAGTTTTTTGATGTGACAAAATTACTTGATAAAAACAAACAACAAACAATGTGCAATAAATAATTTTGTAGTTAAATCAAGGAATAGTGAATATGAACAAAAGAAATAAAAAACAAAAAGAAAAAAGAAAAAAAGTTAAACTAAGTGACTCTTTTGTTGTTACTTTCTATAATCTAGACAAACCAGAAGAAAAGGTAAGACTTTTGTATAGCAAAAAAGGGTTTAAAAAGAGAAAGATTAGGTCTAAAAAATGAGATATGATAGTTAAAAATAAAAAATCGCGACCCTAATTAAGGTTCAAATGTTCTAAGGTTTTAATATTATAAGTTTTGAAAGGAGGATCAATAAAAAATATAAAAGTTTATTTCGCCAAAGATCACCGGTAATTATCTTTTTTATTATATATTTGAATAATTTTGAGTAGTTTGCAATTTCAGGCGCTCATTATTACAATAATGGATCTTAAATATATAAACAACAAAATTGACAAAACGAGAAGAAGTATGCATAATTCAATAATTATCATACATAACCAGCCTTTAAAGAATGTTTTGCGTGAATAAGTTCCATCTGGATATAGCATAAGTCCTGCAATAAGTCCGATAACCCCACCAAAGATTGCAAGCAAAACTCCAATATGCGCTTTGCTTATTTGGTCTTCGTGTTGTTTAGATTGATATTTTTGTCCGTTTGTTTCTTCATTTTCAATATTTTTTTCTTCCATTTTTTTCTCCTTTTGTTAATTCTTTATTATCATATTCTAATTCCCCCCCCCGCTGTGTCAAGCGATTTTATAAATTTCCTTAAAATATTTTTGTTTTACGTCAATGTTCTTATAACGAAAAGTTGTGAAAACTGACATGAATGAATCTTTGAAACATTGGAATGATTTTTTGCTCATTTTGTGTGAAAAATAAGAAATAAAAAAATTTGTAAAATATTGAAAAATATTTTACTTTTTTATTTTTATTTGTTAAAATATGTCTAATAAATTTAAAAAATTTTACAAAATTGTAAAACTAGGAGGTTTTATGGAAAATAAGGGAATAAAGAAGAAAAAGACCGCTGTTTCGAACAAAAAAAACTTCAATGAATTGAGCGAAAGTGAACTTGACAAAATCATAAGGTTGACACTTATTCGCATTGGAATTAAATGCGATCATATGGGTTTTGGATATCTTATTGAATCAATCAAGGTAGCTGTTGAAGAACCAGAGTTGATTCACGATTTGAAAAAACTTTTTACTATCGTTGCAGAAAAGTGCAATGCTCCGGGCTTTTTCCGTGTGGAAGCAAACATACATAATGCAATTAGTTTCACATATAAGAATCGTGGCTTTGATTATATAAACCAAATTTACGGCATGGAGGTCATTAAACCAGAGATAAAGCCAAGCACTGCCGAAGTCATTCGTCTGGTGGCGGAATATTTTTTGTTGGGATTATATAAAAAGGATTTCAACTAAGATTTGTTTAAATTGACTGTTGACTTGTTTTGTGTATTCACAAAAGAGGAACAAGTCTTCTTTTGTATGGCTTAATTGAAAATGGCTGTCGACGACCCACGCATGCTTCTTGCCCAAGGGTCGAGCCTGCGCGGGCGTAGGTTCAGCAAAACTTTGTTTTGCAAAAGCCAAAGGCTTTTCAATCCTGCCACACAAAAAACAAAAAAAGACAATCGCGGAGATGTCTTGTTGAAATTGTATGTCTTGTGGCAGGGGTGGCAGGATTTGTTCCAGACAGGCATGAAAATGGCTGTCGACGACCCACGCATGCTTCTTGCCCAAGGGTCGAGCCTGCG
>CAZQMZ010000004.1:0-139 GCA_964594865.1 uncultured Lachnospiraceae bacterium | reverse complement strand
GCAAAAGCCAAAGGCTTTTCAATCCTGCCACACAAAAAACAAAAAAAGACAATCGTGGAGATGTCTTGTTGAAATTGTATGTCTTGTGGCAGGGGTGGCAGGATTTGAACCTACGCATGCACGAGTCAAAGTCGTGTGC
>CAZQMZ010000003.1:0-91243 GCA_964594865.1 uncultured Lachnospiraceae bacterium | reverse complement strand
CCAGCGTGACAGGCTGGCGTTCTAACCAACTGAACTACCGAGCCAAGTCGCCTTTTCTTTTCAAAACATCAAAATTTTACCATAATTTCACCAAAATTTGCAAATGATATCACAAAAAAAATCTAAAATTTAAGCAAAATCATCACTTTTTTACAAAAATTGGTGCAAATTTTTGAAATATGGTGGGCCTTCACGGACTCGAACCGCGGACAAACCGGTTATGAGCCGGTTGCTCTAACCAACTGAGCTAAAGGCCCAATTGTTGTTTTGACGCAAACACGAATGTTTGCTGGTCGGGGTGGAGGGTCTCGAACCCCCGACCTCACGGTCCCAAACCGCGCGCTCTACCAACTGAGCCACACCCCGAAAAGCACTTTGCTGAAACATTTTATTATATTTATCAAAAAAAGTCAAGAATTTTTGCAAATTTTTTCAATCTTCAAAAAAAAACTTTTTGTTGGCAATGAAAAATCACTTTTTTGTTTATATGCATTTTAATTTTTTTTTAAAATTGTTTGGTATGAAATGGAAGATTGGTGTAAAATTGATTTGAGAGGTGAGGATATGGTAAACATTGCTATTGATGGATTTATGGGCAGTGGCAAGTCCTCTTTGGCGAAAGAGCTTGCCAATAGATTGGGTTTCAAAATTCTTGACACGGGTGCAATTTTTCGTGCGATTGCTTGTGGATATTTGCAAGAACAAGGAGAAGAATTGAACGAAAAGGTCTTGGAAGAATTTATCAAAAATGCCAAAATTGAAGTTAAATTTAAGGACGACGGCCAACACACCATATTCAACGGCAAAGATTTGACACCGCTTTTGCGAACTGAACAGGTCAGTCAACTTGCCTCCAAAATTTCCGTATTTCCGTCGGTACGAGAAAAATATTTGCAGATTGCCAAAGATTTTGCTCAAAATTTTGATTGTGTCATGGAAGGGCGAGATATCGGCACGGTGGTCATGCCAAATGCTGACGTCAAGATTTTCTTGACAGCGGACGAAAAGGTTCGTGCAAAAAGGCGACTGTTAGATTTGAAAAAGATTGACAAAAATGCCAAACTCCAAGATGTGCTTGCCGATCTGAGAGAAAGAGATGAACGCGACAGCACACGTGCCATTGCACCACTTCGACCGACAGAAGAAAGTGTGATTGTGGATAACACCGAAATGGATTTTGAAGAAACCTGCAATTTTTGCATAAAAGTTATTGACGAAAGATTGCAGAAGGGAAGAAAGAGTGTGAACATCGCTATTGATGGATATGTTTGCAGTGGAAAAAGCACGATTGCCAAAGAGTTGGCGCATAGATTGGGCTTTGCAGTTTTTGACACAGGCGCGGTTTATCGCGGATTTGCGTGTGCGTTTGACTATTTTGGACTTGACGAAAACAAGATCAACGAAAAATATATCGAAAAATTTGCCAAACAAGTGAATATTGACATAAAGTTCATCGCTGGCTTGCAACATATTTATGTGAATGGCATTGATCACACAAAGAATTTGCGAACAGAACACATCAGCGAGCTTGCTGCAAAAATTTCGCCATATCCATGCATACGAGAAAAGGTGTTGCGTATTCAACGTGAATTTGCAAAAGACAACAATCTTGTCATGGAAGGGCGAGATATTGGAAGTTTTGTTCTTCCAAATGCCGACTTCAAATTTTTATGCACGGCTGACGAAAAAGTTCGGGCGCAAAGGCGGTTTGAACAGCAAAAGGCGCTTGGTAACGATGTCAGTTTTGAAAGTGTGCTGAAAGAATTGCAAGAGCGCGACCATGCCGACATACATCGAGAGCACGGCGCAATCAAACAAATGCCGGACAGCATAATTCTTGACACCACCAACCAAACACTTGAACAAAGTGTGGAGTTTTGTTTGAAGGTGATCAACAGCAAAAAGAAATAAATCAGTGACAAAAAAGTCAAAATAAACAAAAAAAACAAGTCAAGTTCAAAAACTTGATTTTTTTTTAAAAAAACTTGACACGGGGGGGGAATGTGTTATACTCCACAGTAAGAGAGGTGATTTATGATTGTTTTTACAAAAAAAGGTGCAATGAAAAAAATCTGGAAAGGAGTAAGTCTAGGCTCTTTGCCAAAAAAGTTTAGGAAAGATAGAGAAGTTAATTTGGCAGCTGTTAGGGAAAATGCTCGGGCGATTGAATATGTTTCTGAAGAACTGAAAAAAGACAAAAAGTTCGTTTTGGAAGCTGTTATGCAAAATCTTTGGGCGATTGAATATGTTTCTGAAGAATTGAAGAAAGACAAAGAAGTCTTTGGAGTTGCTAAAGAAACTTTCTTGTCATATATTAGAGGAAATCAGTTTGGACTAGGAAGTGGTGATTGGTTTGCAGATCTTCCTGAAATAATAAGAGATGATAAAGATATAGCATTAGAGGCTGTTAGGAACAATGGGTATGTGCTTAAATATGTTCCTGAAAAATTAAAGGATGATGATGTTATTTTGGCGGCTATAAGGAGCGAACGATTTAAGGAATCTAAATATTCTCCGGAAGATATTTTAAAGAATTGCTCCGAATTTAAAAATAACAAAAAACTTGTATTAGAAGCGATTAAAGAAAATTTTTCAGTGTTTGAATCTCGTCTTATTTCCGAAGAATTAAAAAAGGATAAAAATATCATTTCGCAGGCTATCAGATATAGTAGATATGATATAGAACTTTCAAATGCTATTTCTTATTTGAAAGGTCTGAAAGAAAAAGAATTGTTAAACAAAGAACTTGTTGATGTAATGGCACAAAAAATATATGAAAATCCACGGATATACAAAGAACTTCCAGTGTCTTATTTTAAAGAAGAAAATAAAGAAGTGCTTAAAAATTTTAATTATGCAGTGAAACAATCATTGGCGGACAGAGTGAAAGGCAATGTCACAAAAGCGGATGAAGATTATGCAAATGAAATGATGACGATGGTGACCGAAAAAATTGCACAAGAGAAAGCAGTCATCAATTCCAAAAGTAAATATGAAAATGCTTTGGAAGAAAAATTTGGAAGTTTATAAGATTGGAGGGTGTTATGACAAAACAAGAATATCTTGATTGGCTTGATTTTGAATTTGAACAACTTGACCAAGTGATTGGAATTAAAAAGAAAAAGGCAACAAAAAAATAAAAAAACAAGAAAAAGCGTATCTTTTTGATACGTTTTTTTTGTTAAATATACCACTTTTGTTTTGGCTTTTGCTGAGTTTTTGCGGTGTGTTTCAAATTGAAAGTCTTGGTGGCAGGGGTGGTTGAAAAATCGCCGTCATAGTTTGCTTCAAGCGTCAGAGTTGTTTCATTTTCGGGGAAGTTTATTCGCAATTTCACTTCGCCGGACTTGTTTTTCAGCGTTTGATATGGGATGCCGTCTTTATATATTTGATATTCCAAATGCTTTTGCGCGTTCAAAGTCAGAACAATTTGATTGTCTTCCACGCGTGCGTCGGCATTGATTTCTGGACTTTCGGTGAAGTTCTGCGAGATATCAGTTGGTATGTTGAAGCGGGAAAACAGGCAAGTTTTGGTGTAGCGCTCTGGGGCATAAGGGCTGGCAAGCACAAGTCGGTGGTTCTCTTCAAGTTCCAGCGTGTCCACTTTCGCTTCGGCAACCGATGAAGGCATCTCAAATTTGTTTTTGTCATATTTTTGCGATTGGATGTATTTTCGCGCCACTTCGGTGGGCTGATTTCCGCCGGCAACTTTGACATATTCGTTGCTTAAACTGCCAAACCAAACGCCGATAACTTCGCTTGGAGTATAGGAAATGTTATATGCGTCGGTGTTGCCTTTGGCATTGCCAACCGTGCCTGTTTTTGACGCGACTTCTGTGTTTGTGACGCTGGAAAGTTTGCGCGATGTGCCAGAGTTTGCTGTTTCTTGCAGGATGTCGGTCATCAGATACGCCGAATCTTCGCGAAACACCATGCGTGGCGTCGGTTTGTGAACATAGACGAGTTTGTTGTTGGCGTCGGTGATATATTGCACAAAAGCGGACTTGGCGAATTGTCCGCCGTTTGGAAAGACGGTGTAGGCGGAAGCGAGGTCTTTCAAGTTGACGCCATAGGTCATTCCGCCAAGAGCGATGGCGTAACTGTCGTCCTTTTCGTCAAAAGTGATTCCAAGTTTTTCGGCATACTGTTTGCCTGTGTCTATGCCGATGTATGAAAGCACTTTGATGGCTGGAATGTTGACAGAGTTTTTCACAGCGTCAGTCACGGACATATATCCACCATATTTTTTGTTGACATTCGATGGGCTGTATCCGCCAATCGTGATTTTTTCGTCCAAAATCTGTGTGTCTGGGCTGATGACACCTTCGTTTAATGCGGGTGCATAGACAAGCAGGGGCTTTATGCACGAGGCAGGTTGTCTGCGACAGTCAAGCACTTTGAAATTGCTTGAACCTTGAAATGCCGAAACGCCGTAAGTGTTTGCGTCAATCACAATTCCTGCGCAGTCAACGCCATCAATTTTTTGCGCGGATAGAGAATTTTCTAGTGCTTTTTGTTTCTCTTCGTCTTGATATGTGTGGATGTGATAACCACCTATGGCAAGTTGTTTGGGGGTCATATTCAAAATTTTCGACGCTTCATCAATGGCACTTTGTGAATATGAATTAAGTTTGTTCGCACTTTTTTGATGTATGTCAAGCGAAATCGGTTGGTTTTGTGTCTGAATTTTTTCGTCAACCGAGATATAGCCGTCCTTTTCCATTTCGCTCAAAACCAAATTTCGTCGTGCAAGGCAATCGTCGTAATGCGTCAGTGGGGAATATTTAGTCGGCGACTTTATCATTCCCGCAAGGGTGCAACTTTCGCTCAATGTCAAATCGCTGGCATTTTTGTTGAAATAATAGTTGCTGGCTTCTTCAATTCCATAGCAATTATTTCCGAAAAAGATTATGTTTAAATAACTTTCTAATATCTCTTCCTTGGAAAAACCCTTCTCCAATTTTTTTGTGAGTGCCATTTCTTTAAGTTTGCGCTCAAATGTTTTTTCGCCACTCAAATGCGTGTTTTTAATAAGTTGCTGACTGATTGTTGACGCACCTTCTTTCAATTTTCCGCTTTTGATGTTGTGAAGCATCGCGCCAGCCATTCGCTTATAGTTCAATCCTTTATGGTTATAAAACTGCTTGTCTTCAATCGAAATGAAGGCGTTTTTTGTTTGTTCATTCAGCGTTTCAATCGCGCAAAAATCACTGTTAAATTGGTTGTCGTCTTCCAAAGGTTTGTTTTCAAGGGAATAGATATCAATCGAAAGTGACGGGCTTGTCAGCGCTTCGACATTCAGGGGTATAGATTGGAATTTGAGATAGTTTATGCCGATGTATGTCCCGCAAAAGACCACTGCAAATGTTCCCAAAAGCAAAACCGAAATCAGACAAATTTTGACAATTTTCTTCATTTTTCTATTATGTGTTGAAATTTGCTAAAAATGCAAAGATTTAACTTGCCAAATTTTTTATTTTTTTGTATAATACTCATATGAAATATTACATAGTCACTTATGGTTGCCAAATGAATGTGCATGAAAGCGAAAAATTGGCTTCAATTTGCGAAAAAATGGGCTACTCCTTGGCGGATAAGCGCGAAAATGCCGATTTGATTATCTTCAACACTTGTGCCATTCGTGAAGGTGCGGAAGACCGATTTTTTGGAAATGTTGGGGCTTTGAAAAAGTTAAAAAAACAAAGACCTGACCTTATCATTGCCGTATGCGGATGTTCCACGCAAAAAGAGAGCACCGCAAACTATATCTTCAAAACCTTTCCGTTTGTTGACATTGTGATTGGGACTTTCAATTTGCCTCAGTTTGAGCATTATGTCAATGCAGTCAAAATGGGCAGACAACTCAAACTTCAAAATGAGGGCGACATTGATGAAGAACACGCATATAAGCGCACGAGCGGGGATAATGCTTGGGTGAACATCATGCAAGGGTGCAACAACTTTTGCACATATTGCATTGTGCCATATGTTCGTGGCAGAGAGAAGAGTCGTCAAGAGAAAAACATCTTGAAGGAAGTGGAAAATTGCGTTAAGGAAGGATATAAAAAAGTCACACTTTTGGGGCAAAATGTCAATTCATATGGCAAAGATTTGACGCCTGCCATCCCTTTTTCAAAACTTCTTCACGATTTGTGTAAGATTGAAGGAGATTTCAAAGTTTCCTTCATGACCTCTCATCCAAAAGACTTGACCGACGATGTCATCGATGCCATTGCCAGCGAAGAAAAGATTTTGAAAGAAATTCATCTTCCAGCGCAAAGCGGAAACAATCGAATTTTGGCGCTTATGAACAGAAAATACACGCGAGAGAAATATCTTGGCATCATCGCAAAAATACGCGAGAAAATGCCGGATGCAAGAATAACAAGCGACTTCATCGTCGGCTTTCCAACCGAAACGGATGAAGAATTCAAAGACACTCTTTCTTTGGTTGAAGAAGTGAAGTTTGATTCCATTTTTGCTTTTATGTTTTCTCCGCGTGAAGGCACAACGGCAAGCAAGATGGAAGGACAAATTCCGCTTAGAGTGAAGAAAAAACGGGTCAACGAACTTTTGGCTCTAGAAAAGAAAATTCAGGAAGAGAAAAAATGAAAGAAGAGAAAAACGTTGGAAAAATCAAAGAACCATCGCCAATGATTAGGCAATATTTGCAGGTCAAAGAGCAATATAAAGACTGCATCCTTTTTTATCGTTTGGGCGACTTCTATGAATTCTTTTTTGAGGATGCTGTGGAGATGTCCAAAGTTTTGGAACTCACTCTCACAGGGAAAGATTGTGGCATGGAAGAACGCGCGCCAATGTGCGGAGTGCCATATCACGCAGCGGATGGATATATTGCCAAACTTGTTTCGCTGGGATATAAAGTTGCCATATGTGAGCAGACAGGAGACATTGTCAAAAACAGTAAAGACCCTGTCAAGCGCGAAGTTGTGCGTGTGGTGACGGCTGGAACGGTGATTGACGGAGAAATGTTGGACGAAAATCGAAACAACTTCATTATGTCACTTTTTCTTTCGGATGACAAGTTGTCAGTTGCTTATGCCGACATCTCAACAGGCGAGTTGAACCTATGTCATATGGAAGGCGGGTTGGACAGCAATTTCAGTGACCTTTTGAACCGCATTATGCCAGCACAAGTGATTGGCGACGGAAAAGCAAAGGTGTTTTATGAAAATCTGTCTGTTATGCGACTTGGTGCCTATCCAAAAATTGAGCAATATTTTGACTTTGCATATGAATATAATCATGCCAAAGACAATGTCTGTCATCAATTTGGAGAAAATGCACTCAATGTGTTTGAACTTAAATCAAACAAACAAGATGTGCCAGCACTTGGCGGACTTTTGGAATATTTAAACGAAACGCAAAAACGTGCACTTAAAAACATCGTCAAAATCAATAAAGTTAAAAACGACAAATTCATGACCATCGACATGAACACAAGACGTAATTTGGAGCTTGTGGAGAGCATTCGTGAGCGTAAGAAGTATGGATCTCTTCTGTGGCTTATGGACAAAACCAAAACAAGCATGGGTGCAAGAAAATTTCGTGCATTTTTTGACCAACCGCTCAATTCTTCCACAGAAATTAACGAACGCCTTGACAGTGTGGAAGAACTTACAAAAAATCTCATATTGCGAGACCGTTTGAATGAAGCACTGTCCAACATTCGAGATATTGAGCGCATTTCTGCCAAAATTGCTTATGCCACTGCCACACCGCTGGACATTTTGAGTTTGAAGTTTTCTTTGGAACAAATTCCGGACATCCAAAACATATTGTGTTCGTTCAAAAGTAAAAAGTTGGTTTTTGACAGAGAAAATTTGAAGAGTTTTGATGAAATTGTCGCACTTTTGGACAGGGCAATCAATCCAAAAGCATCGGCAAACATGAAAGACGGAAATTATATTCGTGACGGCTTCAATGAAGATCTTGACAACTTACGTAACGCCAAAAATATTGCCGATCGAGAGAAGAAAGAACTTGAAAGAATTGAAAAAGAAAAGACCGGAATTAAAAATCTTAAAATTGAAAGCAACAATGTTTTTGGATTGTATATTGAAGTCAGCAAGGGGCAAAGCGAACTTGTGCCATTGAGATATACACGCAAACAGACGCTTGCCAATGCGGAGAGATACACCACGCCAGAGTTGAAAGCCATTGAAGACAAACTTTTTTCTTCTGACGAAGAAGCAATCAAGTTGGAAGAAAAACTCTATAAAATGCTGAATGAATATCTCTGCAACTATCTTGCAGAATTTTCCAATGCGTCAAACATCCTTGCCGAAATTGATGTTTTAAACTCTCTTGCAGTGGTGGCAGTTAGATATAACTTCTGTAAACCTGTGATCAACAAAAATATAAAGAAGATTGAAATTGTGGAAGGGCGTCATCCAATCGTCGAACATTTTTCAACTTCTTTCATTGCAAACGACACTCTTTTAGATGGTGATGAAAATCAGATGATGATAATCACAGGTCCAAACATGGCGGGAAAGAGCACATATATGCGTCAAGTTGCAATCATAACCTTTTTGGCGCACATAGGCAGTTTTGTTCCAGCAAAGAGCGCAAACATTTCGATAACTGACCGCATTTTCACTCGTGTGGGTGCAAGCGATGACCTTGCATTTGGGCAAAGCACATTTATGGTGGAGATGAGCGAAGTTGCCAACATTTTGCAAAATGCCACCGACAAAAGTTTGGTTGTTTTGGACGAAATTGGACGCGGAACGTCGACATTTGACGGGTTGGCGATTGCTTGGGCAGTTGTGGAATATATTTGCAAAAATTTGAATTGTAAGACGCTTTTTGCAACGCACTATCACGAACTTTCGGAGTTGGAAGGACTGATTGCTGGTGTGAAGAACTATAAAATCACAGTCAAAGAACTTGCCGACAGCGTGGTCTTTTTGCGTAAAATTGTCCGTGGTGCAACAAACAAAAGTTTTGGAATTGAAGTGGCGCGTCTTGCTGGCGTTCCAGAAAATGTCATTGAGCGCGCAAAAGAGATAAGCGTCAATTTGGAAAAGGTTAACCAAAAACTTGACATGGATATCTTCGGCGAAGATGAAGAAAAGAGAAAGGCAGAGAAAAACATCAAGATTGGGCAAGAAGTTATGTCAGTGTTGAGAGATTTGGATATAAACAGACTGTCGCCAATCGAAAGTTTTGAGATTTTGCAGAGCCTTATTGAACGTGCAAAAGGTGAAAAATAGTTTTAAGTGAAAAGGAGAATGTTATGTCCATAAATGTGTTGCCACCAAGAATATACAATCGTATTTCAGCTGGCGAAGTTGTGGAAAGACCAGCATCAGTGGTCAAAGAACTTGTTGAAAACAGTTTGGATGCGGGTGCAACTTCCGTAAAAGTGGAAATTGAAGGCGGGGGAATCAAAAAAATTGCCGTATCCGATAATGGATGTGGAATTTCCAAAGAAGATTTGCCACTTGCTTTTTTGCCTCATGCCACAAGCAAAATCAAAGATATTGAAGATTTGGACAGCATTGCAACGCTAGGTTTTCGCGGAGAAGCTCTTTCAAGCATAGCATCAGTTTCCATGGTCAAACTCTTCACCAAAACGCCAAAATCTGAAAGTGGATATAAAATTGAAGCGAATGGTGGTGAGATTTCAAGTGTAAGCGAAGTTGCGCGAATTGACGGAACAAGCATTACTGTGGAAAATTTATTCTTCAACACACCTGCACGTGCAAAATTTTTGAAAAAACCAAAGAGTGAAGAACTTGAAATCACACATTTGATGGAAAAATTTATGCTTTCTCGTCCAGAGATTGAATTTTGTTATGTTGTCGACGGCAAGGAAGTTTATCGAAGTGCCTCTTGCACTTTGGGTGAAGTGATGTATCTCATCTATGGGCGCGAAGTGTATGACAACCTTTTGCCTTTGCAATATCAAGATGATGGCGTGTCTGTGAGTGGATATGTGGTTTCTCCAAAATTGACAAAACCAAATCGCACATATCAATCACTGTTTGTCAATGGTCGATATGTGGAAAATTATATGGTTTCCGCTTGCGTTCAAAGTGCTTTTTCTTCCATGCTTATGAAAGGACGTTTTCCAATCTATGTCATCAAACTTGACCTTCCATACGAGCGTGTTGATGTCAATGTTCATCCAAACAAACGAGAAGTTAAGTTTGAAAATTCTTCAAACATTTTTGGCATAATCAATCGCGCTGTCGAGAAAGCTCTTGTCGATGCAAATTTGATTGCCGAATTTGAAGAGCGTGAAGCGAAGATGTGGGAAGGCTTCAGCATCCAAAAAGACAATTTGCTCAAAACCGGTTTTGATTCTTATCAAAAATCGAACCAAGATTTGATGAGTCAAAGCGAAGGTGCAAGCTATCAAGTCAAGATTGACACAGAAGAAATGAAAGAAAAACTTTCGTCGCCTTTGCAATATCAAAAGAAAGGAATTGACATCATAAATATGCCAGATTTCAGTTCGGTGAAATCGGATAAATCAAAGAAGAAAAATCGTCCGGGTGGCAACATCTTTTTTGACCATTCAGGTGAAGGAATTTTGCATGAAGTTGAAGTTGCTGTCAAGAATGATATGAAATCTTCTCAAAAATCATTGCAGAAGGAAGAATTTGTTGAAGAGAAATTTTTGCAAGTAAGTGCCGATGAAATCAAAATTGTTGGGGTGGTGTTTAAGACATACATCATCACAGAATTTGGCGACAGTTTGTATGTCATCGACCAACACGCTATGCATGAGCGTCAAAATTATGAAAAACTCAAAGCACAAGTGGAAAAGGGTAACGTTGCAAAACAAGATTTGCTTGTGCCATTTGAAATTGTAACGAATTCGAAAGAACAGACAATTTTGGAAACAAGGTTGAACAATTTGAGAAAAATTGGATTTGAAATAGAACAAAATGGCAAAAGTTTCAAAGTCAAATCGGTGCCGTATGTGCTTTCAGGTCTTCGTTTGGATAAATTTATGCAAGAAATTTTGGAAGATGAAACTTTGAAGAGCCTTTCGGCAAGCGGACTTGTCAACGAAAAGCTCTGTCAAAGTGCATGTAAACACTCTATTCGTGCGGGTGACAGCATTTCAAAAGAAGAGATTTTGTATTTGATTGACAAAATCAAAGAGAACGTGCCACTTTGTCCACATGGAAGACCGATTATTGTCAAAATCACAAAAAAAGAACTTGAAAAGATGTTCAAAAGGACACTGTGAAACTTAAAATTTATGAAGGACGCTATGAAAAAAGATAAAGTTGTCTTTATTTTGGGTCCAACTGCGGTTGGAAAAACGTTTGTTGGAGTGAATCTGGCAAAAAAGTTTGGCGGAGAGATTATTTCTGCCGACAGTGTTCAAATTTTTTGCGGGCTCGACATCGGCTCGGCAAAAGTTACCAAAGAAGAAATGAATGGCGTTGTTCATCACGGAATTGACATTTGTCAGCCAATTGAAGAGTTTTCTGTCTTTGATTTTGTGGAATATACCAGAAAGAAAATTATAGAAATCTCAAATCGTGGACATTTGCCAATTGTGGTGGGCGGAACAGGGCTTTACATCAAAGCGCTCGTTTTGGGATATAACTTTGGCGGGGTGGACAAGGACGAGATTTTGCGTGCAAAGTTGGAAAAAATTGCAGATAAGGAAGGAAATGACGCGTTGTTTGAGCGGTTGAAAGCTCTCGATCCAAAAATGGCGGAAAATACCGATAAAAACAACCAGGTGCGTCTTATCAGGGCGCTGGAAATTGCACTTTTTCATGGAGAGAAAAAGACATCAAGTGTGGACGTGGAGCCACTTATCATCGCACTGAACAAACCAAGAGATTTGCTTTATGCGGACATAAACATACGCGTGGATGAAATGATTTCAGCTGGGCTTGTTGAAGAAGTGTGTTCACTCAAAGCGAAGGGTTTGACAAAAGAAAATCAATCTATGCATGCAATTGGATATAAAGAAGTGCTCTCTCATCTTGATGGAGAAATTTCGCTGGAAAGGTGTGTGGAACTTGTCAAACAACACAGTCGAAATTATGCAAAAAGGCAGATGACTTTCTTGCGTGGTATGGAAAATGTTGTCTTTGTGGATGCTATAGACAAAACGAAAGCGCTTGCAAGTGTGGAAAAATTGGTGGAGGATTTTTTGAAAAAATGAAGAAAGAATGTTTGAATCAAATTGAAGAGATTGAAAACAGCCTTGAACCGCTTTTCAAAGAAGTGGAGCGTGTGGCATTTGTCAATCAAAAAAAAGTGCTTGATGCCTTTCGTGAAATTGGGGTGACAACATCGCATTTTGTTGGAACGACGGGTTATGGTTACACCGACAAAGGGCGTGACGATTTTGCCAAGGTGGTGGCAAAGATTTTTGGTGCTGAAGATGCACTTTGTTCGCCACATCTCACTTGCGGAACACACACGATTGCCACGGCGTTGTATGGACTTTTACGCCCGAAAGATTTGCTTCTTTCCATAACTGGCGATTTATATGACACTTTGACAGACACGCTGTATGGCAAAGATAACGGCAGTTTGGAAAGTTTGGGCGTGAACTTCAAGTTTATTGACTTAAAAAACGGCAATTTTGATGAAGAAAAAATCTTTAAAGCGGTCAAAAAATTGAAACCGCGGGTGATTTTTGTCCAAAAATCAAGAGGATATTCCAGCCGAAGAGCGCTTTCGTGCTATGAAATGAAGTCTGTTTTTGCCGAAATCAAGCGCCTTTCACCGAATTCTTTTATTGTTGTGGATAATTGCTACGGCGAATTTGTTGAAGACATTGAGCCAACAAATGTTGGCGCGGATGTTTGCATGGGTTCTTTCATCAAAAATTTGGGCGGATCGTTGGCTCCAACAGGCGGATATATTGTTGGAACAAAAAATGCCTTGGAAAAGATTGAAAATCGTTTCACTTGTCCATCTCTCGGTCGCGAAACAGGCAGTTATGAGGCAGGATATCGACTTTTCTATCAAGGTCTTTTCCTTGCGCCACATGTTGTCAGCCAAGCTGTGAAAGGAAGTCTCCTTATTGGTGAAGTCATGAAAAAACAAGGTTATGAAATCATTCCAAATTCAAACGACAAGCCTTGCGACATCATCAAGAGTGTTGTGTTTGACAGCAAAGAAGAACTCATTCGTTTTGTGCAACTCATTCAAAAATTATCGCCGGTGGACAGCAGTTTTGTGCCAATGCCGTATGCAATGGCGGGATATACCACTGACGTGATTATGGCGGCAGGGACATTTGTTGAAGGAGCATCGCTGGAACTTTCGTGCGACAGTCCAATCAAAAAACCATACATCGCATATTTTCAGGGCGGGATAACTTATGAGCAACTGAAGATTGTGGCTTGCGAACTTCTACATTTCAAAAAATAACAGCAAAAAATAATTTTCTTTCAAAAAAAACAGTTAGAAAACAAATCGTTCGGTTGAAATGACTGTTGTTTGAAAGGATGATTGGTGGGGAAAATATTAATGTCAAAAGAGAAATCTCGCAAGACAAGAGAAGGTGGTTTGAAACAAAATGTTCTTATCTTTCATTTTCATTAATAAGATAAGATATGATAAGGTCATATAAAGCACACTCGTTCATCAACGGGTTGAGATTTTCGTGTGTCAACTCTGTGAAAGCAAACAAGGCAAAGATCATTGTTGCCACAATATTCATTTTGATTGCAATTGCCACAGGTGTTTTTGTGGCGATAAGAAGCAATTTGAACGATTTGTGCAACTTGCGTGAGATTTCGTTGAGTGATTTTTATTCCGGCTTTGTGGCATCCGCTTCGGCTTTTGGCTCGCGATGTTTTTCTTTGCTTGTCAATGTTCTTGTTTTGATTGCGCTTTCTTTTTCGCCATATCTCTTTCCTTTGTCACTTTTTTTGTTTGTCTATCGCGCATATCTTTTTGGACTCAATTTTGCATTGATTTTCATCTTTTATGGAATTGGTTCGGCATTCACAGCGGTGGTCATCATCTTGCCTTGCCAAGTTGTGACGCTCTTTGCGTTGTTGATGTTCTATTTGATTTTGGTGCAGATAAATCACAACTGCAAAAAATTTGGCGGTGCAGATTGCAATCGGCTGATATTTGTTTTCATTGGCTTTTTGATTTTGCTTTTGATCAACTTGACAGAAACAACACTTCTTTTGCTTTTGAGTGGTCGGGTGATTATGGTCATTTGATTTTTATATATTTTTTCAACTAGTATAAATTTTTTCCTTTTGAAAAAACTATACAAAAGGAGAAATTTGAAATGAGTCGATTAAATTACATATTAAAGCAAATTTCAATATTTGGTGTAGTATGCATGCTCATACTAGGTATATTTTGTGGTAGTATGCAAGGTTTTGTGCAAAAGGCATACGCAAATTCAGAAGTTGATTTGACCAGCAAGAGTGCTATTTTGGTGGAATATGACAGCGGAGAAATTCTCTTCGCCAAAGATGAAACAGAGCATCTTCCTGTTGCAAGTATGGTCAAACTGATGACCATTTTGATTGCACTTGAAGAGCTTGACGCGGGCAACATCTCTCTCGACACGCTGATCACCACAACCGAAAACGCGTCGAGCATGGGTGGCTCGCAAGTCTTTCTTGATCCTTATGTGGACTATTCTTTTGAGGACTTGTTGAAATCGGTGATCATAGCTTCCGCCAACGATGCTTCGGTTGCACTTGCAGAATATTTTAACGGCAATGAAAAAGCTTTTGTCAATCGAATGAACAAGCGTGCAAAAGAACTTGGAATGCAGGACACAAATTACGTCAATTGCACTGGCTTGCCAGCACCTGAACAATATTCTTCCGCAAAGGACACCGCGATTGTTTTGAAAGAGATTTTGAAGCATGAGCAATATCACAAATATTCGACAATTTGGATGGACGAACTTATTCATCCGTCTGGTCGAAAAACAGAACTTGTCAACACAAACAGACTTATTCGATATTATCAAGGTTGCGACGGCGGAAAGACGGGTTCGACAAACGAAGCGGGATGTTGTCTTGGGGCTTCTGCAAAACGCGGTGACATGAGATTGATTTCGGTCATTGTTGGTGCATCGAACAGTTCAACAAGATTCAATGAAAGCGCTTCACTTTTAAACTATGGTTTTGCAAATTTTGAAAGTGAAAAATTGGTGGACAGTTCAGTTGCGATTCAAAATATTGAAGTGAGCAAGGGTAAGGTGGAAAATGTCGACGTTTTTGCCGAAGAAGACTTTTCTGCCGTTGTCAAAAAGGGTGGAACGTTTGGCTATGAAGTCAACGTGGAAGTTCAAGAAACAATCAAAGCGCCAACCAAATCGGGCGAAAAAGTTGGAGAAGTTGTGGTCACGAAAGACGGACAAATCATAAAAAGAATTCCAATTGTTGTGAGAGAAGATGTCAAACATTTGTCTTGGTTTGAAACAACGCAAAAGATTGTTGAGAATTGGTGATTGAATTAAACTTATTCAAAATGAAGGTGTGCAAATCACACCTTTTTTTGTTGAAATTTGTTTGCCTTTCTTGTGTGAATGATGATATAATGTCAAGGTATGGAAACGACAGAAGATTCGCTTGTCACATCAACCGAAAGTGAAGAACAACAAGATATGCTTTTGGAGTCGGGGAACTATCGATTTAAGTTGGACAATTTTGAGGGCCCACTTGATCTTTTGTTGCATCTCATCAAAGAAGCAAAACTTGACATCACCACAGTCAAACTTGCTGACATCACAGAGCAATATCTTGAATATATGCAAGACATCAAAAGTGTTGACATGGACAAGGCGAGTGAGTTCATCACTGTGGCGGCAACCTTGATTGAAATCAAGTCGAAGAGCATCTTGCCGGTGGAAAAAGAAGAGGTTTTGGATGAAGAAGACGAAGAGGCGGTGCTTTTGCGTCGCTTGAAGGAATATGAACTCTTCAAAGAAGCAAGCAAAAACATGAAAGAGATTGAAGATGTCAACAAGATGTATCGAGCACCAGGGAAAGAAACAGAAAAAGTCAAGATCATCGTCAAAGACATGGTGCTTGACCAACTGCTTGATGCTTTTGCAAAGTTGATGGCACGCGAAGAAATGAAAAAAGTTATCAAAAATGAAGGACCGAAAAAGATTATCAAAGATCGTTTCACTGTGGCAGAAAAAATCATTTCCATTCGAAATTTTGCGAAAGAGAAAAAGCGCTTTGAGTTTGAAGAATTGTTTGATGACGACATGACAAAAAGCGAATTGATAAACACTTTCTTGGCACTTTTGGAACTGTTGAAATTGCAAACAATCAAAGCCATTCAAAGCGGTATTTTTGGAAAAATTGTCATTACGGCAAATGAGGGGTGAGTATGAACGTGGAAAATAAGAAAAATTTAAAGGATATTGTGCTTTCCATTCTTTTTGTTGCAGGCGAGGGAATTGAACGCGATTTCATCATTCAAAAATTGAATTTGACAGACAAAGAACTTGACAAGGTGGTGGAAGAACTCAAAAAAGAATATTGTGATGAAAAAGGTATTCACATCATCACATACAAAAACAAATTGCAACTTGCATCAAATCCAGAATATGCTGATTATATAAGCGAAGTGCTGAACCCTATCCGCGAAAAATCATTGACGCGTGCGGCTCTTGAAACGCTTGCCATCATCGCGTATAAACAACCTGTCACAAAATTGGAAGTTGAAGAGATAAGAGGCGTCAACAATTGCGACTATGCCATTCAAATTCTTCTTGACCAAAATGTCATTGAAGTGGTGGGACGCAAAGATGCAGTTGGCAAGCCACTTCTTTTTGGAACGACCGATAACTTTTTAAAGAGATTTAATCTCACCGATTTGGCAGAATTGCCTGATTATGAAGGACTTTTGGAGAGAATTAAGGTGATTGAAGAAGGTGAGATGACACCACAGAGCGACAGTCTTTACAACGAGTTTAAACTTCCTGATGAAGAAGAATTGCCAGACTTCTTGAAAGACGAAGAAAACCTGCAGACGATTGACAGTGCCGATGTTGGTGCGTGAACGAAGGTGATAAAAATTTATCACCTTTTTTTAATAAGTTTATGTGACCTGTTTTATTGCATTTTTTCGTGCATATAATATTTTCATGGATAAGCAAAAGTTATATGGCAAAAACTATCATCAAACAAAATTAAAGCATCGATTTTCTTTGAAGTTCTTTGTCTTCACTTTGTGCGCTTGTGTGATGACGGTGATTGTTGTGGCGGTCTGCCTTGGCGTGTTTCTATGAAAAATTTGAAAAAATGTGATAAAAAATTTTCTATTCATCCTGTCAGCGTCATCATTTGGATATGGCTGTTTGTCTGCGTGGGAGTGGTGTCAGCTCTTTCCTATGTGCTTGCCGTTGCTGTCCATGAGTTGGGGCATTTTTTGACTGCCAAACGTTTGGGCTATGCTCTTTCAAGGTTTTCGCTTTCGCCATACGGCGTTGCGTTGTCATACTTTCAACAAAATTTGGACTTCCATCATGAAATCAAAATTGCGCTTGCTGGGCCGTTTGCAAACATCCTTTCAGGTTTTCTGACAGTTGGCGTTTGGTGGTTGTTTCCAAATGTCTATGTTTTCACTTCAAGTTTTGTTGAGATTTCAGTGATTTTGGCACTTCTCAACCTTTTGCCAGCCTATCCGCTTGATGGTGGGCGGGTTTTTGTGGCAACATTTTCGCAGTTTTGTGACGAAAAGCGAGCGAAAAAAATCACAATCTTGAATAATGTTGTTTTGAGTGTCTTTTTTATGGTTTTGTTTGTGGTTTTTGTTTTCAAAAATTTCAATCCAACTTATTTGCTGTTTGCATTTTTTTTAATTACGGGGGTGCTTGATTTAAACTTTTCCACCAAATATGAGAAAATCAACATATTTTGCAAACAAACAAAAAATTTTGTGAAGCCAACTGTCTGTTATGTCAATCCGGACGTCAAAATCAAGGACCTGCTTGCAAAAATGCAGTCTTCAAAAACACATATTTTTTGTCTTGTGCTTGAAAACGGTCGGGTTGTGAATATAAGTGAAAAAATGGTCGTCAATCTTTCGCTTTCTTATGGCTATGACTGCGAACTCAAAGACATATTTAAGACCATTTAAAAAATTCACTCTTTTCCAAACTGCCTTTGAAAAATTCTTTCCAAAAAGCTCTCTTCTTCCAAAAATACATTTGAAAAGAGCTCTACTCCAAAAACTTATTTTTCTTCCAAAAATGGAAGCAGTCGGTCGATGTTGTGTCGCTCAAATTCATATAGTTTGTCAATGATTTCGTCAAGTTCGGCAGAAATGTTTTTGTGATCATCCTTATCTTTAATGCAAGTGATGATGCCCATAAATGTGCCAATAAGCATCATTTCAGCAATATTTCGCGAAGTTTTGTCCAGCATTGTGCCCATGTTGATTGCGCTCCAAAGTTTTGCTTTTTCAATCCAATTGTTGTCTTTGATGTCTTCAATTTTCTCCGCTTTTGCAAATTGCTCACACTCTTTGGCAAGGCAGGTGTATTCATCTTCTTCCTTGGCAAGCTCTTCAATCAATTTCTTATCTTCCGTCTTTGTGATGATGTCTTCAATCGATTGAATGGCTGTGCGTGTGTTTTGATAGATTGCATTGAGATATTCGGTGAGTTTTTCTTTTTCGTCCATAAACTTCTCCTTTTGAATTATTTTGAACGGATTTTTTTTAGATATACATCACAATTTCAAAATTCGACAAATTTCTTATGTATATAAGCTTTTTATTTCACCAAAATAAGCGCATGAGAACCTCGACAAAAATTTTGACAGTCATAACAATTGCACTTTTTGTTGCAAACATCTTCCTGGCGCAATATCTTTTTTCAGCGATTGTTCCAACAGGCGATGGTTTTGTTTTTGACTTCACAGCACTTGCGTGGCTTGCTCTTGCACTTCAAATTCTTTCAGCCATTTTTTCAACAATTCTATTTTTCAGGTTTTTGAAAACGCAACGTCTTTCAAATGCGATTTTCTTTTCAGTTGCTCCACTGACCCTTGTCTATGGCGCTTTCATGGTCTATATCGTCACTGTCAAAGATATGACAGGCACACTTGCAGAGTCGGTTCGCTCCACATTAAACATCGCCACGGCGGAAGATTCGTATAACAATCTTCTTTGGGCGGGGCTTGCGACTTTGATTTATTTGGTTGTTGTTTTTGTCATTCTTCTTTTTTCTTGTCGTCCGCTTTCCAAAGTGGAAAAGGCAACAGAAAAACTTGGTGACGGGCGAATCAAGGAAGACGATTTCAAAGTGGGCGGTGGCAAACAGTTTAAGGGAATTGAAAATTCGTTAAACAAAATCAATTACAACTATAAGAAAAATGAAAACAAAATTAGAAAGGCAAATTTGGAAGCGCAAAAGTTTGTTTCGAGACAGTTCACAAAATTTATGGGTAAAAGCGGAATTGAAGAGCTTGAACTTGGAAAGCAGGTGAAAAAAATCGCGACAACACTGTTTTGTGATTTGAGAAATCCGACAAATGAGAGTCACAGTTTGAGTTTGGAAGAGAACTTCAATTACATCAATTCCTATCTCAATGTTGTTGCACCGCTTATCCGCAAATATGACGGGTTTATTGATAAATATCTCGGCGACGGGGTGGTTGCAGTCTTTTCGAAACCACAAAATGGCATTGAATGTGCACACGCAATTTTGAAAGCGATTGAAGTTAGGAATAAGTCAAAAAAGACAAACATTGATGCTCGAATTTCCATAAACACGGGAGAGGTTGTTTTTGGAGTTGTTGGCGAAGATGAGCACAAAAGCCCGACAATAATCTCGGATGTTGTCAATCTGTCGAGCAAAATGGAAGAGATAAATCTTTTCATTGGCACAAAACTCATTCTTTCCAAGTCCTCTCTCAACGAACTTCCGCAAAATTTCGAATTTGCTTATCGCTTTGTCGGAGCACTTTCTTTGGAGAACGGCTCTCAGGTGCCACTTTATGAAAGTTTGAATTATTATCAAAAAAACAAGCGAGAAAAATTGAAAAAGATGAAGGGAAAATTTGAAAGCGGTGTGAGAGCTTACAATTCAAAAAATTATGAACTTGCAAAAACAGAACTTGAAAGTGTGCTTCGTGTTGTTTCAGACGACAAACCTTCATTTGTCTATTTCAACAAGGCGGTTGAAAAATTGAAAGATGTGGCGTGAAAATTTTATGCGTGAATTTTTATAGTGGCGTGAATTTTATGTGCGTGAAGCATTTGAGGTGGATTGTTTATTGCAGTGACTTACGATATGGGGGCGCCTTGCGATGTTTTTCAGTGTGTTCGCTTGACAATGTGCTGAAAATTATTTAAAATAACTCAGTGAAACGAAAAAATAGATTATACAAAAAATGTCCGCGCTGTGGAAACAGTTGTCTTGCCAATCAAACCAAATGTGAAGAGTGCGATTTGGTTTTTTCTCGTTTGAAGTTTGCTTCCAACAAGGCGGCAAAGAAAAAGTTGATTCACTTTGATTATGACTATGTGATCTACACCAAAGATTTGCCAAAGGATGTCAAGCGATGGAAACTTATTTTGCTTGCCATTTTCACGGGTATTTTTGGTGGGCATTATTATTATGTTGGCAAATATGTCAAGGCGTGGTTGATGACTGCGTCGTTTGTCTATCTCATATTTTGCACCGTTTTCAACGCACAAATGGTGGAGATTTTGGAAACTTATTATCTTTATTGTCCAATCGGTGTGGCTGCTTTTGCGTGGATGATAAGTTTGGTTTATGTACTTTCAAACAAATTTAAAGTTCCAATCACCATAGACTTGACCAAGGAAGTTGAAGAAGATTTGAAATCTATGCGTGAAGATTTTGAAAAAATGCGTGATGAACTTGAAAGAGAGAACAATAAACGTCAAAAACAGAACTCGTCTGGTGCAATTTTGCGTGATGTCGAAGTGAGAAAAAACTCAAAGGATGCATACAAAATCATCAGGCGTGTTTTGGAACTTGATAAAAAGAAAATTGGTGGGGATGAAAAATGAGAGTTGTTGTTGGAATTTCTGGTGGTGTTGACAGCAGTGTTGCAGCATACCTTTTGAAACAACAAGGGCATGAAGTGATCGGGCTTTTCATGATAAATTGGGAAGAAGGTGAAGAGTGCACTGCGGAAGACGACTTTGAAGATGTGAAAAGAGTGTGCAACAAAATTGGCATTCCGTATTTTTCTGTGAACTATGCCAAGGAATATTATCAACGCGTCTTTCAATATTTCTTGGATGAATATAAAGCCGGACGCACGCCAAATCCAGATGTTTTGTGTAATCGAGAAATCAAATTTGGTCCATTTTTGGAAAAGGCAAGACAGTTGGGGGCGGACATGATTGCCACAGGGCACTATGCAAAGACCTATCAAAAGAACGGCAGGACGTATTTGGCGAAGGCGAAAGACTTGACAAAAGACCAGTCATATTTTTTAAATCAACTTTCACAAGAACAACTTTCTTCTGTGATTTTTCCACTTGCTGACATTGAAAAAACAAAGGTTCGTGAGATTGCAAAAGAGCTTGACCTTTCCAATGCAGAGAAAAAGGATTCCACAGGAATTTGTTTTATTGGCGAGAGAAATTTCAGGAAATTTTTGAAGGAATATCTTCCTGCTCAACCGGGGAATATTTGCACACTTGACGGCAAAGTTGTTGGGCGACACGAGGGGCTGATGTATTACACTATTGGTCAGCGTCGTGGGCTTAACATTGGCGGAAAACATGACGGCAATGGTGAACGCTGGTTTGTCATCAAAAAAGATTTGGAGAAAAACATTCTCTATGTCAGTCAAGGAGAGTGTGATGAACTTTTTTCAAACGGGCTTGATGCCAACACTTTCAATTGGATTCCAGAGAAACCAAAGGAAAAAGAATTTGATTGCTTTGCCAAATTTCGCTATCGTCAGCCAGACCAAAAAGTGCATGTCACGGTCACAGGCGAGCACGAAATCAAAGTCGATTTTGTTGAAAAGCAGCGCGCAATCACGGAGGGGCAATTTGTGGTGCTATACACCGATGAAGGCACTTGTCTTGGCGGTGGAATCATTGACAAAAAATGGTGAAACCCTGAATTGAGTGATTGAAAAACGAATAGACAAAATTGTTTAAAATTATGCATACTACAACAAAATATAGTGTATTATGCATTGCATACCACACTATATTTTGTTTTTATTTCTTTTCAATGACATCAATTAAAACTTATTTTTATTTGTTTGCTTTGATATGTATTTGAGTGCTTGCTTCATGTTTTTGTAAACCTTTTCACAAATGCTTTTTATTTCTGTAGTCGGCTTGATCAAATCAATCACCATGATTGTTCGACAGTTTGCAGTGTGGGCGGAGATTATACCATTTTTTGAATCTTCAAGAACAAAACAATTTTCATTTTTTATCTTCAGCTTTTTGCAAGCCATGTTATAACAATCAGGGGCGGGCTTTCCAAATGAAACATCATTGCCTGTGACAATAACATCAAAAAGTTCGCTTGCTTTCAATCCAACTTTTTCAAACATGACACTTACTCTTTCATTGTCATTGCTGGAGACGAGAGCGATTTTGAAACCTTTGTTTTTCAATTTTGCAATGTGATTTGCAAAATTTTTATCCTTCAAGGGCGCGCCTTTTTCACACAGTTCTTTAAAGACAAGAGATGTCAATTTTTCCCAAAATTTGTTTGCATCGAAATCATAATCTTTTTGAAGTTGCTCCATCACTTTTTGCTCGATTTTTCCAGAAAGTGATTGGCGATATTTTTCCGAAAACTTGATGTGATATAGATGGCAAGTTTTTCTAAATTGTTTTTTCCATGTTTTTTCAGAGTCAAAAATGACTCCGTCCATATCAAAAATAACTGCATAATTGTTCGATTCCACTTTTTCTCCTTAATTAGGTAATTAGAGTGAAGTTTGTGTGCTTTATAGCCGTCATACGCAAAGAAATTTATCTTAATAATTAGCGCGAGCAAGAAAGTACTTGATTTCTTTTTGCATATTTTTTTAAAAAAGTATGTGGCGCAGAGGAAGAGATTCGAACTCTTGGTGCGATTTCTCGCACACAGCCTTTCCAGGGCTGCACCTTAAACCGCTCGGACACCTCTGCACAAGTTTAAACTTTGACAAGTTTAGCACACTTTACATAAAAAATCAAACGTTTTGCAAAAATAAATTTGTTTTTTGTGACGTATTTGTTGCTAAAAATTTTAAAATTTTGCAAACCTATTGACAAATGTCGAAATTTGTGATATCATTCTTAATGAGGGAGGTAAAAATTTATGAAAAATTATGGGAAAAGTATGTGGTGGATTGAAGAAGAACCAGACATAAAAGAAGGAGAAAGCTTTCGGATTCGCACAGAAAAGAGTGTACTTTATGCCGTTGCACAAATGGGAAGTTATGTTCATATGGTAGACTCAGATGCAAAAAATCTTATTAAATCAGGACAGTGCGGCAAAATTGTGATCGAATTTGGAAACAGAGTGAGAATTGTTGAAAAAGATAAAGAGGGTGAAATTTCTTGTTATTGGTATGAAAAAGAAAATGACAAAACTCCATTAATCAATAATGAAAGAACAGATGAAAGAACATTATAAAAAATCACGTTAAGTGATTTTTTTTAAACTGTGAAAAACTTGTCGTTAAATTTCACGGCAAAGTGATTTGGGTGAATGGCTTTCGCTTTTTTGTGGCACTCTTTTGCATAGGCATAGTCTTTTTGATAGAGCAGTCGTGAAAGTTCAACAAGTGGAGTGAAATCTTGACAGTCTTTTTTGACGAAACCTTGCGTTTGTGGCTGAGAGATAAGGGCAGTTTTAAACCAAAAAATCGCACACTCTGTGTTCTTTAATTTGTCGAAAATATAGGCGAGTTTGCAACATATTTCGGCGTTTGGCGGGTTGTATTTCATATATGAAAACAAAATGTTCAATGCTTTTTCTTCTTCATTCATAGCCAAAAAACAATCGCACAACATGATGTGTGCGCCGAAGTGGTCGGGAGGATATGTTCCTTCAATTTTTAAAAATTTTTTCAAGTATTGCGCTGACTTTCGATATTGTCCGGTATAGAAGAGTTCGCGGGCATAATAATATAACTCGCGTGGGCTGAACTGCACACCTTTTTTGAGTGCTTTTTGATATAATTTCAAGTTGCGTTTTGGATCGCCAGCCACGACTTTGTGGTGCTCAATCTCAATGTCGGTATATTCAATCTTTCCGCAAGGAGCAATCACTTCATGCACAAATCCTTGCCATTTGAAATTGTCGGCGCGCTTCAAAATTCGCTCGCGAAAATAAGTGATGCTGGGCTGATTTTCACTGTCAAATCCTGTGGAATATTTGCACATAAACACGTCGACATCTGCAAAGTTATTTTTGAGTGCGTTGATTTTTTGTATATTTTCATCGGTGATGACATCGTCGGCGTCCAACCACATTTGGTAGTCACACGAAGCAAGAGAAAAAGAAAAATTTCTTGCCTTGGAAAAATCGTCGCACCACGCAAAGTCATAAACTTTTTCGGTGAACTTTTTTGCAATTTCTTTGGTGTTGTCCTCTGAACCGGTGTCCACAATGATAATTTCATCGGCGAACTTTTTGACGCAATCAAGTGCGCGTTTCAAAACGGCACTTTCATTTTTGACAATCATGCATAGACTTATCGTGAACATAAAATTTTTTATTCCTAAAATTGAAATTTTGTCAAAAATTTGTTTTGAAAATTATTTTAAGTATGATATCATACTTAAATGATGACATCAAATTTGATGTTGTTTACTATGGGAGGGTATTATGAAAAAAATTGCAATTGTGACAGACACAAACAGTGGAATCACTGCTGAAGAGGCGGAAGCTTGGGGATGCTTTCTTGTTCCTATGCCTTTCATTATCGAGGGAGAAGAGTTTTTTGAAGGAGTCAATTTGACTCAGGAAAAATTTTATGATATTCAAAAAAGTGGAAAGAGAATCACCACTTCACAACCAAATATCAACGAAATTGTCAATCTTTGGAAATCACTTTTGAAAGATTATGACGAAATTGTGCATATTCCAATGTCCAGCGGCCTCAGCCAAAGTTGCGAAACTGCAAAAAGTTTTGCACAAAGTTTCAATGGCAAGGTGCAGGTGGTGGACAACAAACGCGTTTCAATCACAATGAAAGAATCTGTTGTGGATGCTTTAAACATGTTGAAAGAAGGCAAGGATGCCAAAGAAATCAAAGAATGGCTGGAAGAAACAGCACTTGATTCTTCAATCTATATTGTGGTTGACACTTTGAAATATCTCAAACAGGGTGGAAGAATCACACCTGCCGCTGCGGCAATTGGAACAGTTCTCAACATCAAACCTGTTCTTCAACTTCAAGGCGGAAAGTTGGACAGCTTCGCAAAAGTTATGAACATGAAAAGCGCAAAAGCAAAGATGATTGGAGCAATCAAAAAAGATTTGGAAGGACGCTTTGCAAAATTTGTTGCTGATGACTGTATGAGAATTGATATTGCTCACACTCGCAACGCTGAACAAGCAATGGAATTGGCAAAAGAACTCAAAGAACTGTTTCCAAATATTGAATTGAGATATATTGCCGAACTTCCACTTTCAATTGCCACTCACACGGGTCCAAAAGTTCTTGCTTGCGCTTGCACAAGAATTTATAAATGATTGAAAATTTGTTTTGGAGATAATTCGTGAAAGATTGCATTTTTTGTAAGATTGTCAAGGGCGAAATTCCTTGCTATAAAATCTATGAAGACGACTTTGTCTTGGCGTTTTTGGATGCTTCGAATGATCTTTACGGGCACACGCTTGTCGTTCCAAAAAAGCACTTTCAAAATGTCCAGACTTGTGATAACTCAACCTTAGCTCGAGTTATTGAGGGATGCAAAAAGGTTGGCAATCATTTTGTTGAAGATTGCGGATTTGATGGATTTAACCTTTTGAACAACACTGGCGAGTCAGCGGGACAGTCGGTTATGCATCTTCATTTTCACATTTTTCCAAGAAAAAACGGCGATGGCGAACATGTTTGCCCAAAACTTTCGGGATGTAAGGTGGAACTTCAAGAAGTTTGTGACTCGCTTAAAATGGAAGAAGAAAAACAGACAAAAATAGATGACGAAAACGCTGTGGTGATTTACACCGACGGCGCTTGCTCTGGAAATCCGGGTGCAGGTGGCTGGGCAAGCATATTGTCATATAAAGGCAAAGAAAAAGTTCTCTCTGGCGGTGAAGATATGACAACCAACAATCGCATGGAGCTTATGGCTGTGATCATGGCATTGGAGAGCGTGAAGACCCAAATTCCTGTGCAAATTTACAGCGACAGTGCCTACGTTGTCAACGCTTTCAACCAAAATTGGCTTGACAGTTGGCAGAAAAACAATTGGAAGACGAGTGGAAAAGGGGATGTCTTAAACAAAGATTTGTGGCAAAGACTTCTTTCTCTCACAGAGAAATTGGATGTCACTTTCAATAAGGTTAAGGGGCATGCTGACAATGAATATAACAACCGCTGTGACGAATTGGCACGCGCAGAGATTTTGAAGTTAAACGCAGAATAAAAATATCAGCGAAGTTTTGATCATATGCATAAAACACAGCGATTGTTCGTTTAGTGAAACATAAATAAACCCAAAACTTTTGCGACTTGGCGCAGTTTTTTAGGAGATTATTCGGCAATAGTTTGTGCGAAGAATTTTTCAAAAAATCAGCACCAAAATGATTGCGACGACGGCTGACAGACAAGCGTGAGTGAATTTTTGCAAGACAAAGAGTTTGATTGGCATTTTGACAGAGTTCAGCATTGTGAGAGATTGCAAAATTGTCGAAATTCCACCAAAACTTATCACAAAAGAAGATAAAATTGTTGCGAGAGCGATGTTTGGAAGTGTGGAAATGTCCAAACATCCTTTTGTTATTTCAATAACACCTTCCAAGAAATAGGAAATGTTTTGTGGAAAGAGTGACAATATTGGCTCAAAACATTCGATGACAATGAAGAAAATGGTGATTATACATCCTACTGACAAAATTGATAGAACGGAGTTTAAGACTATGTCAGAAAGTGATATTCTTTTCGAGTTCTCGTTCAACAAGATATTTTCAACTTTTTCTTCGTTTTTTAATTTCAAATTTCGATATAAAATTCCATTCAAGAGAGCTCCAAGCAGGTGACTTGCAAACAAAATATATCCTATCTTTGCACTGTGGAACATTCCAACACCAACCGCGCCAACGATAAACATTGGCCCAGAAGTCGAACAAAAAGACGTCATTTTGAAGGCATCTTCGCGGGAGATTTTTCCTTGCAAATATAAGTCAGCGACCATCTTCGAACCGACAGGATAGCCTGAAAGTATTGCCATGAAAAATGTGTAGATTGAAATTGGCGGAGTTTTGAAAAGCGTTCGACTTATTGAAGAGAAAGGGCGAGTTAAGGTGCTTATGCTGTCAAGAGATGACAGCACTTTTGTGAAGAACATGAACGGAAGTACACTTGGCAACACATTGAATGCCCAAGCTGACAACCCGTCCAAAGATGTGGAGATAAATTTGTCTGGTTGTGCAATCATGCACACGAGAAAAAATATAACAAAAGCCGAAAGAATGATTTTGGTGTAATCTTGTCGAATAATTTTCATAAATTTTGACATTTTTCTGTTTTTTCTCCCAAAAATATTTGACATAGACATCATTTTTTCTTTAAAATAAGACAGTGCTATACAATCATTTTATTTGATAAATTTTCAAAAAAGAATGAGGATGATATGTTTAAAATTGAAAAAATTCTTGATGAAGCAAAAAAACGACAAAAAACGATTGTTTTTCCAGAGGCGAGTTTTTCGGACAGAACCGTTGAAGCGGTGAAAATTCTTCAAAAGAAAAAAATTGTCAAGGTTTTGTTGGTGGGTGACGCAAGTGCACTTATCTTGCGTGATAAGGTGTTTGAAAAGTTTGATATTGTCAATCCGGTCACTTTCCCTGAAAGAGAAAAACTTGTCAAAACACTTTATAACAAACGTAAGGAAAAGGGACTGACTTTGGAAGAAGCAGATGAGCTTGAAAAGGATCCATATTATTTTGCCACTCTTCTTGTGGAGTGCGGATATGCAGACGGCATGGTGGCAGGCGCAGAAGCAACAACAGCCACAACCGTTCGTCCAGCTCTTCAAATCATCAAAAGCAAAAGCAAAAAAGAACCGGTTTCGTCCTTCTTTTTGGTTTATGGAAAAAATGATTTTCTCAAAGGCAAGGCGCTGATTTTGTCCGATTGCGGAGTTCTGCAAAATCCAAATGCAGACGAGCTCTGCTCTATTGCAAGTCAAAGTGCCAAGAGTGCCAAAATGTTTGGGTTGGAGCCTAAGGTAGCGTTTTTGTCGTATTCTTCCAAAGGAAGTGCCAAGTCGGAAGAAGTGGACAAAGTGCGCACAGCCTTTGAAAAATTTCAAAAGAAAGAAAAAGACGTCATTTGCGACGGAGAGTTGCAGTTTGATGCTGCTATGGTTCCATCTGTGGCAGAACATAAGGCAAAAGATAGTGCTTTGAAAGGTGATGCCAATGTGCTTATTTTTCCAAACTTGCAAGCTGGAAACATTTGCTATAAAGTTTTTCAGTATGTTGGTGGATTGAATGCTGTTGGACCGATTTTGCAAGGCTTGAAAAAACCAATCAACGACCTTTCACGCGGTTGCAGTGTGGAAGATATTGTTGTTGTCAGTGCCATAACTGCACTGCAAGTGGAAGACAAAGAAAAATAGAAAATTAAGGAGTTTATTATGAAAATTTTGGTTATTAATGCAGGCAGTTCGTCGCTTAAATATCAACTCATTGATATGCAAACAGAAAATGTGATTGCAAAAGGTGTTTGCGAGAGAATTGGTCTTCCAAAACCGTTTATTTCTTATAAGCACGATGGAAGAACACAAGAATTTGCTGGTGCAAAAAATCATGAAGAAGCAATCACAAAAGTTTTGGAAATTTTGGTGAATAAGGATTATGGCGTCATCAAATCTTTGGATGAGATTGAAGCTGTTGGTCACAGAGTTGTCCAAGGTGGATGGTTGTTTAAAGAAAGTGTGCTTGTCACTCCAAAAGTTCTCAAAGACCTCTCAAAACTTGACGATCTTGCACCTCTTCACAATCCAGCAAATGTCAAAGGTGTTTTGGGTTGCCAAAAAGCAATGCCTGAAGTTCCAAATGTGTTGATTTTCGACACTGCTTTTCACGCAACAATGCCAGAGAAAGCATATACCTATGCCATAAACTATAAAGATGCAGAAAAATATCACATAAGAAAATATGGCTTCCACGGTTCAAGCCACAAGTTCATCACACTTGAAACAGCAAAAGTGCTTGGCAAAAAACCAGAGAATGTCAATTTGATTATCTGCCATCTTGGAAATGGTTCAAGCATCACTGCTGTCAAAAACGGACAGAGTGTGGACACCACAATGGGTTTCACTCCGCTTCAAGGACTTGTTATGGGCACTCGTTCGGGTGATATTGATCCAGCGGTTGTTCAATATTTGTGCAACAAGAAAAAGATGACGGTTGACGAATGTTTGTCATATCTCAACAAAGAGTGCGGGCTTTATGGCGTTTCTGGTGTATCCAGTGACCAAAGAGAAGTGATTGCAAAGGCGAAGGAAGGTGATGAACATTGTCAACTTGCACTTGATGTGCTTCACTATTCCATCAAAAAACATGTTGGAAGTTATCTTGCAGTGTTGAACAAAGTTGATGCCATTGTCTTCACAGGCGGAATTGGGGAAAACAGCGACAACACGCGAGAAGCTGTTTGCAGTGATATGGAAAATCTTGGTGTTGTGATTGACAAAAAGAAAAATAAGAATTTCAGACGTGGAGAGATCGAGAAAATTTCTTCCAAAAAATCAAAAGTCAAAATTTTCATTATTCCAACAAACGAAGAGTTGATGATGGCGATTGACACTCAAAAAATCGTAGAAAATTTAAAAAAATAAAAAAATCAGCGAAAATTGAGTGAATAAGAGTTGACAAACAGCTCGCTTTGTTGTATAATATGCGAGTTGATGCTGATTAAAATTTTAAACTTGATATAAAAGGAGAGAGAAAATGGCAGTTCCAAAGGGGAAAGTTTCAAAACAAAGAAGAAACACAAGAAATTCTGCAAACTTTAAGGCAGAAGCTCCAACACTTGTTGAATGTCCAAAATGTCACGAACTTAAAAAGCCTCATGTTGTTTGCAAAAATTGTGGCACATATAAAAACAAGACTGTTGTCGAAGACAAAAAAAGTGCAAAGAAATAAAAAATTTCACAATCTTGTGTGATTTCCAAGCCCAACTTAGGTTGGGTTTTTTTGTTTGTATAAACAATTTTGTCTGAAATTGCCAAATTTATGAAATATGAGCGTTAAATTTTAGTTTTATTCCACATTCTTTTGACTTTTGTGACTGTTTTTTGTTATTCTATTAGTGGTATTTTATGCATATCGCAAAAATGTCAAAAGGAGTTTGATATGAAAGTTGTTGTTGATGCATTCGGTGGCGATTATGCTCCGCTTGAAATTGTTGAAGGAGCTGTGCTGGCTGTTAAGAAAAGAAAGGATTTGACGGTTGTTTTGACCGGAAACGAGAAAAAAATTCAAGAGATTTTGGCTGGTCGCAATGAGCGAATTGAAATCGTGAATGCAAGTGAAGTTATCTCGAATGATGATTCGCCAACGGTGGCAATAAGGCAGAAAAAAGATTCTTCGCTTGTTCGCGCGTTTGACATTTTGAAGGAAAACAAAGATGTTGTTGGACTTGTTTCGGCAGGAAGCACAGGCGCGGTGCTCACGGGTGCCATTTTGAAAATTGGAAGAATCAAGGGGATTTCTCGTCCGGCACTTTCGCCAATTTTGCCAACAATATTGGACGGAAAAACTGTCATGATTTGTGACAGTGGTGCAAATGTTGACTGCAAAACTGAACATTTGTTGTATTTTGCAATTATGGCGTCTGCTTATTATTCCATTATGTCGGATGTCGAACGTCCTCGCGTGGCACTTCTCAACAACGGTGCCGAAGAACACAAAGGCAATGAACTTACAAAGGCAACTTATCCTCTTATGAAAAAACTTCCAATCAACTTTGTTGGAAATGTTGAAGCAAG
Source organism: uncultured Lachnospiraceae bacterium (assembly GCA_964594865.1). Lineage (GTDB taxonomy): Bacteria > Bacillota > Clostridia > Christensenellales > UBA1242 > Caccovivens. The sequence continues at coordinate 60,118 of CAZQMZ010000003.1, read as the reverse complement.
AGAAGTTATGTCCGGCGATGTTGACGTCATCGTCACAGACGGCTTTGCGGGAAACGTGCTTTTGAAGGGAATTGAAGGTGTGGCAAGTGGAATGTCTGCATTGATCAAAAAAGAAGCCAAAAAGAATTTGTTCTCCATGATTGGTGCACTTATGATGGGGAAATTTAAAGGCATCAAACGCAAAATGGATGCAAACAAATATGGCGGTGCACCATTTTTGGGATGTAAAAAGCTTGTTGTCAAAACTCACGGCACGGCGAAAAGAGAAGTTGTGTGCAACACAATTTTGCAAGTTGTCAAACTTGATGAGAACAAACTTAATGAAAAAATTGAAAAAATGGTGCTTTCCATGACACAAGAAATTGAGGCGTAAAATGATTAAAGACAAGAAAAAAAACAATGGCGATGAAAATACTTTTGAAGAGAAAATCGAGAAAAAAATTGGATATAAATTCAAAGACAAAGACCTTCTCATACGCGCTTTGACACATCCTTCAAAATCGAAGAACAACTATCAACGTCTTGAATTTTTGGGTGACAGCATATTAAATTTCCTTGTTGGCGAATTTCTCTTCAAAAATAGCAACAAACAAGAGGGCGAGTTGACAGTTTTGCGAGCACACTATGTTTCTGAAAACCACCTTGCAGCAGTTTTTGATGAGTTGGACCTTTCCGAATTTGTGATTAAGGGCAAAAGTTTGAAACAAGACATAACTTCTGCCATCAAGGGCGACATTATGGAAAGCATAATTGCAGGGATTTATCTTGACGGCGGTTTGGAACAGGCAAGGGGATTTATCACTGACAAACTTCACATCACCGATTTTGAAAACGCCGAAAATGACAACTATAAATCTCAACTTCAAGAGTTGGTGCAAGCAAACTTCAAGTGTACGATGAAGTATGAAACCGAACGAGTGGAAGGTGGCTTTGAAGCAAAGTTTTTTATGGATGAAGATTTGATTTCGACAGGTTATGGCAAAGATAAAACCAAAGCCGAGCAGAATGCAGCATTTGTTGCCATGAAAAAATTGTTTGAAGAATGAGATGTTATATTTATATAACCAATCGTCCAGAAACATGGAAATAACTCAACAAATTTTTGATATAAAGGAAAAAATGATATATGTATTTTAAAAAGATTGAAATGATTGGATTTAAATCGTTTGCTGACCGCACTGTCATTGAATTTAATGGCGGATTCACTGCAATTGTTGGGCCAAACGGTTGTGGAAAAAGTAACGTTTCGGATGCAATTCGCTGGGTTTTGGGTGAGCAAAGCGCGAAGAGTTTGCGTGGTGATAACATGCAAGATGTCATTTTCAAAGGTACGGCAAAGCGAAAAAGTTTGTCCTATTGTGAAGTGACTCTCACTTTTGACAATACTGACAGATTTTTCAACATCGCGTATGACGAATTGTCTATCACGCGAAAACTATATCGCTCTGGAGAGAGTGAATATCTCATCAACAAAAACACTTGCCGTTTGCGGGACATCACAGATATTTTGTTTGACAGTGGAATTGGAAAGAATGGATATTCCGTCATTGGTCAAGGTAAGGTCAGCGAAATCGTTGATGAAAAACCAGAAGAGCGTCGAGTTATGTTTGAAGAGGCGGCCGGCATTGCCAAGTTTAAGTCGCGAAAGGTGGAGGCAGAGCGCAAACTTGAACGCACGCGAGACAATTTGACGCGTATTGATGACATTCGCGGAGAAATCGAGCGTCAAATGGGTCCCCTTAAAAAACAGGCGGAAGATGCGAAAAAATATTTGGAATATAAAGGGCAACTCAAAGATTTGGAAGTGAATGCCTATGTTTTTCAGTATGAAAATTCTCATGTTGCAAAGGAACAAATCAAACAAAAATTACAGGCAATTGAAGAAGAACTCTTTGCGCGACAAACTGATTTGGAAAGAGCTTCGAAAGAATATGATGAACAGATGGACAATCTCACATCTTATGACAAAAAAATCTCTGCTTTGAACGATGAACTTTTGCGAATTACTGTTGAACTTGAAAAGCAAGAAGGCGAAACCAAAGTGACGCGTGAGAGAATCAATTTCACACAAAAAGAAAATGACCGCATCAATTTGGATATCACAAACGCACAGATTATCCTTGAAAATTGCACTCAAAGCGAAAAAGAGAAAAATGAAGAAAAATCCAATTTGCAAGAACGTTTGAAAGTTTTGAATACTTCATATGAAGAACTTTCCAACAAACATCTTGCTATTGTTGATGAAATGTCACAAAGCGAAACTGAAACGGGGCAATCTCAACAAAAAATCATCGAAACTTTGGGTTCGCTATCCGACATAAAGAGCAGTGCCACAAGGTTGCAGACAGAGAAAAATCTTCTTTTGCAAAATCAAGAAAATTTGAGTAAGAGCTTGATTGAAGTGGAATATAAACTTGAAAACATGCAAAAATTGCAAAAGAACAGCACCGATATGCTTGAAAAAGCACAAAAAGATTATGAAAAAATCAAGGCGGAAGCAGAAGAAATTTCAGGACGTATCTTTGTTTCAACAAGAGATATTTCTGATCTTGAAACTGAAAAAGCAAACCTGACAACTCAAATCAAGGTTTATGAAAATCGCAAAAAACTTTTGAGCGAAATGCAGGCGGAATATGAAGGCTATGCAAGCAGTGTGCGCAAAATCTTGAAAGAGTGCGAAAGAAACTCAAACATCAAAAGCAAAATGGTGGGCGTGCTTGCATCACTCATCAAAGTTCCAGCACAATTTGAAACGGCAGTTGAGGTTGCACTTGGCTCGGCTGTGCAAAACATTGTCACTTATGATGAAAATGGCGCAAAAGATTTGATTTCATATTTGAAACAAAACCAATTTGGACGCGCAACATTCCTTCCAATTTCCAGCATGAAGAGAAGAAGTCTTGACGAGCAACTCATCTCTGGCAAAAAGGGGGTGTTTGGTGTTGCCAGCAAGTTGATTTCATATGACAAAAAGATTGACAACGTCATCAGCAACTTGCTTGGCGGAACGGTGATTGTGGATACGCTTGCCACGGCGGTCGATTTGGCGCGTGACAACCGATTTTCGTTCAGAATTGTCACTCTTGAAGGCGACGTGGTCAGCACACAGGGTTCACTTACGGGCGGAAGCAAGAAGAACGAAGCTGTCAATCTCATTTCTCGTCAGCGCGAAATTGAAACGCTTGCAGAAGAGATTGAAAACCTGACGATGAAGAATGTTGAAATCACAAGAAAGATTGATTATTTGAAAGTGGATTTGACAGGTTCAAAAAATGCCGAAAAAGAGGTTGTCGGCAAGAAAAACGAATTGGAAATCTTGCTCGCCAAAGAACAAGAAAAATTGGAAGCAATCAACAAAGATTTATCAGAACTTTTGGAAGAGAAGCAAGATTATGAGCGTGAAAAGGTGACTGTTGAAAACAAACTCAAGCTCATCGAAAGTGATCTTTCACAAACCAGTCTCATGGAAAATGCGTTGAGTGGAAACAAAGAAGACGCAGACCTTTTGGTTAAACAAAAGCAGGAGAGATATAACAAAATTCGAACAGAGCGTGATGAAATCGTCTCAAATATGACAACAATTAAGGTTGAAATTGCTTCATGCGAAGAAAAACTTAAAGCCGTTTGTGACGAAATTGATCGTTTGCTTATTGAAAAAGATAAGCAAAACTCAAATATTGAGGCATTGAAATCTCATCTTGCGGAAAACGAAAAGTTTATTGCAGGCGCGGAAGAACTCATCAGGGTTCAAATCGAAAACGCAAAACCTTCGCTTGCAAAGGACAACTTGCAAAAGATGAGAAGACAGCGAGAAGAATTGGAAAACAGCAAGATTGAAGTTTCGGCAAACATCAAAAAATTGGATGAACAAAAGACGACTGCCATGGAAGAGATTGCCAAAGTCAACGACAGAAAATTCCGCGAAGAAGCAAATCTCACCAAAGTTGACACCGAACTTGAAGCGATGCAAGAGCGAATTTATGAAGAATACAACCTGACTTATTCTGATTGTTTGGAATTTAGACGACCAGATTTTGATTTGAGAGAAGCATTGATCGACATAAACAAACTCAAAAAAGATATTTCTGCTTTGGGTTATGTCAATGTTCACGCGATTGAAGATGTTTCGACCTTGCTTGAAAGATACAATGACATGACCGTTCAGTCTGATGATCTCAAAAAGGCGGAAGAAGATTTGGTTAAGATTATCAAAGATCTTTCGACAGAAATGTTGACAAAATTCAACAACGAGTTCGAAAAAATCAACGACAGTTTCAAAGTGGTGTTCAGAGAACTCTTTGGTGGCGGAAATGCCAAGTTGGAACTCACCGAAGCGGAAGATCCACTTGAAGCGGGCGTGGAGATTATGGTTCAATTGCCGGGCAAGGCAGCAAACAAACTTTCTCTTTTGAGCGGTGGCGAGAAAACCTTGACAGCCATTGCATTGTTGTTTGCAATTTTGAGACTCAAACCTTTGCCATTCTCTCTTTTGGACGAAATCGAAGCGGCTCTAGACGATGCCAACATCGAAAGATTTGCGATGTATTTGAAAAAATTATCGCAAACCACACAGTTCATTGTCATAACGCACCGAAAACCGACTATGGAACTTTCTGATAGCCTTTATGGTGTGACGATGGAAGAGAAGGGAGTGTCAAAAATTGTATCCGTCAAACTTTCGGATGCAATTGCACAAGCGGAACAAGAAAACGAAACAGTTGGAGTTTAAAAGGAGCAAGAATGGGGCTTTTTAAAAAAATTGGAAACGCGTTGAAAAAGACCAAAGATGCTTTCAATCGAAAGATTGATGCTCTTTTGAGTCACGGCGAAGTTGATGATAATTTGTTTGATGAATTGACCGACATATTGATTTCTTGCGATATTGGTGTCAAGGCATCAATGGAAATTGTTGAAGACTTACGTCAAGAATGTCATAAAAGAAAAGTTCGCAAAGGCGAAGATGTCAAGACTGTGTTGAAAGAAATTCTTCAAAGCTACTTTCTGACCGCGCCGAAAATTGAAATTGAATATCCTGCAATCATAACAATCATTGGCGTCAATGGTGTTGGCAAAACGACGACGATCGGAAAACTTGCAAACTATTTCAAATCACAGAAAAAATCTGTGACTTTGGTTGCAGGTGACACTTTTCGTGCGGCAGCATCTTCTCAACTTGCCGAATGGGCTGAGCGAACCAAGACAAGAATCATCAAGCACGCAGAGGGCGCAGATGCCGGAGCGGTTGTTTTTGACGGCATTGCCAGCGCAAAGGCAAACGGAACAGATGTCTTGCTTGTTGATACGGCAGGACGACTTCACACAAAGACTAACCTTATGGCAGAACTGAGAAAAATTGAAAAAATTATTGACAAGGAATATCCATCTGCACATAAATATAATTTTATTGTTTTGGATGCAACAACTGGTCAAAACGCACTTTCGCAGATCAGTGTGTTTGATGAATTTGCGCACATTGACGGCATTGTGCTGACAAAACTTGATGGAACAGCAAAGGGTGGAGTCATCATTGCAATTGAGAAGGAATATAAACTTCCCGTTGTGTTTGTGGGCACAGGTGAAAAACAAGAAGATTTGGATAAATTCGATCCAAAAGATTTTGTTGAGGAATTATTTTGATGATATGGTGTATTATGCATTCATAATACACCATATTTTGTGGTATAAAAGGAGGAAAAGAGATGAAATTGGAAGGAAAAGTTGCAGTAATTTCTGGCGGAAGCAGTGGAATTGGGTTGGCAATTGCCAAAAAGCTTAAAGAACAAAATGTCAAAATTTATGACATTTCAAAAAGTGGAAACACCAAATATGTTTTTCAAAAATGTTTCAAGTGCGACATTTCAAGCGATGCACAACTCAAAAAAGCGGTCAATGAAATTTTGGAAATGGAAGGGAAAATTGACTTTTTGTTTTGCAACGCAGGCTTTGGAGTTGGCGGTCTTTTTGAAAATGCCACAGTGGATGTCATTGACAAAATTTTGAATGTTGATTTTGTTGCACACATAAAAATGACAAACCTTTTTCTTCCGCACATAAACAAGGGAGGAAAAATTATCTTCACGGGTTCGCTTGCTTCAATCATTCCTTTGCCATATCAAGCTTGTTACAGCGCTTGCAAAGCGGGGATTGAAAATTTTTCACGTGCGATTGCAAACGAAGTCAAGTCGAGAGATATTTCTGTCACAACTTTCATGCCGGGAGATACAAACACCAATTTCACGGATGCCAGAGTTAAGCAGACAGGAACAGAAGATAACAAAGCAGAAACTCGCGGAATAGAGAAAATGGAAAAGGCAGAACGCAAAGGTCAAACACCGGAATATGTTGCAAAATGCGTGATGAAAATTGTTCGAAAGAAACATCCACCGCTTAGAGTGGCGATTGGCGGAACGGGCAAATTTATTTCGTTTTTGGTTCGAATCATTCCAACAAAGATGCTAAATTTTCTTGTAAGACATCTCTATACATAATCACTACAAACATTTGCTCAGTGCAAATTGCATCCAAGAAAGTTGTCTTATTTTTAAACATTTAGGCAAAAATTGACAAAAATCAACATATATCTCATTGTAGGAGATTTTATGATTTTTGAAAGTTTTGCCTATTTTTTTAGTCGTATTTGTCTGTTTACAAACTATGTCAACACAGCGCAAGGATTTCCAAAACCTTTGACGCTTGAAGAAGAAAAAGCAGAATTTGAAAAAATGAAAAATGGCGACAAAAAAGCTCGAGAAAAACTCATCACTCACAATCTTCGGCTTGTTGCACACATTGTCAAAAAATATACCAATTCGTTGGAGGCCGATGACCTTTTGTCTGTGGGGACAATTGGTTTAATCAAGGCGATCGACACTTTTGACTATGGCAAAAAAGTGCAACTTTCAACCTATGCGGCTCGATGCATAAACAACGAAATTTTGATGCTTATTCGTTCAAACAAAAAGCATAAAAATGTTGTTTCCATAAACAGCTTGACTTCCAACAACGACGATGACAAAGATTTGGAAATCAAAGATTTGCTTGCTTCGGACGATGAAGAAATTTTTTTGCAAGTGGAAAACAATTTAACTATGCAGAAAATAAACAAAATAATCGACGAAAAACTTTCTGAACGCGAACAAAAAGTTGTCAAACTTCGCTATGGCATTGGTTGTCAAAGGGCACTGACGCAAAAAGAAGTTTCGGAGCAACTTGGCATATCACGGTCATATATTTCTCGAATTGAAAACAAAACTTTGCAAATCATTAGAGATGAATTTAAAAACGTTGACAATTAATGTGAAAAAGACAAACAGTGTGAAAAACGAAAGATTAAAATTTTATGTCTTGTTCAAAAAAAATAAGCCAAATCGCTTGACAGAAATTTATTTTATCTTTTAAAATTAAGTTAAATAGGTTTTGTGTCATTTTTCTTTCTAATTAGTTTATTAACAACAGGAGGTGGGCAGTGGAAAAACTTGAATTCTATGATATTGTTGGCAAACTTATTGTCCCTTTGTTCACCGGTTCAAATCTTGTTGGAGAGACAGAATCTTCTTCAAGGGATATGGAAGTTGCGCTTGGAAAGGGCAACACCATTTTGTTGAAACCTTCAAAATCGGATGACTATCGTCTTATCTTAAAACGTGGACAGGCGTTCAAAACTTTTGAGGTGGAACTCATTCGTTCGATTATTCGTGAAATCAATGACATCGCTTTGATGCACATCACCGACAAGATGTATTTGATTCATCTATACAATTTGGCGATTGAAAGAGCGCTTATAGAAAGCATCACGGAAAGCGGGGCGGACACAATTTTGGGTATAATCAGCTATCTTGAAAGTTGGGCAGCAAGAAGTTATGAAGGTTCCAAAGTCAAACTTGGAATTTTGGTCAATTTGGCATTGACGAGCGAAAGTTCAACAAAAGTGAACTATCAACAAATTATGTCACACGATTTCTTTGCTCTCTTCACAGATGGTATTTCTTCATTTTTGGAGTTTGACAAACACGGGAATCTTCTTGGCTATCTCAACTTAAAGCGAACAAAAACTGTTCCAACAATTTCGCCAAACATTTTTGATAGATTGGCAAGGGTTTGCAGTGAAAGAAGAATTGGAATTGTTTTGACAGAAGAGGCGGACATTTTGATTTTTGCTGCCCACCAACTTCTTTTTGCAAAACGAAATGGGCGTTGGTGCGTCTATTCTCATGACGAAATCATCAGGCTTTTGCAAAGCAATGTTTCTTTTGGTGCAAAGCAGATCAGGCGCGCAATATACAACACTGCTTTGGATTGTTCATTTTCATATAATGGCGCGTGCATTGCCTATATCAACAAAGATAAGACTTTGGAAGCTCTCAATCACATCGATGCGTCTGACATCATTTCCGAAGAACATTTCAATATGAAAAAGCAGTTGGAACTTGAAGAAGCGGAAAAACTTTATAACATCGGCAATGCAAAGAACATCATTGAAAAATTTAGTTTGTCGTATGAAGACTTTTTAAACAAAACAAAGTCAGTCAAGACCACGGCAATAAGAAAAATTGTTGGCGGAAAAAAGTTATTTGAGCTTGACAGAAAACTTATCGAAGAAATGACATCTGTGGATGGTGCAACGATCATTGACTATGACGGCACAATCATTGCTGTTGGTGCAATCATCAAAATTGAAGCTGGCAGTCTTGGTGGCGGGCGACTTGCAGCAACCACAACAATGGCAAAATATGGTGTGGCAATCAAAGTTTCGCAAGATGGAATTATGCAAGGGTTCAGTGTTGACAAACAAGGAAAAGTTAAACAAATTTTCAACGTTGGATGATTTTTTGAAAAGACTTGATTTTTTTTGATGAATGTGATACAATAATATTGTCAGTTGAACAGATGGTCGCTGTGTGTTCACAAAGAGCACAGAGAGGAAAGTCCGAGCATCAAAAGAACAGGGTGCCAGTTAACGGCTGGTGGAGGCGACTTCAAGGATAGTGCAACAGAAATAGACTTCCATATCACAGCAATGTGGTATGGTGATGGTGGAAAGGTGAGGTAAGAGCTCACCGGATGATTGGCAACAATCATTGCTCTGTAAACCCCACCCGATGCAAGGTTAAGTTTGAGCAAATGTGCGTTCTTTCACGCTCAACAAAAACACCGCTTGAACTTGTTGGCGACAATAAGTCTGGATAGATGACCATCAAAAACAGAACTCGGCTTACAGTTCAACTGACACAAAGGCACTGCTTTGGCAGTGTTTTTTTTATTGCATACCACCACAAAATATAGCGTATTATGTTGCATACCACACATTATGTAGTGTAAGATTTACACATCATGTATGCAAGATTTGCAATGTCTAAAATTCACACAGATTGGCAATAATCAATCCATGACAAAGAAGGAATATATCGAAAGAGCAAAAAAATCTATTTTGAACCGTGTGAGATTTCATGCACCAATTGTGTATGACGACAAATTGGATCGGCGTATCCTTTTTGAACACGGTGTGGATGTTGAAAAACCGATATTTAAATTTGAAAAACAACTGACAAAACCTCTTCTCAAAGCATTCGAACTTGCCGAAAAAGAAGAAAAATTCAATTTGTTGATTTCCACTGACAGTTTCGACCGAAGTAAAGAAAAAAGGTTGTCGAGATTGAATAATGTTGTTATTTTCAGCAAACATACAAGTTCAAAAGCGTTCTTAGAGATGATCAACAAACTCAACATAAACTATCAATCTTCTTCAAACTATAACTTGCTTTTCAAGGACAAGTTTTTCAAGGTCAACAATCAAATTTTAAATCCAAATTTTGAAGATTTTTCCTTGCATCAAACACTTGTTGTTGATGACTTTTTCGTGGATTATACAGAATTTGTGCTCAATGGAAACAACCATTTTTTGAAAATACAAAATTCGAGCAAAGACACCAAAAGTGTTGTCGTTGAATTCAACCTTCCTCTTCAAAAAGGATATTATTTTTTCAAAAGACTTGCAAAAAGCATTTTGGTGGAAAATTTGTTGACGAGAGAAAAGTCATATTTAAATTTCATCTGTCGAAATGCAAAATTTTCTTTTTCGGAAGTGGACGGTTTGGAAAATTCCATTTTCTCTTGCATTAATGTCAAAGTTAAACTCACTCTTGCTGGTCGAGAAGAAAGTTTTGTCTTTTTCAATTTTGGAGAAAAGAGTTTTTCGTTCAAAGGATTTCATGACATCGTGAAATTTAAGGAAATTGCACGTGTCAAATGTTGCGAAATTTTCAATCTACAAGTCAAAACCAAAAATCCAAAATTTGACTTTTTCTTTAATCGTTCTCTTCCACAAAAGATTTGGATAAATTGGCTTAATGGAGAGATTGACGAAAAATTGGAAGAAAAATATCTCACACTGAAACGTCTTTTCATGAAAGGCTCAAACAAACTTTCATTTGTCAACTTCAAACAAATTGAGTTGCGGGAGCTGGGGGTTTTCAATGGAGAATATTACAAAAAAATTCTTGTCATTTCAGGTTCTGAAAAATTTTTGCGTGTTGGACAAACTTTTTTCTATAACGTCAACGGAATAACAAACCGTTCACTCAAAAGCAAAGAGCCTTTGTCTGTTTGTTTTGGTGAATAGATTTTTGTGATTTCATTGTCAAGATTTTGAAAGAAGGCATATATATTTCACATGAAAGAAAACGTTCTTTTGTTGTTTGGTGGGAAAAGCGTCGAACATGACATTTCCATAATAACGGCTTTGCAAGTGGGCAAAAATTTGCCGGAAGAATATGATTATATTTTTTGTTACATAGATCGCAATGGTCGATGGTGGATTGGAAAAAATTTAGACGACATAAAAATCTATCATAATTTTCAAAAATATGGAAAAAAACTTCGTCAAGTCACTTTTGTGCTTGGCGAAAATGTTCTTATGATGAAAAAGGGTAAGAAGTTTTTGGAATATGCAAAAATTTCCGCAGTCTTGAATTGTTGCCATGGTAATATCGGCGAAGACGGTGCGGTGCAGGGAGTGTTTAAAACGTGCGGAGTTGCGCAGAGTTCGCCGTTGGTGCTTTCTTCGGCGCTATGCATGGATAAGGCGGTTATGAAGGATGTTTGCAAGGCAAATGACATTGACACACCATTGTTTGTGACACTATATCGAACGTTTGAGAAAAACAAAGTGCTCAAAAAAATCAAATTTCCGCTCATTGTCAAGCCGGCGAATTTGGGAAGTTCGATTGGAATTTCTGTGTGTAAAAATGTCGCCGATTTTGATAAAGCGGTTGAGTTGGCATTTGAGTTCGACAACAAAATTATTGTGGAAAAAATGGTGGAAAATCTTCGCGAATATAATTGTGCATGTTTCTTTTTTGATGGAAACTGTTTTCTTTCAAAGGTCAATGAAGTGACGGGCAAAGGGGAGATATATTCCTTTGATGACAAATATCTCTCCACTGAATCCAAAAGCAGAACGGTTGAGAAAAAATTGGTGCGTCGAATTGAAAATATGACGGAAAAGGTCTATCGTTTGTTTGATTGTCAGGGCATTGTGCGTGTGGATTTTCTTTATGATGAGAAACTTGAAAAACTCTATGTCAACGAAATCAACACCATTCCCGGCTCTTTGGGGTTTTATTTGTTTGAAGGGTTGTCTTTCAAGGACATTTTAAGTGCCGTTTTAAAGCAGTGTAAAACAAATTTGGAGAAAGAAAATCAACTTGTCAAAGCATTTCCAAGTGACGCATTGGCAATTTTTGAAGAAGTTGTGGATAAAGTGAAAAAATGATTTTTAGGTTGAAAATTTTGTCTAATTTTAACTTTTTTTGACTTCGCAACAAGATTGAATAATTTCTATATTAAAATATGAAAAAGGAGAGATTATGCTTCTTAAAGAAATTATTGGAAACAATTTGTCTGAAAGGTTTCAAAATGTTGACATCAAACAGATAAGTCGCAACAGCAAAACCGTCGACGAAAACGAGATTTATTTTTGCCTGACAAAAGATCGGCAAAAGGCAGAAGAAAGATGTTTGGAAGCCGAAGAAAATGGAGCATCTTTTGTTGTTTGCAACTTTGATTTGCCGTATGAAAACTCGATTAAAGTGGACAATACGAGAGAACTTTTTGCCACCGCATGTGCAAATTTTTATCATCGTGCCTGTGATGATTTGAAAATTGTTGGTGTGACGGGAACAAATGGCAAGACCACCACTGCGCATATCATCGCCGAGATGTTGAAACGTAACGGCAAAAAATGTGCTATCATTGGCACAAATGGAGTGTTTTATAATGGGCATGTTTTGGACTGTCCACTGACAACTCCGGATGCTGACTTCTTGCACAAAACTTTCTATGAAATGCGCGAGGCCGGTGTGGAATATGTTGTCATGGAAGTTTCGGCGCACGCAATCGAACAAAAGCGGGTGCATGGAATTATGTTTGAAGTTGGCGTTTTGACAAACATCACGCAGGATCATTTGGATTATTTCAAAAACTTTGAAGCATATGAGCAAACAAAATTGAAGTTCTTTTCAAGAGCGAACATGAAGCACGCGGTGATTTGTGTAGATGATGATTCGGCACGAAAATTGATTGGAAATTGTGATGTTCCGTTGACGACTTATGGTCTTCATAATCCTTGCGATACCTTTGCCATAAACACCTTTTGTTCGCTGGAAGGTTCGCGATTCGACGGCAATGTTTGTGACAATGTTGTCAGTGTCAAGACCAACCTGATTGGAGAATATAACATCGAAAACTGTCTTGCAGGGCTTTCGGTCTGTCATATTTTGGGACTGAATGGCAAGCAATTGCAAGACGGGCTGAATTTCATATATCCTGTTGAAGGGAGATTTAATGTCAGCAAAATTGACGGAAAATATGTTGTCATCGATTTTGCGCATTCGCCGGACAGTCTTATGAATGTGCTTAAAACGGCTCGAAATTTGACTGACAAAAAAATTTATCTTGTGTTTGGCTGTGGTGGAAATCGCGATCGCGACAAACGGCACAAAATGGGAGCCGTCGCGGAAAAATATGCCGATGTTGTCTGTTTGACCGATGATAATCCGCGGTTCGAAAATTCGCTTGACATAATCGCTGACATCGAAAAAGGGATGAAGAAAGAGCATTTTGTTGAGCCTGACAGACGGACGGCAATCAGAAACATGATTGAAAAAGCGAATGGCGGTGATTTGATTATCATTGCCGGAAAGGGTGCGGAAAAATATCAAGAAGTGGCGGGCGTGAAAAAGCCATATAACGATTTTGATGTGGTTTATGAATGTTTTGAAAATTCCAACCCAATTGCAAATAGGGGGAAAGAATGGTAGTTAAATTCATAATTTGTGGACTTTTGTGTTTAATTTTTGCCACAATAATCGCTCCTGTTGTGCTGGCAGTTTGCAAAAGACTTAAAGCGTCGCAAAGTATTTTGCATTATGTGGACAAGCATGCGTCAAAGGAAGGAACTCCAACAATGGGCGGACTTATTTTCTTGATAGTGCTCCTTTTTTCAACCTTCTTTTTATTTTCAGAAGACTCTTTTCTTGCATGGTTTGCAGTTGCTGTGACATTGGGCTATGCTTTGCTTGGATTTTTGGACGACTTTTTGAAGGTGCACAATCATCACAATGAAGGGCTCAGACCATATCAAAAAATTATTGGACAAGTTGGCATTGCTGTTGTGGTGGCTGTCTATATTTTTTTGTCGGACAGGACAAGCATATCTTTCTTTTCGTGGAAATTTGACATCGGTTGGGCGGTCATTCCGCTTGTTATTTTTGTGCTTGTGGCAACTGCCAACAGTGTCAATTTGACCGACGGTTTGGACGGGCTGGCAGGTGGAGTGAGTTTTGTTTATGTTCTTGTTTTTGGTATAATTTTGGCGGTTGTTGGTGAAATGGAAATGAGCAATTTGGCAATGCTTTGCTTTGGGCTTTGCGGTGGCATTTTGGGCTTTTTGCTTTTCAATTGCTATCCTGCCAAGATATTCATGGGTGACACTGGCTCGCTGGCGCTTGGGGGATTTATTGGAGTCGTGGCTGTTCTTTCAGGTTTGGAACTTCTTCTTCCAATCATGGGAGTGATGTTTGTGCTTTCAGCACTTTCAGACATCATTCAAGTTTTGCATTATAAGCGCACCAAAAAGCGAGTGTTTTTGATGGCACCGCTTCATCATCATTTTGAGCAAAAAGGAGTGCATGAAAATCGAATTGTCATCGTATATATAGTTATAACAATGGCAGTTTCGCTTGCAGTTTTGGCGGGGGTTTTGGCCGTTGGAATTTAAGTCAACGGAGCAAATATGAAATTGAAAAACAAGAAAATTTTGGTGTATGGGCTTGGCGACAGTGGACGAGCGGTCATCAAAATTTTGCAAGAAAAGAGTGCGTATGTCAGTTTTTACGATGAAGATGTGCGCTTCTTTGACCAAATTGGCTTTGAGCGTAATCCGGAAGAAAAAGATTGGGATTTGGTGGTGATAAGTCCGGGAGTGAAATGCCGAGATAATACACTTTTGCAAAGGTTTCAAGAACGAAAAATTCCTGTGATTTCCGAGATTGATTTTGCCTACTTAAACTCACGCGGAAAAATTGTTGCGGTCACTGGCACAAACGGCAAAACGACGGTGTGTATGCTTGTGAACAAAATTCTCAAGTCGGCTGGATATGAGACTTTTTTGTGCGGAAACATTGGTCTTCCTTTTTCGGCAGTTTGTGAAAAAACCACCAAAGACAGTGTTGTTGTTTGTGAAGTGTCAAGTTTTCAGCTTGAAACAAGCAGATTTTTTCGTGCGGATGTGGCGTGCGTGTTGAACGTCCAGCCAGATCATTTGGACAGGCACGGCAGTTTTGAAGAATATATGTGTGTCAAGAGCAAGATTGCAGACAATTTGAAGAGAAAGGATGTTTTGATTTTGAATTTGGACGATCAAAATGCAAGAAAAATTGAGCACCGAAATTGCCTTTATTTTTCCAAAAATAAAATAAAAAAGGGTGTCTATGTCTGGAAAAACCAAATATATGCCGGCAAGCGCAAAATTGTCAGTATAAGTGACATTCCGCTTTTGGGCGAAAAGAATTTGGAGAATGTTTTGGCAAGCGTGGCGATATGCAGTCAGTTCAAACTTCCACCAAGTGCCTATTTCGAACCAATCAAGACCTTCCTTCCCGCTTCTCATCGCATGGAAAAAGTGGGAGAAATGAATGATGTTGTGTTCATTGATGACAGCAAAGCCACCAACGTTGCAAGCACCATAGCGTGCGTGGAAGCATTCAAAGGCAAAAGTATTTTGCTTTTGATGGGCGGTGAAGGGAAGGACATCAACTATGACGATTTATTTTGCCGTCAGTTTGCCGTCAAAAAAGTGATATGTTTCGGTCAAGAAAGAGAAAAGATTGCAGAATCTGCCAGAAAATATGGCTATTCGCGTGCAGTGTTTGAAAAGTTTTATGACGCGGTGCAATTTTGTATAAAAGATGCTGAAAAAGGTGACTATGTCATACTTTCGCCGGCATGCGCAAGTTTTGATGAATTTTCAAACTATGCCGAAAGGGGCGAGTGCTTCAAAAATATCATCCTAAGCAATTTGAAAGAAGGATTTTAATGAAAAAAAAGTCGTTGAGTGTGATTGGAAATAAGTTTAAAATAAATTTTTCATCAAAGAAAATTTTTTCGAAACAAGAGTTTTTTGTCATTCTCTTGGTGATAGCTCTTGCTGGGTTTGGCTGTCTTATGGTTTACAGCGCAAGTTCATATTCGGCAAGTTATCGCTATGGAAACGAATATTTCTTCTTGTTCAAACAAATTTTTGGCGTCATTCTTGGGCTTGTTGCAATGTTCTTTTTTGCTTTTGTTGACTATCACGTTCTCAAAAAATTTCGATATTGGGTTTTGGCGGGGAGCATTGTCTTGCTTGTTTTGGTGTTTGTGCCCGGCTTCGGCGTGCAAAGTTATGGCGCAAATCGATGGGTCAATTTTCTTGGAGTGTCCATTCAACCATCTGAGATTGCAAAGTTTTCGCTTGTGCTGTTTTTGGCGTGTTATCTCTCCGAAAAGCATGACAAAATCAAATCTTTCAAAGGACTTCTTCCACCACTTGCAGTTGCTGGAATTTTGTGTGTGCTTGTCATCATCGAGCCAAGCATGAGCGTGACAATGTGTTTGGCAATTGTCACATTTTTCATGTTGATTGTTGGCGGGATAACGAAAAAGCATACAATCATTTTTTCGTGTATGGCAGGTGTGATGGTGCCGGTTTTGATTTTGACAGAACCATATCGCTTAAAACGTCTTTTTGCCTTTCTCGACCCTTGGGCTTCACCACAAGGTGAAGGCTTTCAACTCATCCAATCTCTCTATTCTCTTGGCAATGGTGGTTGGTTTGGCGTGGGGTTGTTTCAGTCGCGCCAAAAATATCTTTTCTTGCCATTTGCCGAATCTGATTTCATTTTTTCAATAATAGGCGAAGAGTTGGGTTATGTCGGATGCATTGCTGTCATTCTTGTTTTTGGTTTGCTGGTCTATCAACTTTTCAAAATTGGTTTAAATGCCAAAGATCGTTTTGGTTGTTTGCTTGCATGCGGAATTGGAATTGTCATTGCCGTTCAAACACTTTTGAACATTGCTGTGGTGACGGGAAGTATTCCGCCAACAGGACTTCCCCTTCCTTTCATTTCAAGTGGCGGAACATCTGTTGCAGTTTTTATGGCTGGTGTGGGTGTTGCAATAAGCGTCAGTCGTCAATCTAGAAAAAAATAATTAAAAATTATCGAAAAAATCATAAAAATGTCGGCAAAAAATTTTAGCAAAAAAAATAAGTAAAAAATTTAGCAAAAAATATTAAAAAAATTGTCGAAAAATTAAGAAAAAATAATAAAAAATATCAAAAAAAAGAAAAATAAATAAAAAATTATTTAAAAATCGAGAAAAATTCCAACACGTATAGCGAAAAAATATTTCAAAAAAAACAATAAAAATCATTTTTTATTGCTTTTTTATTATTTTTTATATTTTTATTTAATTTATTTTATTTTTTTAAATTCATCAATTCAGTTTTTTCTTCTTTGTTCAATCTCAAACTTTCGCATGCCTTTGAAATGGATTTATTTCTAATGAATTTGTCTTGAATTTTTGAAATTTCTTCTTTTGCAAGTGAAAAATTGAAAGTTGAAAGTTCTGCAAAAAACCATGCAGTTGCCATTTTGACATAATATGTTTGCGATTTGATTTTCTTCAAATTTTTCAAGATTTCATCAAGTTTGTCGGTTTTCAAAAAGAAAAACATAAGTCCAACAATGCCAACTCGAATATAGAATTCGCGTTCATCAAAAAGTAGATTTGTGAAAAATTGATAAGATTTTTCTCCGGTCAAACTTTTTAATGCTGTGTCAATGCAATCGCTGGTGCACCAATTGTCGATATATGGCAGAATGTTTTGCAAATATTCCAACTGTTCATCTTCTGTCTTATAATTCTCTGCGGCGGAATAGACATAGAGCAAAATTTCTTCATGGGTGAGCGATTTGTCTTCCAAGTCAATATATTCTGGTTCAATTTCCTTGGCAAATTTTCTTAAAATTGGAATTCTCACACCGACAATTTGGTATGCAGACTTGATGAATTTTTTATTGAAGTCTGCATACTTCTCATCGGCATGTTCAAACAAAAATTTTTTTATGTTAATCATATTTTTTCTCTTTCAACACAATTTATCAATTTCATTCTCTTCGCAAACTTTCCACAGGGTCAAGTTTGGAAGCTTTGTTTGCAGGGTAGAGTCCAGAAAGCATGCTGATCACAACTGAAACTCCAATTGCAACTGCAAAATACCACCAGCGATATGTGAGCGGAGCGATGCCAATCAAGTTGATGAGTGCAAGATAGACAATGCCGGTAAGGATCAGGTTGAACACAATGCCAACAATACCACTCAAAAGACCAATCAAGAAACTTTCGGATGTGAAAATTCTGCGAATATCTTTTCGACGTGCACCGATTGATTTGAGTACGCCAATTTCTTTTGTGCGTTCAGTGACGCTCATATAAAGCACAACCAAAATCATCATTGCAGAAACGATAAGTGAAATGCAAGAAATGATAATCAGTGATGTGCCAATGACGGATGACATGCTTGAAAACACACCCGAAAGTTGATCTTCAATTGAGCCGGTGTATCCTTCTTGGGCGGCGATGTATGTGTTTATGGCATTTGTGATTTCTTCACTTGATGTTTGGATGTAAAGGATGTTTGGATTTAATGTCGTGCCGGTCCAACCTTCATAAATGTCTTGCAAATAGTCATAATCAACATACATCACAAGATATCCCGACAAAATGGAGATATCCATAATTCCTGTCACTTCTTCTTCAAGTGTGTAAGGTAATGTGTTTGTTCCACCAGTTTCGTCGAGACTTAATGACAACTTGACAGTTCTTGCACTTCCGTCGTCGTTATATATGCTTCCGTTTTCAAACAATTCGAGAATTTTGCTGGAGAACATAACTCCGCCTTCGGATGTGCACATTTCTCCAGTTGCCACATTTGCACTGGTGTAATAAGGCGGGATGGTGTATATGCAGAAAATGTTCAAACTTTCATCTGTTTCCGTGTTAGTAACGGAGGCTTTCGAGTTTTCTCCTGTGGAAATTGTGTACATTTGCACGCCTCTGGAAATGTTTTCTTCGGTCACGGTGAAACTTTCACTCAGTTTTCCACTTTCGTATTGCTCAGCTAAATAGTTATTTATATTTTCAATCAATGTTTCAATCTCATTTTCATCTTCATCAAATGGGGTGTAACTGAAATCTAACAGCGAACTTATTAAAGAGCCTGAGGAGCTATCTTCAGTGTTTTTCTTTGAAATTGTCACGATTGTTGGATCGGAGAATGAGTTTGAGGTGTTGGTGATATAATCAGTAATACCTGACGAAAAACACATCATCAAAATCAAACTTCCAATGCCAATTGCCACGCCAAATGCCATGAGAAAATTCTTTGTTTTGCTTGCCCACATGTTGTGCATCGACAGACGTATGGCTTGCCAAAGAGTGAGAGTTTGACGGTCTTTATAGTTGACAGATTTTTTCTTTTTCTTGGTAGTCTCTTCAACTTTTTCAGCTGGCTTTTCAGCAGGCGCAATCTTTTTTCTCTTATATTTTTCGTTGATTTTGTCCGAAATTATTCTTCCGTCCGAAATCTCCACCACACGAGAAGAAACGGATGCCACTTTTTCAGAGTGGGTCACCATGATGACAAGTTTGCCACTGTCTGCAATTTCTTTCAAAATTTCCAAAATTTGCATGGAAGTGGTGCTGTCAAGCGAGCCTGTTGGTTCGTCAGCAATGATGATTTCTGGGTCGTTGATCAGGGCGCGGGCGATTGCCACACGTTGTTTTTGTCCGCCAGAAAGTTGGGTTGGCTTTCTCTTTAATTGAGTTGAAAGTCCAACGCGTTTCAAAATCTCTGTCGCTTTTTTCACCTTTTGTTTTTCGCTGACATTCGACAGTGTCAACGAAAGTGTGACGTTATCTAAAATGGAAAGGTGTGAGATGAGATTGAAAGACTGAAAGACAAAGCCCACCTTGTTTTTGCGATATTTATCCAACTGTTTGTCAGAAAGTTTACGCAAATTTTCTCCGCCAGCAATAATGTCGCCGGTGAAATCGCTGTCAAGCCCGCCGATAAGGTTCATCAGGGTCGATTTTCCGCTTCCGCTTTCACCAACAATTGAAACAAGTTCGCCTTTTTCAAATTCGATGTTGATGTCATATAGAGCTTGAAAAGTTTGCTTTCCTGCCAATTTATATTTTTTGTTGACATTGATAAGTTTAAGTTCTTTTTCCATATTTTCTCCTTATTTATTCAATCAAATTTTTTGCGTTGTTTGCAATTTGTTCAATCACATTCATAAAGGTTTTCAAATCTTGCTCTGATATGTCTTGAATAAGTTTTTTTTGCAGTTCGACTTTTTTTCGTTGTATTTCAAGTGCAAACGTTTTTCCTTTGTCTGTTAAGGTTATATTTTTTGAAAAAGGTTTGACAAATCCGCTTGCTTGCATTTTAAGCAACGTTCTGCTTGTGTGAGCTTTGTCACAATCCAAAAATTGAGTGAGTTCCTGTTGGGTGCGGAAATTGTGATTTAAAATTGCTTCTGCAAAGATTGCAAATGGGGCATTTTTGCCATCGCATATATATTTGTTGCAGATTTTCTTTATGACAAAAAATTTGCTTAAATCATATTGTTCTTCTTGAGTTTGCATTTGTTTCTCCTTTTGCTCTCTATGATATCAAATTTTTGTTGATAAGTCAACAAAATAAAGTTTATTTTTGAAAATATATATTATAAAGTTTGAGTAATTTTTGAAATAATTTTCAAATATATTTGAAAAAGAGCTTTGTATGTGATACAATGGACTTGACTGCGAAAGGGGCAAGTATGGAGATTTTTGTTGAAAGTTTATATGATGCCGTGGTGGATTGTTTGAAAGTCGTTCCAATCCTTTTTCTTGCCTATCTTTTGGTGGCATTTTTGTCGCATGATCACAGCCATAAATTCACAAAGTTTCTTTCAAAAAACAGTAAGTTCAGTGTTTTTTATGCTTCTCTTCTTGGATGTGTTCCTCAGTGTGGATTCTCTTCCGTGATTTCTGATTTATATTCTCAACGCCGTGTTTCGCTTGGCACTCTTGTTGCGGTTTTCATTGCCACTTCGGATGAAGCCATTCCAATCATGTTGTCGAATGTCGAAAGTGTGGTGAGCATGCTTGAACTTATTGGCATAAAACTTGTCTTGGCAATCATTTGGGGATATCTCATTGATTTGGTGATACGTCCAAGACGAAAACATGAATTTGTTGTTGAAATTGAAGAACATGAACATGAGCACGATGAGATTGAAGAAGAAAACAAAGAGCATGAACATTCTCATGTGCACGAATGCGGGCATATTCATTCAACAGAGTGCGAAGCCAACTGTGGACATCAACATGGAAGTTGCTGTGGAAACAACATTTTTGTAGAAGCGTTTGATCACACTTTCAACATTGCCATATATATCTTTGTCGCAACGTTTGTGCTCAATTTGGTGGTCAACTATTGCGGAACGGAAGTTTTGAGCAGTCTTCTCACAACAAATCCATATTTTCAAATTCTCATTGCAGGGTTGATTGGATTGATTCCAAACTGTGCATCTTCTGTGCTTTTGACAGAACTTTTTCTCTTTGGCACACTTTCCTTCCCAGCACTGCTTGCAGGCTTGACAGCAGGTGCGGGTGTGGGACTGATCATCCTTTGGACAAAAAACAGAAAACATCCGCTTCAAAATTTAGGCATTCTCGTTTTGCAATATGGAATTGGAATAGTCAGCGGTTTTCTTGTCAGTTTGTTTATGTGAAAATAATTAAAAAAAACCACGAAGAGTGGTTCTTTTTAGTTTTCGTTATAAAAATCAAATGCTTTCATGATTTCGGACAAGTCTTCTTTTGGATGAAGAGCTTCTTCAAAATTGAAACCACTTTCGCTGATTGGAAAATCACGGAGAGTCTTTTTTGTGGTGATATGCACTTCTTTTGGAAAATCTTGAACCTTTTTATAGTCTTGCATCTTGTTCAAAAGCATACGCATGCTGTCGTTATCCGAAAAAATTGGGCGGGTGATGTCAGACATCCTGTCAAGATTTTGGCGATAACTTTTCATAATACTTGAAAATTCGCTCATTATGTCTTCAAAAATTTTGTCGTTTTTGAGTTGTGGAAAATGCGAATTTAGTTCCTTGACCAAATATTCAAGTTTGTCTATGATGAGTTTATTAAGATTTTTTGTGCCCTCTTCTTCAAATTTTTTCGCTTTTTCAAACACGCTCAAAGCATTGAGAATGTTCTTTTCTTTGTTTTCGATTTCAGAGCGCTCGTTCTTCAAGTCCAGAATACGTTTTTCGCTGTCAAGAGCTTTGAGTTTTTCTTCCATCAATTTTGCTTCATAGCTGACTTTGAGTCGCTGAATATAGCTGTCGACTTCGTTTTTATTGTATCCATTTATTTCTTGTGAAAACATATCCATATAATCTCCAATATAAATAATAGCAAAAACGGAAGGACAAATGCAAGCAAAATTGTTAGGGTTATCAAATTTATTGTGTATAAAAGGCAATAAAATCCCACGAAAAAGATCGAAAATGCCACAATCAAATGAAATCTATGTCCGCACAAAAGACATGTGACAAGCGATGCAAGGATAAACGCAAGCGAAATGAAATATGGAGCGTAGGCGACATTGTGAGAAAAGATAAATCCAAAAATGCCGATGAAAAGAAGAAGAGAACCAATATAAACGCAACTGTCAAATTTGAAAAGCATACTTTTGACAATTTCATAACTTCCAACAAAAAGACAGAAACCGAAAAACCAGAGTTCAGCATTTTTCCACAGAAAAATTGAAAGAAAAAGATATATCACAAAGGCAACAAATATAAAAATTGCCGAAAGGTTGAGCAAGGTGCTTTTTTTGATTCCAAAAACACGTCCATTCATGTTTTTATTATGCCGAAAAGATGAAATTTTAAACTATTTCAAATCCTTTTTCAAAACTCTCATGATTATGTTGAAACTTTCTTTTCTTTTTTCAAGATATCTTTTCACCGACTGATAAATCACCAAAGTGAGCCCGGCGATGATGAACAAAATGCTCAACAGTTGCGAAACGCGAATGCTTCCCAAATATAAACTGTCTGTGCGAAGACCTTCAATCCAAACTCTTCCGGCACCATAGAGAACGAGATAAAGCCCTCCAATAATGCCGTTTTTCTTGAAGTCGACGCGATATAGCAAAAACATCAAGACGATGAAGACGCAAAGATTCCAAATGCTTTCATAGAAGAATGTCGCCAAATGCCAGCCAACACATGTGCATCCTGAATGACTCTTGACGTCATCAATAAACACCGCAAATGGAAACCATTGCCAATCAGGGTCGGTGACAGTATAGCCATATGCTTCTTGATTGAAGAAATTTCCCCAACGTCCCAACGCTTGCCCAAGGATAAGTCCGGGAACGACAATGTCCGCAAGAGCCAAAAAATTTTTCTTGTGAATGACGCAAAAAAGCACCACACCAATTGTTCCACCAATCAAACCGCCATAGAAAGCAAGTCCGCCTTCCCTGAGATTGAATATCTCCCAAAAATTTGTGTATGAATCAAGACTGAAAAGAACATAATAAATCCTTGCGCCAACGATGCACAGCGGGATGACATAACAAGCAAGTGTGATTATGTCTTCTGTCGAAAACCTGCGTTTTTTGGCATTTATTATGGTGATGATCACACCAAGAAGATAGCAAAAAGCACTGATCACTCCATAGAAAGTGATTGGCAAATTTCCAATATTGAAACCTTTTGGAATGGAAAGACTCATAGCGAAATTATAGTTCAAAAGACGAGTTAAAGTCAAATAAAATCATTCAATACCGCTTCAAAAAGAAAATTTTATGTCGAAGAATGCCGTTTTTGTTTTTATATATTGATATTTTTGAAATTAATACTGATATTTTTGAAATTAATTTTGAGAAATTGAGAAATTTATTGACTTTTTTGAAAATAATATTGTATTATATTACAGTAAACTTGAAAAAGATCAAAAACTTGGAGATTGAATGAAAAACATTGCGCTTAAAAATTGGATAAAAATTGTATGTTGCGTTGCGCTTTGTGTCCTTTGCCTTTCTTGCGGGCTGGCTGGCTGTGCAACAGTGGGAAATATAACAAATTCCAGCAACGAGATTTTGTATTACGGCAATTCCGCAGTTATGGTGGATGGCTATCTTTATTACGCCAACTCTGTTGTTGATGCTTCGAGCTTCTCATCAGACAGCGATTATAAGTCAAGTGCAAAGACAACATATCTTGCAAGACTCAACACAAATGCTGATTTGGGAGCAACGAGTGGGGACTATTCTCCAGCAAACGTCGAAACTGTTTCTTCTGAAGTGACAGGTTATGAAGGCAACTTCATGTTTGTGCTTGGGCAGACAATCTATTATGCCACACCAAACAGACAAGTGGTTTCAAGTTCGGACGGAAATTCATATAACTACACATATACCTGCATATATAAAAGCAGTTTGAACGGCAACAACAAATCAAAACTCTACACAACCGTGGGTGAAATCACAGACATTGAAGTGCTGAAAGTGGACGGGGTGTATTACATCGTTATGCTTGCAGGGACAGACTTGATCAAAATCAATCTTTCAACAAACAAAGCAGAAACAATTGCTGAAGATGTCACAAGCATTGCAATTTCAAAAACATATCAACAAAGCAAGGCTGGAAGCACACTTGATTGGAACGGCATCATCTATTACACTCTTTCTTCAACAACAGAAAGTGGTTCAAGCAGAACCTTAACAAGAATCATGGGAATTGAATTATCTGGCGGAACTGCACAAGAATATTATTCAAGCTACAGTGAAACAATTGAATTGATTGGTCGCGAAAATGACGTTGTGTTCTACACCAAGACCGACAGCAACAGCATCGTTGCAACATATTATGCTGATATGTCAGGAAAAACAAACGACTTCCAAACGACATCAGGCGGAATTGTTGGAAACCTTTTCTATAGTGGTGAAGCAAGTGGCATAAATTTGATCGTTTCAGCAACAACTTCAAGCACAGGGAATGTTTCATACAAGACGGTTGGTTACATTTTCTATAACACTGATGGAAATCTTTTATACAAAAATTCAAATGGCGCAATGGGTGTGATCACTCTCACAGCGGATGTGGACGGAACATCAACCGAACTGACAGGTTCTGATTTCAACCTTCTTGCAATTGACGGAAGAAAGATTTATTTCTCAACAACAACGGGAATTTATTCAGCGGACCTTTCAACTGCTTTCAACAAAACTTCAAACACTGCAGTCAACGTGACTTGCAACACAATCCTTTCGATGACAGCAATTTATGATGCTGAACTTGGTGCTTATGACGGAACTTATTTATATTTCTATGCACAACTTGAAGAAATTGAAGATGAAGATGACGATGACGACGATGATGAAACAGATGAAAATTATTATCTCTATCGTGTCAACTTGTCGGGTTCGACGCACAACTATGAACTTTTGAGTAAAACAACCATTTCTTCAAGACATTCGGCATGAAATTGAATTAAAAAAACACGAGATCAATTCGTGTTTTTTTTGTTGCTAGTTTTTGGATATTTATTCATAAATATAAATATTTATACACACAAAAAGAGAAATAAAAATCGGCTTTATTATCTAAATCTGGTAAAAATCTTCATTTTTTATAATTCAATCAATTTTGAAACTTTATACACAGATTTGACATAAAGTTGGTCGAACATGTCAGATTCGTCTAACGAAGTGATTAGGGTGGTGTGCTTATTTCCTTCTCCCGCTTTCGCCAACGAAACAAGTTGTTTGATCATATTGACAGCATTTTCTGTGTGTCCCATAAATGACTTTATGCTGTTTTTGTTGACATAGTCGATGGAATTTGCAATGGATGTGATATTTTCAACAAATACGGCAATTTTCAAGCCTTGCTCTTGAAGATGTTTGACATGGTTAACAAAAGTGTTGAACATTTCATAGGTTGCATAAGGTGAATCGTCATATTTGCTCATGAACACGTTTGAAAAACCAAGCGAGTTTGTTGCAACCATATCTTCTGGGAAAACATCTGGGGTGATTGCGAGAGTGATGATTTTTTTGGTTGAAAAAGTCTTCAAAAGTTTTTTCATTTTTTCTGCTTTTTCGCTGAACTTTGTGACTTTGAGCAAATATCTTGAACCTAAGAGAATTTTTTTGTTTTCAATTTCAAAACTTTCGCTTGGAATTGTTTCAATATATGGGTCAGCTTTGGCGTCGAAATTTTTTCGTTCTTGGAAGTTGATTGAAGTAATCTTGTCAAGAATATATTCTCCTTTGTTGTTCATCAAAATTGCTTGACCAACAACAAAATCATAAGGACGAATTTTTTCATCCAAACTTTTTGGTATAAGAATAAATTTTCCGCTGTTTTGGTCGGACAAAACATATTGATCTTCGCTCTCACAAACAATTCCTTGAACTTCAATTGGGCAAGATTTTTTTAAATATATTTCATCTTCAATTTGATTGAAAGACACCACTTTTTTTGCGCGCGAATCAATGTTTGGGGTCAGGGAATAGTTCTTTCCTGTGATTTGAGAAAGTTGTCTCAAAATGCCTTCAATGTTGGAGAGTTCTTTATATGGTCTGCCTGGACGAAGTGGGAGTGGTTTCAAATCTTCTCCGGACAAAATTTTGTTCATGACAAACTTTATATGATCGCTTCTCTTCAAGACTGTTGGCGAATTGTCGCCAAAAACTCGAGCAAGCGCTCTGAGCTCATAGATTCCAAGTGATTCGATAACTGACAGACACGCTTGATCTGCTTCACTTAGATTTTTAAACTCATAATCGATTTTTTTTGACATAAAAAGACTCCTTATTTTGTAAAATTTCTTAAAACCAGAACTATTATAACAGTTTTCGACAGTTTTTACAAATAAAAACAAAAAAATTTTTTAAATTTTTTTAAAATTTTGAAAAATTAAAATAATTATAACAATTTTCGACAGTTAATATAAATGAAAAAGAAAAAGAATTTTTAAATTTTTGTTAAATAAAACCACAGGCAAAACCCGTGGTTTTTTATTTTTAGATCTTATATATTTTCCAATCGTCAGGATATGGCACAGACAAGGTGACTGTTTTTCCTGTGCGAAAATGTGTAAAAACTATATTTTTGAGAAGTAACATTGTGTGAGAAGAATTTTCAAAGTTTTGTGAATTTGAATTATATATACTATCGTCAACAAGTGGATGTCCAATTTCTGACATATGAACACGAATTTGGTGTGTCCTGCCGGTTTCGAGTTTCAATTTCACAAGTGTTAAATCTTTTCGGTGCAAGGGGTCTTGAAGATATTGCAAAATTTCAACATGGGTGACGGCAGGTTTGCCGTTTGGAGAAATAATTCGTTTTTGTTGGTTGATGCCATTGTGGGTGAGCGTGAGAATGGGTTTGTCTATGGTGATGTTTTGCTCAACTTTTCCTTTACATATTGCGTGATATTCTTTTTGCAAGTTCAAGGAGTTGTATGCGAGAACATTTTTGGCAATTACCACAATCCCTGCGGTTTCACGGTCGAGCCGATTGGCTATACGAAGGACAAAGTCTGTCTGTTCAAGAGTTTCTTGCATATATTTGCAAATCTGTCCACCCAAATTCATGGCATAATGAGAACGAGTTGGGATGCAGGCGAGATTGTGAGGTTTGTTGACAATGAGAAAATCTTCATCTTCAAAGATGATGTCTAAATCTCCTTCACAAAAATCAATTTGAGAAGGTGCGCTTGGATTTTTGGCGATTTCAAGAACATCTCCGATCGTTATTTTTTCTCGGATGGTAACAGGAACACCATTAAGGCGAATGCCATCTTTCTTGTGGCGTAGGTCTTTAATGTAATGTTCCGAAAAGCCATGCTCTTTCAAAAAAAAGAAAATTGTTGGTTGTTTGAGCGAAGAGATTTCTTCAATGTTAAGCGTTTCAAAATTGTTTTCGAATTTTCTCATTTTTTGATTATACCACAACTTTTTTCATACTCAAAATATTTATGAAAAATGTTTGACAACAAAAGGGTGGATATGTTAGAATATTCTCATTAAAGGCGATGACGAAAGACCAGTAAGTTTTCAAAAACTCCACACAGAGAACCTTGTTGCTGAGAAAAGGTTGGGGCGGAAAACTGAATTCACTTTCACCAGCTGTGCTTTGAAGAGAAATGAAGCAGAAGAATGTAGAATTTCTTGCGTAGAAGTTGCCGTTTGACATGCGTAAATTGTCTTAATAAGGTGTTGATTGAGGTCAACATGAAGTTAGGTGGTACCACGGTTTGTCGATCGTCCTAATAGTTTGGGCGATTTTTTTGTTAGCATACAGGTGAACAAAGAAAAATTTATCTAAAAAAGGTGACAAAATCATGAAAGAAAAACTTGAACAAATTTTAAAGAATGCCATGAATGAAATTCAAAATGCAAAAGATTTGAAAACACTTGACGAAGTGCGTGTGACCTATTTGGGGAAGGCTGGTGCGCTGACTCAAATTTTGCATGGAATGAAAGATGTCCCAAGCGAAGAGCGTCGTGAAATAGGCTCGCTGGCAAATTCTGTTCGTCAAAAATTGGAAGGGGCGCTTTCTGAAACTTTGGCAAAACTTGAAAACGAAAAACTGCTTGCCGATATGGAAAAGGAGAAAGTGGATATAACCGAGCCAAGCAAGGGAATTGAACGCGGGGCTTTACATCCTTTGACGCGTTTTAACAACAAGTTTATGGAACTTTGTATTGAAATGGGGTTTACTTGCATACAAACACCTGAAATTGAAACTGATTACAATAATTTCGAGGCGTTGAATGTTCCAAAAAATCATCCAGCAAGAGATATGCAAGATTCTTTATATATCACAGAAAACATACTTCTTCGCACACACACATCACCAGCACAGGTTAGGGCGATGCATACCTTTAAACCTCCATTTAAGATAATTTGTCCGGGAAGAGTGTATAGGAACGATGATGATAGTTCACATTCTCCAATATTTAATCAGTTTGAAGCGTTAGTGATTGACGAAAATGTAAGTTTAAAAGATTTTATGACAATGGTTAAAGAAATGGCGGTTAGGTTGTATGGTAAAGATGTTAAGATGAGAGTTAGACCATCATACTTTCCTTTCACAGAGCCAAGTATTGAGATTGATGCCACTTGTCAGAGATGTCAGGGTAAAGGATGTTCTTTGTGTAAGGGAACAGGTTTTTCAGAATTTTTTGGTGGTGGGATTGTAAATCCAAAAATTTTGGAAATGGCAGGGATTGACAGCAAAAAATATAGTGGTTTTGCTTTTGGTCCGGGGATTGACCGAAGTGTCATGGTTGCCAACAAAATTCCAAACATCAAATATTTGTTCAGAAACGATTTGAGATTTTTGAAACAAATGAGATAGTTGAAATGGTTGTATAATACACAAAATAATGTGTGGTATGCAACATAATACACCATATATTGCGGTATTACGCAAAGTGGATTGAACTTGAAAAAGGGAGAAAAGATATGAAGGTTTCTTATAATTGGCTTAAAGATTTTGTGGATTTGAAGGATATTTCTGCAGACGAAGTGGCAAAAAGATTGACAACTTCTGGTTTTGAAGTGGAAGATGTCATTTGCATGAACGAGTATTTGCACGATGTCTATGTAAGCAGGATTGATAAGATTGAAAAACATCCTTCGGCAGACAGATTGGTTGTGTGTAAAGTTGACGTTGGGTTCAAAAAGGTGCAAATCATAACTTCCGCCACCAACGTTTTTGAAGGTGCGGTTGTGCCTGTGGCGTTGGACGGTGCCGACCTTTGCAACGGCGTGAAAATCAAACCGACCAATTTTCGTGGTGTGCCAAGCGAAGGTATGTTTTGTTCGGGTGAAGAACTTGGTGTTGATGAGAATTATTTTGAAGGTGCTGGCGTCAATGGCATTTTGATTCTGCCAAACGATTTCAAGATTGGCGCAAAAATTGAAGATGCACTTCTTTTGAATGACGTTGTTTTTGACATCAATGTCACACCAAATCGTCCTGATTGCAACAGTGTTGTTGGAATTGCTCGTGAAGTTTGTGCCATCTTTGACAAGAAGTTTAAGGATTTTGATGTTTCATACAAAACGGTTGGTGGCGATGTCAAAAATTTTCTTAGTGTTGATGTCAAAACTCCAAATTGCCCAAGATATATGGCTTCCTATGTCAAAAACATCAAGCTTGAACGCTCTCCTCTTTGGATGAGAAGTCGTCTACATGCTGTGGACATCAAGCCAATCAACACTATGGTTGATATCACAAACTATATCCTCATTGAGCAAGGGCAACCTATGCACGCATTTGATTACAAATTTTTGGACGGGCACAAAATTGAAGTACGTCAAGCAAAACGTGGCGAAAAAATTGAAGTTTTGAATGGTAACACATATCAACTTGACGAAGATGTTATGGTGATTGCTGACGCTCAAAAGCCGGTCGTTATTGCTGGTGTGATTGGCGGAGTGAATTCTTGCATAAGCGAAAACACCACGGAAACAGTGTTTGAGTGTGCCGTGTTTGACTTGAAAAGTGTGCGTTTGACGGCAAGAAAATTTGGTCTCGCAACGGACAGTTCGTCGAGATATTCCAAAGGTGTGAACATAAATTCGCCAACACTTGCATTGAAACGCACTTTACATTTGGTGGACAAGTTGCATTGTGGTGAAATTGTGGACGGCATCATTGACGTTTGCAGTCAAAAACTTGCGCAGTGTCAAAAACTTGAAATCTCTTATTCCAAAGTTTGCAAAATTTTGGGAGTGGAAATTCCAAAGAAAAAGATGTTGCAAATTTTGAATGGTCTTGGAATTGAAACAACGGAAAACGGCGACATATTGACCTGTCAACCACCATATATTCGCGATGACATAAAGAATGAGAATGACATTGCAGAAGAAGTGATAAGAATTTTTGGTTATGATGTCTATAACGACATGGAAGGTGGCTTGTTTGAAAATTCTGCAACGACTGTTGGAAGATTTGAGCCTCGCTTGCAGTTGGAAAATGCTTTGAAGACCACTTTGGTCGACTGCGGATTTTATGAAACACTCAACTATTCTTTATACACTGCTTCTGTGTGCGACAAACTTTTGCTTGATGAGAAGGATGAAAGACGAAAGGTTATCAAAATTGCCAATCCAATAAGTGAAGATATGTCCACTATTCGAACTGTTATGGCACACGCGCTTCTTTTGGACGTTGCATACAATCTTTCAGTGGGAAACAAAGATTTGAGATTTTTTGAGGTTGGCAGAGTTTATCAGCCAAAATCTTTGCCGTTGAAAGAACTCCCAATTGAGAACAATCGTCTTTCTTTTGCGGTTTGTGAGAACGATTATGATTTCTTCAATCTCAAAAATGTGGTTGAAAATCTGCTTGTGCAAACTTCTGTGAAATATAAACTTGAACGCTCAAAAGAGCCTTATCTTCACAGTGGCGTAAGTGCGGACATCATCAGTGAAGACGGCAAGGTGATTGGATGGTTTGGGAAAGTTCATAAGACTGTTTTGAAAAATTATGACATCAGTCAAGACGTATATTATGGAGAGATTGACACTGACTATCTTGCAAGTTTGCCAGAAAAGCAGTATGAAACAAAAGAGATTTCAAAATTTCCAACTGTGGAGAGAGATATTGCCATTGTTGTTGATGAAAAATTGACGAATGCAGAACTTGAATCTGCAATCAGATCGGCGGGCGGGAAGATTTTGTTTGATGTCAAACTTTTTGATGTATATCGAAGCAAACTTTTGACTGCCGGAAAGAAGAGTATGGCATATAAGATCATCTTCATGAGTGAAGAGAAAACTTTGACAGGCGAAGAAATCAATTCGGCTGTTAACAAAATCTTGAGAAGTTTGGAACATAGATTTGGTGCAATTTTGCGAAAAGAATAATGGGTTTTGTTTAATGAGAAATTGTTGATAAAATTCAACATTTTGTGGTGCTATATGCATAATACAACAAGATTTGGTGTGATATGCAATGTTTTGGGATGTTACGCAAGCTTTTGTAAGGAGTTTTTATGATCTATCTCGACAATGCCGGAACGACCTGTATGTTTGAAGAATGTGTGGACGTCCACAAGCATTTTTCATGCGAGAATTTTTATAATCCTTCTGCTTTGTCAATGCAGTCTTTGGAAGTTTCAAAACTTGTTGCTGATGCAGAAAGACTTTTTTTGAAAAAGTTGGGTGCGAGCGAAGGAAACATCCTTTTCACAAGTTGTGCCACCGAAAGCAATAACCTTGCAATCAAAGGATCCTTGAGAACGGGAAAGTGGGAATATGTTTTTGCGGACGGTGAACATCCGTCGGTCTATAATGTGGCCAAAAAGTTGCAACAAGACGGAGTTATTGTTCATTTTGTTCCGCTGATGGCAAATGGCTGTGTGGATTATCAAAAACTTGAAAGTGTTCTGTCTGCAAGAACAAGATTGATAAGTGTCATGCATGTCAATAACGAAACCGGCGCAATCAACGATTTGAAAAAAATCTCTGACATTAAAAACAAAATCTGTCCAAACGCAATTTTTCATGTTGACGGAGTGCAAGGGTTTATGAAAATTACACTTTCTCTCAAACAAACTGCGGTGGATCTATATTCTTTCAGTGGTCACAAAATTCACGCGCCAAAGGGAATTGCGGGACTTTATGTCAAAAACAAAAACAACTTGAAAACACTCTTTGAAGGCGGTGGACAGCAATACTCGCTTCGTTCGGGCACGGAAAATGTTTCTGGAATTATGCAACTCAAAAAAGCGGTTGAGTTGATTGATGAAAAAGCAAATTTTGAAAGAGTTTTGAAGTTGAAGAAAATTTTCAATGAAAATCTCAATGCACCGGGGTTGATTGTTCGTGATTTTGGCGAAAATGGTGGGTCGCCATATATTGAGAATATCATATTTTCTGGTGTAAAAGGCGAAACTATGCTTCACGCTCTCAATCAAGAAGGGGTGATCATTGGGCTTGGAAGTGCGTGTTCGGCAAAGAAAGCTGGCAATCGCGTTTTGGAGTGTATTGGACTTTCAAAAGATGAAATCATTTCAAGTGCGCGCATAAGCTTCAATGCTTATATGACCGATGAAGAAGTGGCAAAAGCGGGGCAAATTATTTCAAAAGTCTATCTCGACATAAAGAAAAGAGTGTCTTGACAGATATATAAGGAAAGGTTATGAAAAAAGTTTTGTTGCTGAAATTTGGAGAATTGTTTTTAAAGGGTAAAAATCGACATGAGTTTATCTCTCTTTTGATGTCAAATATTCGACAAAAACTTCGTCAGTTCAATTTTGCTTTGCACGAAACTCAAGGTCGCTTGGTTGTTTCTGACTATGACGTCAATCTTGAGGATGAAATCATTGCTAAATTGCAACAGGTGTTTGGTTTGATTGCAATTGCCGATGCTGTGGAGTTGGACACAACTTTGGAAAATATCGAACAGTATGCTTCGAGCCTTGATTTTTCTTCTTACAAAACTTTTAAGGTGGAAACAAAACGCGCGGACAAGAGATTTGCGATGTCGTCAATGGAATTAAGTGCTCATCTTGGTGATGTAATTCTGCGCAAATATCCGTCCTTAAAGGTTGATTTATATCATCCGGAAGTTGTTGTGTTTGTGGAAGTGCGAAATAATGGCAAGACATATATATATGACAGGTTGTTTTCTTGCGCTGGTGGGTTGCCTCTTGGAAGTGCTGGAAAAGGGCTTTTGCTTTTGTCTGGCGGAATTGACAGTCCTGTGGCTGGCTTTTTGATGTCCAAGCGCGGACTTAAATTTGAAGCTGTGCATTTTCATTCATATCCATACACAAGTGTTCAAGCAAAAGAGAAAGTTATTCAACTTGCCAAAGAGATTTCAACATATTGCGGAAAAATCAAACTTCATGTGATATCGTTCACTGAAATTCAAGAGCAGATTCACAAAAGTTGTGACGCCGAATATATGATCACAATCATGCGACGAATTATGATGCGAATTGCTGAAAAACTTTGTTTGCAAAATGACCTTGGTGCGATTGTCACAGGTGAAAGTTTAGGGCAGGTGGCGAGCCAAACTATGCAAAGTATGAATGTGACAAATTCGGTTGTCAACCTTCCTGTCTTTCGACCACTTATTGCATTTGACAAGGAAGAGATCATGAAAGTGGCAAATAAGATTGGAACTTATGAAACTTCAATTTTGCCTTATGAAGATTGTTGCACTGTGTTTCTTCCAAAAAATCCTGTGATCCGACCAACCATCAAACGCGCGGAGTTTTTGGAACAAAATCTTGATATAGACAATCTTGTCAACAAGGCGGTTGAGAATGATGAGATTGTTGAGATTGATTGCTATTGATTTTTGAAAGTGAATTTAAAAATCTGTCAAAATTTTTGATAGATTTTTTTTGTTGCAAAAATTTTGACACAAAGTCTTGAAAAGTTTTTGGGCGACTGATATTCTTTGAGAAGTAAGGTAGATTTGCTTATTCTGGTTTTGGGATAAATGAGAGTATGCATAAAAGTGTAAATTTATTAATTTCGAATTTATAAATTTACAGAAATGTATATTTTTATAAAAAATTCATGAATAAATATGCAAAAATCGCTTGCATTTTTATAAATTTTATTGTAT
This sequence comes from uncultured Lachnospiraceae bacterium, assembly GCA_964594865.1. Classification (GTDB taxonomy): domain Bacteria; phylum Bacillota; class Clostridia; order Christensenellales; family UBA1242; genus Caccovivens. The sequence continues at coordinate 25,843 of CAZQMZ010000003.1, read as the reverse complement.
AATTATCAAAATTGCATGAATAATCATAAATTTATATTTATGCAAAAATCGCTACATCGCCGTAATTTAGGGCAGTGTAGCCGTTAAGGAGCGCAAAAATGGCAAGAAGTTCAAGACAATCAAAAATTTTGGAACTTATCTCCACAAAAGAGATTGAAACACAAGAAGAATTGGCTCGTGAATTGAAAAACGCCAACTTTGATATCACTCAAGCGACAATTTCTCGTGATATCAAAGAGTTGGGTTTGACAAAAATTCAAGGCAGTTCGGGAAAATATAAATATGCCATTTTGGGTTCTGAACAGCAAGTCGTGTCCAACAAATACATAAACATCTTCAAAGAAAGCGTCATCTCTGTGAAGAGTGCTCTCAACTTGGTGGTGATCAGGACAATCAAAGGTATGGGCTCTGGCGTTTGCTCTTTCATCGACAAACTCAATTTATCAGAACTTATGGGTGCAACTTATGGCGACGACACAGTGATGTTGATTTTTCCAACCACAACTTTTGCCAGCGAGTCTGTTTCCACTCTACAACAGATGATGATGTGATTAGTTGGCTTATTGGATAGGACCATTGCTTTAATTTAGTTGATTTCGTTTAAGAATGAAATCAACTTTTTTTATCTTCACTTTTGTTCAATTTAGTTTGAAAAATTTATGATGTTGTGTTATAATCAAAATAGAGGAACGAAAATGCTTTCATCTTTAACTTTGACAAATGTTGCTTTAATCAAAAAACAAACAATAGAATTTAAGAATGGCTTCAATTGTCTTTTGGGTCAATCGGGTGCGGGCAAGAGCATCATCATTGATGCTTTAAGTTTTTTGTTGGGTGCCAAGGCGGATAAGAATTTGATTCGCTCTGGCGAAGCTTCTCTCAGGGTTGATGGGGTGTTTGTGGAATTGTCTGAAAGCGAGAAAGATGTTTTGCGTGAATGGGAAATTGATGTCGAGGATGAGCTTGTCATCTCGCGCACACTCTCTCAGGAAGGAAAGTCTTCTGTCAAAGTGAATGGCTTTCCGGCAACCGCAAAAATGTTGCAAACACTTTCTGAAAAGTTGGCGGACTTTTGTGGGCAACATGATAGCGTTGGTCTTTTGAATGTCAAAAATCACCTTTTGCTTTTGGATAAATTTGCCGGCGCTGATGTGGAAAATTTGAAAGGTGAGGTTGAACGACTTTATGACGACCTTCAAGATGTCAAGAGAAAGATTTCTGCTCTTGGCGGAAGTGAAAGTGAACGTCTGCGCGAAAAAGAACTTTTGGAATATCAAATTGACGAAATTGAAAATGCTCATTTGCAACTTGGTGAGGCGGAAGAACTGCGCGAAAGGTTTGAATTTATCTCGTCTTCCGAAAAGATTTTTGAGAGTGTTGGTTTGGCAGTGGGCAAACTCGATGAAGATCGTGAAAATGTGACAGGGCTTTTGTATGAAGTCAAAAATTGTCTTTCGGCGCTTTCAAACTTTAAAGAGATTGAAGAATGTCGACAACGCATTGAAGATTGTTATTATGAAATCAAGGATGTGGCAGAAGTTCTGGATGGAGTCAAGCAAAACACTGAATTTGACCCAAAGGAATTGGAGCGAATTGATGAACGTTTGGATCTTATAAAGAAACTGTCAAAGAAATATGGAAAGACAATCGAAGACATTTTGGACTATCAAGAAAAATGCCAACAAAAATTGGAAGAGTTGGAAAACAGTCAAGAAACTTTGGAAAAACTGCAAAAAGAGCAGGTTGTCATCCAACAACAACTTGAAAATGCATGCACAAAATTGAGTGAATTGCGAAAGAAATTTGCAAAAGTTTTTGAAGACCGCCTTTGTCACGAACTTGAAGATTTGCAAATGGTGGGCACAAATTTCAAAGTTGATTTTGAAAGGGGAGAGTTCACACGCAAAGGGTTCGACGTTGTGAAATTTATGTTTTCGGCAAATGTTGGGCAAGAGATTCGAGATTTGCATAAGACGGCATCCGGCGGAGAACTTTCGCGACTGCTTTTGGCGTTCAAGAATGTTATGTTGGAAAAAGACTTTGTGCAAACAGTCATCTTTGATGAAATTGATGCCGGTGTGAGCGGTCAAACGGCGGGAAAAGTTGCCGAAAAGCTGGTGAATATATCAAAATACACACAAATCATTTGCATCACGCACACAGCTGTTGTGGCGTCCAAAGCGGATGAGTTTTTGCTTGTCAAAAAGGATGTTGTCAATTCTTCCACAATCTCCACGGTGGCATCACTTGACAAAAATCAGGCGGTTTTTGAAGTGGCACGATTGATTGACGATGGAAACGAAATCTCACAAACTGCGTTGGAACACGCAAAGAAGTTATTTTTACATAACTAAAAAATATATAATATTTCAAACCAACCTTTCATATATTATTGTGAAGGGTTGATTTTTTTATCCTTAAAAATTTTTTAGAGAGGTTGATATGACAGACTTTTTTGCAGACAATTTTTCAAATTGTGTGATTTTGGCAGTGCTTATTATGGCAATGATTCCAATGCTTGAAAGTCGAGTGGCCATTCCTTTTGCACTTTCCACTGCCATTTGGGGTGAAGGAATTTTGTCGCCAATCACTGCGTTTTTTGTGGCTTTGCTTGGGGGTATGTTGCCTTCCATTTTGATTATTCTTTTTTCGCGATGGGTGAAAAATCGGACGAGTGGTTTTGTTTGCGAGAAGTTTATGAAGCGCTATGAAAAACAAATTCAAAAATTAAAGGCAAAAAACACCACATTCAAAAAATGCATGATGCTTTCCACCTTTGTTGCCGTGCCACTTCCGCTTACGGGCGTGTGGACGGGGAGTTTGATTGCTGGGATGACAAATCTCAAAATTTGGCAAGGGTTTTTGTCAATTTTAATTGGAGAAGCGCTCTCTTGTAGTGTTGTCATCGCCATATGCTTGTTGTTTGAAAACTCTGCCTTTTTCATCTTTATGTTCTCTTTGATTTTGATTGGAATTTTTGTGCTGATGAATTTGGTTGTTTGGCTGATTGGAAAGATCAGAAGTCGCAAAAAAGAAATCGAAATCAAGTGTTTATGAAATTGAATAAAAAAAAGAAAAGAGATGTGTTATTTGTTCCTCACGAACCAATTCATCTCTTTTCGTTTTTAAGTTAAGTTGTTTTTACGACTTAACTTATTTCTATTGTGCACACATTTTTGAATCTTATGCAAAAATTTTTAAAATTTTTTTATTATTTTGAATATCTGCTATACAAGAATTTTTTGACATAGTGATTTATTGGGAAAGCAATCAAAAGTGCCAAAGTTGGGGTGAGTGTTGAAGTGAGATAATCTCCCATTGTTTCAAACTGCATTCCGGCGATGACGTTGATCACAATCACGACAATGACGCCAAGGATGAAGATTGCCCAACTTACAAATCCGTTATAGAGCAGAGTGGCTTTTTTACTTATACTCACTTTGTTGCGAATGAAGGCGAAGATGCAATAAACAAGAAACAAAAGCGGAATTGTGTAAAACAGCCAATTTGTGCTGACATTCAATTTTTCGGTGAAACTGATTATGGCAAACAAAATTGCAGAAGAAATTCCAGACAAGCAGAGCAGAATGACAGAGGTTATGAAATTCAAAAAGTTAGTGTTGTGCTCTCTTTGTATGTTTGTTTTGGAATATTCCTTAAACTCGATGTCATGGGTCTTATAATATCTCTTCAAAGAGTTGTAGTCAACAAAACTGTCAACTTCTTCTTGCATGATTTGAGGCTGTGGCGGAGCATCTTTGATGATCTTGTCTTCCTTTTTCTTCTCAAAAAGTTTGGAAAGCATATCTTTGTAGGTCGGTTCAAGATTGCTGTTTCGCTTTGGAGCAGGAAGTTTGTCTTCGTCAATTTCAACATCAATGTTTGGAGGGGTAATCTTCTTTTGAATTGGAACTTCTCTGACGCGGGTGTTGATGAAGACGCCATCGTCGGCTTGAGGTTCGTCAACAACTTCTTCTTTTGGATCTTCGTAATATTTTGGAAGTTCATCAAATCTTTCTGTTTCTTCAATGCGGTTTTGACGGGCACCCAACATTGACGCTTTCAGTTGTTCTATGCGTTGACGTTGAATTGCTTGATCTTCTTCATTTTCATACACAACAGACATTTCAATTTGATTTTCGGAAAAACTTTTGCGTTTGCGGTATTTTTTCAGTTCGCTCGAAGTGTCATAAAGGCGCTTGTTCTGTTCTTCTTGCGCAAAACTGAGCCTTTCGCTTTCATCCAAAAATCTTGCGTTGTTTTGAGGAGTTTGTTCCAAAATTGATTGATAATATTGCATCTTCTCTTCGTTCTTTTCAACAGTAGGTTCTTCGCGAGTTTCTTCATCTTTTTGTTTTTGAAATGAGAAGAAGTCAATTTGATTGTTTAAAGTTTGGTCTTCTTGTTTGCTTTCTTTGACCGTCGTTGCTGTTTTTTCTTCTTTGACCATATCAAAAATGTTGTCTTGTTGAAGGAAAAGTGGAGTGCTTGACGTGTTTTCTGTCTTTGGTTCAACTTCTTCCATAACACTTGTGAAGGTGCTGTTGGCATATTCCTTTGAAAGTTCTTCCAAAAGCTGTTTTCCAGAATTTGTTACGTTGAAATAATGTCTTTTTCCGCCAAGGTCGCTTTCTCCCCAATAGGAAGAAGAAATAAGACCCTTTTTCTCCATACGGGACAGGCAGGAATATAGTGTCGGTTTCTTTAAGATGTATGCACCGTTTGTTTTTTGAGAGATATATTCAATCACTTCAAGCCCATATTTTGCACCATGTGAAAGACTGTCAAGAATGAGATATTGAGTTTCTTTGTTTGCATTATATGCCATAGACCCTCCAATTTATTTTATGATATAACATATTTAAAACATTTGTCAAACAAAATTAAGGTGTTATGCAAACTTTTTTTAAATTGCATATCACAACAATATGACGTGTGATATGCAAAGTTTTATACAACATATTGTGGTGTTATGCAAATATCACATGAAAATTGAAAATGTTTATAAACATTTTGAAACTTCTTTTCTTTGTGATATAATAGGCGTATGGAAGTTGAAATAATCAAAGAGAAAAGAAAAACTATGGTGTTGAAAGTTGTGAGTGATGACAGGGCAATTTTGAAGGCACCAAAGAATTTGAGTGATGAAAAGATTATAAAATTTATTGAAAACAAAAAGAATTGGTTGAACAAAATAGCGGAAAAAATTTCGGCAAACAAACAATTTTCTATGAGTTTTGATTTGGATAAGTTTATCTATCTTGACGGCAAGCAGTTTGTGTCTGTCGATGAACTTTCCTTGGATTTTGACAAGCAACCACAAACCAAAAAAAGAAAAACAATTGAAAAATTCTATCTTTCTCATTTTGACAAGTTGGTTGACATTGCAAATCAAATCTCAGCACATACAGGTTTGAAGTTCAACGAAATCAAGCCGACAAGTTCCACTAGAATTTGGGGAAGTTACAACTCGGGCGGAGTGATGAAATTGAATTGGAAACTTCTCATTTTGCCACAGCATTTGGCGGAATATGTCGTTGCACATGAGCTTTGTCACAGTTTGCATATGAACCACAAACCAAAGTTTTGGGCGGACGTGAAAAAGATTTGTCCAAACTATAAAGCCTATCGCAAAGAACTGCAAAAATATGGCTTTCTTTTGAAAAATGACAAGAGAATTTGATTGAAGGAGCAATCATAGAAAAAAAAGAAAGGAATTGTTATCTCTTCTTTAATTTTTGCTTTGACAGTTTGAATTTGCATAATATAACCAAAATTACAGAAACTAAGGTGTATGAGAAAAAATTACAAAAGTTGTCTTTGTTTGGTTGTATTCTTTTTTGTCTTTCTGTTCAGTTTTTCCATAGTTCTTCCGCTTCGAGATCTCTATTCTTTGGAAGGGGGATTTTTGGCAGATTATTCGGATGTGGAAAATGTCAATCAGACGCATAAATTTGGCAGTTTTATCACCTCACAACTTGTGGAAAAAGAAAATGTTGTCGACGGGCAAAAGGCAAAACAAAACGAAATTGTCTTTAAATTGTTTGGCTTGATTCCAATCAAACGCGTGGCTGTTGTTCTTTCCGGCGATGAAGAATATTATGTCGGCGGTGTGCCAATTGGGCTTGCCATAAACACCGACGGTGCGATTGTTGTCAGTGATGAAAGCGGAACACTGAAAGAAGGCGACATTATCATTCGAATAAACGGCAACGAAGTGGAGGATTGGGAGGACGTCCAAAGTCTTTTGGAAGAAAATTCAGACGAAACAGAAGTGGAATTTTTGCGCAAGAACAAGACTTTCAAAACCATTCTCAAAACAACCTATGATGAAAGCGGAAATTTGAAACTTGGATTGTGGGTGAAAGACGACATAACAGGCGTGGGGACTTTGACTTTTGTCAATAAACAAACATTGGAATTTGGTGCGCTTGGACATCCAATCACAGAAGCAAGTAGTGGAAACATTATTCCTGTCGAAAATGGCAATGTCTATGGTTGCAATTTGATTGGGATTGAGAAAGGAAAGAAAAATGATCCGGGGCAGTTGAAATGTGTCTTCCTTTCAAGTTCGAAAAGTAAGGGTGAGATTGAGAGCAACAGCAAATTTGGAATAAGTGGTGTTTTAAGCGATGTCACTGGGCTTGTTGACGAAAATGTCACGGCAAAGTTGGGTGGAAGATTGAGCGTGAAAATGGGAGATGCCAAAATTGTTTCCACAATAAGCGGAATCAGAGAAGAATATGATATTGAAATCATCAAGACGAGTTATCAAAAATCCGCAGATGACAAAAGCATCGTTTTTCGAGTTAAGGACAAACGACTTTTGGAATTGACCGGCGGGATTGTGCAAGGGATGAGCGGTTCTCCAATCATGCAAGATGGAAAAATCATTGGCGCGGTGACTCATGTTTTCTTGAATGATCCAACAAAAGGATATGGAGTTTATGTCGATTGGATGATTGCATAACACAAAATATGGTGTATTACGCAATGCATACTACACCATATTTATTTAATCTGTTTTGCGAATGATTTTCACTTTTTCAGCAACCGCTTTGCGCATATCTTCGCTTATTGCAGCATAGTGGCGCTTGGTGGTGTTGACGTCTTTGTGTCCCAACACATCGGCGACGATGTATATGTCTTTTGTTTCGCGATATAGATTTGTGCCAAATGTGGAGCGCAATTTGTGGGGAGAAATCTTTTTGAGTGGGCTTCCTTCTTTGGCAAATTTCTTGACAAGATTTTCAACTGCTCGCGTGCAAATTCGCTTGTTTTGCAACGATACAAACATGGCATGCTCGTTTTCATCAAGTGGAAGGGTCTTTCTTTTTTCCAGCCACTTTTGCAAGGCTTGTTTGACTTCCAGTGGAAAGTATAGGATGGCTTGATTTCCGCCTTTTCGGGTCACTTTGAAAGCGTCTTGAGAGAAATCAAAGTCCTCAACATTCAGTCCGACAAGTTCGGAAATACGAATTCCTGTTCCTAAAAACAATGTGACAATGGCATTGTCACGCTCTTGCGTGTTTTTGTTATAGTGTTTTTGTCTTTCGGTGAAACTTGTCGGCGAGGAAACAGCGTCAAGCATTCGATTGACTTCATCTTTTTCAAGGCGTATGATTTCCTTGCTGTGAAGTTTTGGCGTTTTGATTTTGCTTGCCACGTTGCTTTTGAGCATATCATGATCAAAATAATATTTGAAAAAACTTCGAACACTTGCCAATTTTCTTGCCTTTCCGCGTTCGGTGTTTCTGACCAATTTTCCGTTGTTGTCATAATAAGAGAGATAAGAAAGATAGTTTTCAATATTGCGTGCCTGCAGGCCGTCCAAATCTTCCAAAGTGATTTGCATTTTTGGCTTCTTTAAAACAAACTTTTCCAAATAATCAAAGAAAATGCACAAATCCATGGCATAGTTGAGCCTTGTCAGTGAAGATGTGTTATTTTCAATTCCTGTGAAGAAATCATAGCAAAAATCTGGAAGTGTGGAGAGATAATTTCCGATTTTTTGCATATTTTTCAAATCGCGTTTTTCATAGTATGACAAATTTTTCATACTTGAATTATATCAAACTATTCGCAAAAAATCAAACGATTTTGAAGATTAAGTTTATTTTTGTCGAACATTTACTTTGGAGTATAGGTTGGCAATGGTAAATTTGCTGAAAAGATAAATCAAACTAAATTTCTGTCAATATTTGTTGCATTTTAAAAAAATTTGTGCTAAAATCTTTCAGTCATAACGTTAATTTTGGAGGTATTTATGTATAAAATAAAACAAGATGGCACAAAAGTCGAGATTGAACTTACAATTCCTGCATCCGAATGGGAAGAAGGCGTTGAGAAAACCTATGAAAAAGAAAAAGGAAAATATGATGTCGTTGGTTTTCGAAAAGGTCACGCACCACGAAAGGTGATTGAAAAGACATATGGTGACAGCGTGTTCTTTGAAGACACAGTCAACTATTTTTTCCAAAAAACAATGGATGAAGTGCTTTATAAAGATTCCAATCTTGAACCAGTTGCCATGCCAACGACACAGTTTGAGAGTTTCACTTTGAAAGACGGACTCAAAATGAAAATTATGTTTGAGGTCGTTCCAAATTTTGAAATGGGGCAATATAAAGGTTTGACAATCGAAGTTCATTCTGATGAAGTTTCAGAAAATGAAGTGCAAATACACATCAAAAACCTTCTTGAAAACAACGCAAAATTTGAAAAAGTGGAAAGAGAAATCAAGGATGGCGACAATGTGATGATTGACTTCATGGGTTTCATCGACAATGTTGAGTTTCCGGGCGGTTCAGCACAGGGATATAGCCTTGACATTGGCTCTCACTCTTTCATTGACAATTTTGAAGAACAACTCATTGGTCACAAAGCTGGCGAAAAAGTGGACGTGAATGTCACATTCCCGAAAGACTATTATGCAGAAGAATATCAAAACAAAAAGGCAACTTTCAAAGTTGACATCAAGGAAGTTAGAGAAAAACATCTTCCAGATTTTGACGACAAATTTGTTGCTGATACGACAGAATATGAAACAGTTGATGAGTATAGAAAAGGAATAACTGCTCATATTCAAACTATGAAGAAAAAAGAACAAGAAGAAGAATTTGAATATAACATTCGTGATTGCATAATCAACAACACAAAGATTGAAATTCCAGAAGTGATGATTGAAAACAATGTTCAATATGACTTGCAAACTCTCAAATCATCTTTGGAAGCATATCACATGAGTTTGGAGGACTATATAAAATATCTCAACTGCAACACTGTGGATGAATATGCTCAAAAGTTGAGAGAAAGAGCAATCAAATCAATCAAATTCCGCTATATTGTGCGAAAGATTGTCGATGAAAACAATTTGCAACCAACACCAGCGGAAATTGAAGAAGCAACAAAAGATATCACGGATGAAAGAGATAAAGTTTCCAAAGAAAACGAATTGATTTTACAAAAATTCAACAAATTTTTGCGTGAAAACAACAAAATTAAGCTTGTTAAAGAAGACTGATTTTGGCATAATATTATTATATGAGAAATTTCTAGGTCTAAAAAGGAGGGTTTTGATATGATGATTCCAATGGTTATCGATCAGACAGGCGGAAGTGAAAGGTCTTATGACATCTATTCCAGACTTTTGGAAGACAGAATTGTTTTTTTGACAGGAGAAATCAATGACGCATCGGCAAATGTTGTCATCGCTCAACTCATTTATTTGGAAGGAAAAAATCCGGATAAGGACATATATCTTTATATCAACAGTCCGGGCGGTTCTGTAAGTGCTGGAATTGCCATCTATGACACAATGAACTATATCAAATGCGACGTTTCGACAATCTGCATCGGCATGGCGGCATCCATGGGCGCCTTCCTTCTTTCAAGTGGAGCGAAAGGCAAACGTTTTGCTTTGCCAAACAGTGAAATTATGATTCACCAACCGCTTGGCGGAACTCAAGGGCAAGCAAGCGACATTGAAATTCAAGCCAAACATATGAAAAAAATCAAAAATATGCTCAATCAAATTTTGAGTGCAAACACCGGCAAAAGTTTGGAAGAAATTGAAAAAGACACTGATCGCGACAACTATATGTCAGCCGAAGAAGCAAAAAAATATGGTTTGATTGACAATATTTTTGTGACGAGAAAGACAAAAAAGAAAGATTAAAAGTCGAATATGAATCATCGAGGTTGAAATGAAAGATATTGAAATGTGTTCTTGTTCTTTTTGTGGACGTCCACAAAAGGCAGCGAAAAAATTGATTGCAAGCCCAAATGGTGACTCTTTCATTTGTGACGACTGTGTGCGAGTTTGTGCTGACATAATCAAAGAAGAGAGCTTGAAGGTTAAAGTCTTCAAAGACCTTGTCATTCCATCGCCAAAAGACATCAAAAAGGCGCTGGATAATTATGTTATTGGGCAAGAGCAGGCAAAAAAGGTGCTTTCTGTTGCTGTGTTCAACCATTATAAAAGGATAAATTATAACTATCACAACAAAATCAATGCAAAGAAAAACAAGAATGATAAGAATTTGCTTGAACTTGAAAAAAGCAATGTGCTTATGATTGGACCAACAGGTTCCGGAAAAACTTTGCTTGTGCGAACTCTTGCCAAAGTTTTGGATGTCCCTTTTGCTTGCGCTGATGCCACAACGTTGACAGAAGCCGGCTATGTTGGTGAAGATGTTGAAAATGTGCTTTTGAAACTCATTCAAAATGCGGACTATGACATCGAAAGAGCTCAACGCGGAATAATTTATATTGACGAAATAGACAAAATTGCACGTAAGAGCGAAAATCGTTCTCTCACGCGTGATGTTGGTGGAGAGGGTGTTCAGCAAGCTCTTCTCAAAATTATTGAAAGCACGATTGCCAGCGTTCCACCACAGGGCGGAAGAAAGCATCCGCATCAAGAGATGCTTCAAATCGACACAACCAACATTTTGTTCATCTGTGGCGGTGCTTTTGTTGGGTTGGATGACATCATTCACAAGCGTCTGTCAGCATCATCTATTGGTTTCAATGCCAACATAAAAACGAAAGATGAAAGGGCGAAAATCAATTATGCCAAAGATGTTCAGCCAGACGATCTCATCAAGTTTGGCTTAATTCCTGAATTTGTGGGCAGACTTCCAATCGTCACAGGCTTGGACGAATTGGATGACAAGGCGCTTCAAAAAATTCTTGTTGAGCCAAAAAATTCACTTATCAAACAATATAAAGAACTCTTCCGCATCGATGGCTTTGAGTTGGAGTTTGATGAAGATGCCATTGCCTATGTTTCAAAACAAGCAATTGATCTCAAAACAGGGGCACGCGGAATTCGAACAATCATGGAAAACAAAATGCTTGAACTTATGTTTGATCTTCCTGACCCGAAAGTATACGGAAAAATCATCATCACGCGCGACTTCATTGAAAAAGGTGTAGAGCCGATTTTGCTCAAGAGAGACACTGAAAGTAAGGAAGAAAAAGAAGCGGTTTGAGATTTGATCGAACTTAAAATAATGAAAACAGGTTGGTTTTTAACCTGTTTTTTCTTGACTTGTTGGACTGTTTTGTGATAAAAATGTTCTTGTTATGATGTATATTATTTCACAAATAATTGTTGCAATTGGCATGATTATTGACCTTGCTGGGAAATTGATGAAAACAAAAAGGCTTCTTTTGTTGTTTATGGTTTTGGCTCCAGCTTTTTATTCGTTGTCCTATTTCATTCTTGAAAACTATTTGCCAGCAATCACACAAATCTTGCTTTTGATTCGAGCAGTGTGGTATCTGCGATTGCACGAACAGAAAAAAAGTCCAAAACATTATATTCTTCCTCTTATTTTGATAAATTCTCTCTTTGCGGTTGTGTTGGCTTTCTTTTGGCAAGGACCGATAAATATTGTGCTGATTTTTGTGATGTTGGTGTCAACTGTGTGCTTGATTTTCGAAAATATGCTGTTCATTCGTTGTTCGTTGATTTGTTATTCGTTGTTGTGGATTTCGTATGACATCACAGTGAAAGGCTATGTGAAAATGACTTGCAGTATTGTGACAATCTGCTTGCTTATCGTTTCCATCATCATATATGAAATTTTGCCGAGAATCAGAGAAAAGAGAAAGATTGAATGCAACTATGACATCAAAAAGATTTTGAAAATTTGCCACAGCGAAATCAAGTGATCTGTGAGAGAATTCTTCCAAAATTCTCTCTTTTTTTAAAAAAATTAAAAAATATTTCATATATTTATCTTTTTATTTGACAAAACTTTACGAAAAGGGTAAACTTAATCATGAGTGTGTTTCCTTTCGTTTTTTCGTCACATGGGCAATTTGTCCATGATTGAAAGGAAAAACACCAAAATTTAAGGAGATATATCTATGAAATTTTTGTTACTTGATGTCTCTCCTGCAATCGTATCGGTTATATCAATTGTCCTTTTCATTGTTGGACTTGCTGTCGGACTTTTGGTGTATAAAATTTATAGCGGTAAAAAACTGCAAAAAAATAAATCAAATGCCATCAAAATCATTGAAGATGCGTATGCAGAGGCAAAGACAATCAAAAAAGAGGCGATTATTGAAAGCAAAGAACAATCGCAAAAATTGAAAGACGATGTTGAAAAAGAAGTTAAAGAGCGTCGCAACGAAGTCTTGAAACAAGAAGAGCGTTTGAGTCAACGCGAAGAATACATCGAGAAAAAAGAACAGGCTGTCGACAAAAAATCTGAACAACTTGACGAAGAAAAAAAGGAAGTTCAGTCAATTCGTGAAAATCTCAATCAGCTGAAAATTCAACAGGAAGAAATCAAAGCCAAGATTCTTGAAGAGCTTGAAAAAACTGCCAAACTTTCCAAGCAAGAAGCAAAAGATTTGTTGATTGAAAACATGAGAAATGACGCTCAAAAAGAAGCCGTGACAATTGTCAAGAAAATTGAGGACGATGCCAGAGAAGAAGGCGAAAACAAGGCACGTTGGATCATAGGTCAGGCTTTGCAACGTTGTGCCACCGAAACTACAACTGAAATGACGGTTGCATCGGTTGCTCTTCCAAATGACGAAATGAAAGGAAGAATCATTGGGCGTGAAGGACGAAATATTCGCGCCATTGAAGCGGCAACAGGTGTGGAACTGATTGTTGATGACACACCGGAAACAATCACAGTTTCAGGCTTTGACCCAATCAGACGTGAAGTTGCAAGGTTGTCGTTGGAAAAACTTATTTCTGACGGAAGAATTCATCCAACTCGAATTGAAGAAATTGTTGAAAAAATGCAAAAAGAGGTTGACAAAACAATCAAGCAAGCAGGTGACGAAGCTTGCAACGAAACAGGCATATTCAACCTCAATCCAGAACTTGTCAAAACTTTGGGTAGGTTGAAATATCGCACAAGTTATGGACAAAATGTGCTTAAACATTCCATTGAAACTTCCATTATTGCTGGGCTTTTGGCAAGTGAAATGGGAGCAAATGTCAAAGTTGCCAAACGTGGCGGACTTTTGCACGACATAGGCAAGGCGCTTGACCACGAACTTGAAGGCACTCATGTGCAAATTGGTGTTGAACTTGCGCGTAAATATGGCGAAAATGAAGCAGTTGTGCACTGCATTGAAGCACACCACTTTAATGTGGAATTCAAAACCATTGAAGCGGTTATTGTGCAGGTTGCAGACGCCATTTCAAGTTCCAGACCGGGCGCAAGACGAGATTCGTTTGAAAACTATATCAAACGCCTTCAACAGTTGGAAGAAATTGCAAATGGCTTCAAGGGTGTGGAAAAATCTTTCGCTGTTCAGGCGGGCAGAGAAGTGAGAATTATCGTCAAACCACAAGAAGTTTCGGACAGCGAAGCAATGTTTATGGCAAAGGAAATTGCTCAAAAAATTGAGAACGAAATGCAATATCCGGGACAAATCAAGGTCAATGTCATAAGAGAAAGCAGATATTCTGAAACAGCGAAGTGATGATGTCACAAGTGAAAAATAATGCATAAGAATATATTGCAATACGAGAAAAATATTTCAATAACTTTGGTTAAAAGAGCGAAAAATCGTGCTTTTAATATAAATCTAAAAAAAGGAGTATAAACAAATGGCTGAGAAAAAGAAAACAGAGAAAAAGTCGACATCAACAACAAAATCATCTTCATCTTCAAAATCAGCAAAGAGAAGTTGGTCGTCCATAAAAATTATGGATTGCGTGGGATATTTCTCCATCATCTTCATTGCTATTGCACTGATTTTGAAATTGGCGTTCAAAAGTAATGTTCCAACAGTTGCACAGGCATTTGAATCAATCGGCGAATGCTTGGCATACATCATCTGCATTTGGTTGGGTTTCTATTGGGCAATGAGAAAGTGCCATGGAAATTGGAACGGTCGAAATGTTTGGTGGCTTATTTGCTGGATTGTTGCCACAGTTGTGATCATTGTACTTTATATCTTCACTTTTTAACTTTGATTGAGCAAAAATTCAGAGGATGAAAATGGCAAAAATTCCATATATTGTGACAATCGTTTTTGTGATTTTGACTGCAATATTTGCAATTTTGAACAACTATTGGACAGGCTTCACTTATTTTGTGCTTGCTTGTTTGATGCTTTTATCTTTGTTCTGGGGCGCTTGGCAAATATATAAATATTTCACCGATTTTCAAAAGGAATTGAAGGAGAGATTCAAATTTTTCAAGGCGAACCAAATAAATTCCAGCGAAATCAATGAACAGATTTTTGAGATGAATTTGTCGGCATATGAGAAAAAATTCAAAAAGCAAATTCTCAAGGAAAAAATTATCAAATGGTTTGTGATTTTGTTTTGCTTTGCGCTTGCGACAGCGTTTTTGCTTGGAATGATTTATTATCAAATTTAAGCAAAACTTTATGAAAAATAAAAAAAGAATGGATCATCCATTCTTTTTTTTGTTGATTTTTATGAAAGAAATTTATATATTCACAAAATCGTTTTGAAATAAATGAAAAATTTGATATACTTGTGATTGTATGTGAGGTGATATGCTTTCAAAAGTTTTTAGTTTTGGACTTACGGGAATTGATGGATTTTTGATGACTATCGAAACAGACATTGTTGGTGGCGTTCCAAGCATGGAAATCGTTGGTTTGGGCGACACCGCTGTGAAAGAAGCGAAGGAAAGAGTGAAATCAGCCATTCGCAATTCGGGGTTGGAATATCCTGTCAAACGATATACCATCAATCTCGCTCCGGCTGACATAAAGAAAGAAGGTCCACTTTTTGACCTTGGCATTGCTGTGGGAATTCTTTCTGCATCAGAACAAATCAGAATAAAAAAATATAAAGAATTTGTTTTTGTTGGTGAACTGTCTCTTGATGGCTCAATCAAAAAAGTGCGAGGTGTTTTGCCAATCTTGATAAGCGCACGAGCAATGGGCTTTACAAAGTTTATCATTCCAAAAGAAAATGAAGAAGAAGCATCGTTTATTGAAGGGATGGAAATCTATGCTTTTTCAAATTTGAGAGAAGTGGTCGATTTTTTGAATGATGAAATCGACACTCCAATTTTGAAATTACAAACAAAAAATTTTGAAGAAGTCAGAAAAAATTCCACAAACCGACTTGATTTTGAAAACGTGAAGGGACAAGCACAGGCAAAAAGAGCGCTGGAAATTGCTGCAGCAGGCGGACATAATGTGCTGATGATTGGCCCTCCGGGAAGTGGAAAAAGTATGCTTGCAAAATGCTTTTCTGGAATTTTGCCTGATCTGACTTTTGAAGAGGCTTTGGAAGTGACAAAAATTCACTCTGTTGCTGGTGAGCTTGATTTGAAAAAGGGAATAATCACCGAAAGACCGTTTCGCTCTCCGCACCACACCGCAACAACTGTAAGTTTGACTGGTGGTGGCGTGCATAGCAAACCGGGAGAGATAAGCTTGGCGCATAACGGTGTGTTGTTTTTGGACGAATTTCCAGAGTATCAACGCAGTTTGATTGAAACTCTTCGTCAACCTTTGGAAGATGGAATCATCACGGTTGCACGAGCAATGCAAACTGTGACATATCCTTCCAATTTCACTCTCGTTGCCAGCATGAACCCTTGTCCTTGTGGAAACTACGGTGCAAAAGGGCGCGAATGCAAATGTTCACCGGTGCAAATACATAAATATTTGTCCAAAATCTCGGGGCCAATTATGGACAGAATTGACATTCAAGTTGAAGTTGACAACATCACATATTCCGAGCTTAACAGCACTGAAAAGGAAGAGAGTTCGGCAAAGATTAAAGAACGCGTGGACAAGGCGAGAAAAATTCAGCTTGAAAGATTTAGGTCGTCAAAAATTTTCTCAAATGCAAAAATGTCAGTGCCTCAAATGAAAAGGTTTTGCCAGCTTTCAAAAGAGTGTCAAACACTCATGGAGCAAGCGTTCACAAATCTCAAATTGAGCGCACGTGCACATGACCGAATTTTGAAGGTTGCACGCACCATTGCTGACCTTGCCGGCGAAGAAAACATTCAACCACAACATATTGCCGAGGCAATTTCTTATCGTGGACTTGACAGAAAATATTGGAGTTTATAATTGGGGGAGATGTTGGATAAAAAAGATAGATTGTTGATTTTAATGTCATATTGTGAGATTTCAAACAAAAAGCAAGAAGAATTGCTGGTCAATTTGGAAGATTTTTCCGTTGAAAATATGCTTAAAATTGCTGACAAATTCTTTTCTGTTGAAGAAGTGAAAAGGTTGAAAGATTTTTATAACAACACCAAACTTGATTCTTTGATTGAAAATATGGAAAAATCTGGAATTGAAATTCTCACAATCTTTTCGAAAGAATATCCATCAAGTCTGATTGATCTTCCAGAACGTCCACTTGTGCTCTATGCCAAGGGAGATTTGTCTCTTCTCAACCAAAAGTGTTTTGCAATTGTTGGAACACGAATGCCTTCTGGATATGGCAGAGTGGTCACCGAAAAATTTGCAAAAGAGTTGGCAGAGAGTGGATTTGTGATTGTCAGCGGATTATGTCATGGCGTCGACACCATCTCACACAAGGGTGCTCTTGATGTTGGAGGAAAAACTATTGCAATTATTGGCAGTGGCTTCAATCGAATTTATCCATCCATAAACAACAATTTGGCAAAAGAAATTGCAGAGAAAGGGTTGTTGTTGAGTGAATATCCTCCGTCGTTTGAGGCAAAGAGATACACTTTTCCACGAAGAAATCGAATTATTGCCGGCGTGTCGAGTGGAGTTTTGATAACAGAGGCTGGCAAGAAAAGCGGAACTCTTCACACAAAAGAATATGCTCTCTTATATGGAAAAGACATCTTTGCTGTGCCGGGAAACATCAACAGCTCAAAAAGTGAGCTTACCAATTTCCTTATAAAGACGGCGCAGGCAGAATGCGTGCTTTCGCCACAAGACATCATTGAGTTTTATGGTTTATCCGCAAAGGCGAAAGAAAACAGGGTTTTGACACTGTCTTTTGACGAGCAAGCAGTTGTGAAAATTTTGGAAGAAGGGGAGTCGACTTTTGACGAAATTGCAGAAAAATCAAAAATTTCTGTGAATATTTTGAACAGTTGTTTGACAACTTTGGAAATTCGTGGTTTAATAAGAAAGTTGCCATCGCAAACTTATGTTTTGATTTAAAGGAGAATTATTTTGAAACTTATCGTGATTGAAGCACCGGCAAAACGGGATACATTGAAAAAATATTTGGGAAATGGATATGAAGTTTTTGCGACAAAAGGACATATTCGAGATTTGCCGACAAAATCTTTTGCAATTGATTTGAACAACAATTTTGAACCTCACTATGAAATCAATCCGGACAAAAAGCAAGTTGTTGCAGACCTTAGAAAGAAGGCATCAGACGCTGACGAAGTGCTCATTGCAACCGACCCGGATCGCGAAGGAGAAGCTATTTCTTGGCACGTTGCATATGTTTTGGGGCTTGATCCAAACACAAAGTGCCGAATTCAGTTTAATGAAATTTCCAAGAAAGCCGTTTTGAAGGCGCTTGATGAACCAAGAACAATCGATCTCAATCTTGTCAATGCACAACAGGCACGCAGAGTTATGGACAGAATTGTTGGATATAAATTGTCGCCAATTCTCTGTCGCAAAATCGCACCAAAACTTTCAGCGGGCAGAGTGCAGTCGGTTGCTCTCAAACTTGTGGTTGATCGTGAGAAAGAAATTGAAAATTTCAAACCGGAAGAATATTGGACAATCACGGCAGAACATGAAAAGAACAAAATCAAATTCAAATCAAATTTGACGGCATATCAAGGAAAGAACATCAAGCCAAAAAGTCGCGAAGAAGTGGACAAAATTTTGGCAGTCATCAAATCCAACGATTTTGTTGTTAAAAAAGTTGAGAAAACTCACACCAAGTCACACGCTCCAGCACCGTTCACCACCAGCACAATGCAACAAGACGCTCTCAACAAGCTTGGCATGTCTTTGAAAAAGACAACTTCATGTGCACAACAACTCTATGAAGGCGTTGAGGTCAAGGGTGAGGGCAAGATTGCGCTTATCACTTACATCAGAACGGACTCCACACGTGTTTCAACAGACGCTCAAACAGCTTGTCGAGAATTTATTGCAGAAAAATATGGACAAGATTTTGTTCCGGAAAAACCGAACATTTATACCAGCAAGAAAAATGCACAAGATGCGCACGAGGCAATCCGTCCAATCTCTGTGAGAATGACTCCGGAAATGGTTAAGGACAGTTTGTCGAATGATAATTACAGACTCTATAAACTCATTTATGATCGCTTTGTTGCCAGCCAAATGAGTGAGGCGAGATATTCCAACGTCAATGTTTTGATTGATGTGGAGCAATATCAATTTAAAACAGTTGGAAAAACGCAAGAGTTTGCCGGTTGGACAGGCGCTTATAAAGAATACACCGAAGAAGAAAAGGACAACGACAAAAAACTTCCACCACTTGAAGTGAATGAAATTTTGAAGGTGACAAACATCAAGGAAGAACAAAAATTCACCAAGCCACCAGCAAGATACACCGAAGCAAGTCTAGTGAAAGCAATGGAAGAGAAGGGCATTGGTCGTCCTGCCACATATGCTGCAACCATCACCATATTGACGGCAAGGAACTATTGCACAAAGGATGGAAAATCGCTTGTGCCGACCGAACTTGGACGCAAAATTGTGGAATATTTGGAAGAATTTTTCGACGCAATAATCAATGTCAAGTTCACCGCTCAAATGGAAAACAGTTTGGACGACATTGCAGAGAACAATGACGAGTGGCACAGTGTGGTTGAAACTTTTTGGAACGGCTTTAAGGGATTGTTAGAAAAAGCGGACAAGAGTTCTGTCACCATGAAAGCAAAACCAATTGAAACAGATATTATTTGCGAAAAATGCGGTCATAATATGCTTGTTCGAGAAGGGCGATATGGCAAATTTTTGGGTTGCTCAAACTTTCCAAAATGCCGAAACATCAAACCGCTTGAAGACGAAAAAGAAAGAAAGTCGGTCGCAAAGTGTCCGCAGTGTGGAAAAAATGTCTATGCTGTCAAGAGCAAGCGCGGGAAACTTTTCTATGCTTGCGAAGACAGAGAAGGATGCAACTTTATGAGTTGGGACATCCCAACAGGAACATTTTGTCCAAATTGTGGCAAGTATTTGGTTCGAAAAGGAAAATCGTTAATCAAATGTTCTGCTTGTGATTACAAAACAACTGATGAAAATTGATTTACTTTTGCATTTGTTTTTGCTAAAATATAGATGAATGAGAACTGTCAAGGAGGTTTTATGGAAAACACATTCAAAGGCACGACAATATGTGCAGTGAAAAAAGATGGAAAAATTGCCATTGCTGGCGATGGTCAAGTGACCATGCAAAACAGCATTGTCTTCAAAAGTAACGCGCGAAAAGTGCGCAGGATTTATAACAACAATGTCATCATCGGCTTTGCCGGCTCGGTTGCTGACGCATTCAGTTTGAGCGAAAGGTTTGAAGGAATGCTCAACAAGTTTGCTGGAAATTTGTTGCGAAGCGCTGTGGAATTGGCTCAAACTTGGCGTGAAGATCAGGTGCATAGGCAACTTGAAGCAATGATGATTGTGGCAGACAAGGAACAGATTTTCGTTTTGGACGGAGCTGGAAATATCATTGAACCACAAGATGGAATTTGTGCGATTGGTTCTGGTGGAAACTATGCTTTGGCAGCTGCAAGAGCACTTGTTCAAAACACCAATTTTTCTGCAAAAGAAGTGGCATACAAAGCGCTTAAAATTGCCAGCGAAATTTGCGTGTTCACAAACGAAAACATCATTGTGGAAACTTTTTAAGGAGGAGTTATGAATTTCACACCAAAACAAATTGTAAATGAACTTGATAAATATATTGTCGGACAGACCAAAGCAAAGAAGGCTGTTGCTGTTGCGTTGAGAAACAGATATCGCAGAAGCAAACTTCCTGCCGAAGTTCGTGACGAAATCACACCAAAAAACATTGTTATGAGCGGTCCGACAGGTGTTGGTAAAACCGAAATTGCTCGTCGTCTTGCAAGACTTGTGGGTGCGCCATTTGTTAAGGTTGAAGCAACAAAATATACCGAAGTTGGATATGTTGGACGTGATGTTGAAAGTATGGTGCGCGACTTGGTTGAAGTTGCCATAAGAATGGTCAAAGATAAGAAAAAGAAAGAAGTTGAAGATAAAGTTATGCCGATTGTTGAAAACAAACTTCTTGACGCCATTTTTCAAAATCGTCGCGTAACTTCTGTGGAAGTCAATCGTGATGCGCTCTTGGAAGAACTTCACGCAGGCAAATGTGAAGATGAAGTGGTGGAAGTTGTTGTTTTGGAAACTCCAAAACCAATGATGGCGTTTGGTGGAAATGAAATTTCTTTGGGCTCGATGTTTGAAGGATTGACTCCACAAAAGCATAAGAAAAAGAAGATGACTGTGCGCCACGCAAGGGAAGTGCTTTTGCAAGAAGAAAGCGACAAAATTATTGATATGGACAATGTCAATGATGAAGCAATCAGTTTGGCGGAAGAGCAGGGCATCATTTTCATCGACGAAATTGACAAAATTATCGGCAAAAGTCAAGCTACAAACAGCGCAGATGTTTCTCGTGAAGGTGTGCAACGTGACATTTTGCCAATCGTTGAAGGAAGCACTGTTCCAACAAAATATGGAAATGTCAAAACAGACTTCATTCTTTTCATTGCAGCGGGAGCTTTTCATGTTGCAAAAATGGAAGATATGATTCCAGAACTTCAGGGTCGTTTTCCAATTCGTGTTGAGCTTGAAAGTTTGACGAAAAAAGATTTCAAAAAGATTTTGTCAACACCGAAGAATGCTGTGACGGTGCAGTATTCAAACCTTCTCAAAATGGACAACATCAATTTGGTGTTCAAGGATGATGCTTTGGACGAAATTGCTGAAATGGCTGAACGTGAAAATGAAACAAGTGAAGATTTGGGTGCAAGAAGACTTCACACAATCATGGAACTTGTTTTGGAAGATGTTTCATTCAATGCAACAGGAGAACATCCAATGCTTGATGTCATCATTGACAAAAATTATGTCAAGAACGTTTTCAAAGATAAAGATCAAAAATATGATTTGAAAAAATATGTTTTATAAAAACAATATATTGTGGTGATATGCAGAAATTTTTTGCATAATACCACAATATTTTGTATAAAAACTTAAAATCATAAAGGATTGTTATGTGGACGGATAGAACGGAAATTCTTGTTGGCAGAGAGGGCATTGATTTGCTTTCAAAAGCAAAAGTGGCAGTGGTTGGAATTGGTGGAGTTGGAGGATATGTGGCATATCTTCTTGCTCGTGCTGGGATTGGAAACCTGACACTTATTGATTTTGACGTTGTGGACGAAACAAACATAAACAGGCAAATTGTGGCAGACACAGCCACAGTTGGGCAGAAAAAAGTTGATGTTATGCGAAATATTCTCGAAAAAATCAATCCAAAATGTCAAATCAAAACGCATTGCGCAAAAGTCTGTGCGGAAAATTTGCAATCTTTGAATTTGAACGAATGTGATTTTGTGGTCGATGCAATTGATAGCGTGGCAGACAAGGTGGAGCTGATTTGTTATTGCAAAGAAAACAATATAAACGTCGTTTCTGCAATGGGTGCGGGTAATCGCACTTGTTTGCCAGAATTTAAGGTTGTGGACATATATCAAACTCACAGCGATGGATTGGCAAAATCTATTCGTAAAAAACTGCGTGAACGACAAATTGTTTCTTTGGATGTTGTCACAACTGACAGTAAACCAATTCAAAACGGTCACAAAATTGAAATGAACGACAAAGAAAATCAAAAAAGATTGGTTGGAAGCATAAGTTATTTTCCGGCAATGTGCGGGTGTGTGCTTGCAGGATATGTTGTCAACAAATTGTTAAAGACTTGAAATTGTGATATTATAATTAAAGGAGTGGAAAATGGAAATTATCACGGAAAAAGAATTCACTGAAAAAACCAAAAGTGGCGTTGTATTGATTGATTTCTTTGCAAATTGGTGCGGACCTTGCCGTATGATGAGTCCAATCTTGGAAGAAGTGCAGGGCGAACTTGGCGAAAAAATTGCGATATATAAAGTTGATGTCGACCAAGACGAAAAGTTGGCGCGCAGTTTTGGAATTATGAGCATTCCAACACTCATTCTTTTCGTTGATGGTGTGCAAAAGGAAAAACATATTGGACTTTGGATGAAAGACGACTTGGTTCAAACAGTTAAAAAACATCTTTAATTTCGCTTTGAAGACAAGACTTTGTTTTTTGGATTATGACAACAATATTTTTTTAACAAAAAAAAGTTTTTCTATTGACAATCGCTTTTTTTAGTGTTAAAATATGACCAGAAACAAACTTTACAAAAGATGCGGTAAAGTTTTTAAAAGGATTAAATTATGGAAAGACGAATTTATTTGGACAATGCTTCAACGACATACGTTTCCAACGAAGTTTTGAGTGAAATGCTTCCTTGTTTCAACACTTTGTATGGAAATGTCGGCTCTTTGCATTCTTTCGGCAGAGACGCAGAAGCAATCGTAGACCGTGCTCGTGACAGAATCAAAACGGCAATAAACGCACAAAAAGCCAACGAAATCTATTTCACTTCCGGCGGAACTGAGGCGGACAACTGGGCAATCTTGGGTGTTGCTCGGGCTTACGCAAATAAGGGAAAGCACATCATCACAAGCCAAATCGAACATCACGCTGTTTTGAATGCGTGTGCACAGCTTGAAAAAGAAGGTTTTGAAGTGACTTATCTTCCTGTTGATCAAAATGGCTTGGTGAATCTTCCAAAACTTTTAGATTCCATCCGTAAAGACACAATCATGATTTCAATCATGACAATCAACAACGAAGTTGGAACCATTCAAAATATCAAAACTATTGCAAAAATTGCGCACGACTATGGCATAATCTTCCACACTGATGCTGTTCAAGCGATTGGACAAATCAAAATTGACGTTCAAGATATGGAAATCGATTTGATGTCAATGTCTGCTCACAAAATTCATGGGCCAAAGGGTGTTGGTGCACTTTATGTGAAGAACGGAGTGAGAATTGAGCCAATCACTTATGGCGGAGAAAGTCAAGAACGTGGAAAGCGTGCCGGAACAGAAAACGTACCAGCGATTGCTGGATTCGGAAAGGCGGTTGAAATTGCCACAAGAAACTATCTTGTTTCCAACAAAAAAGTGAAGAACATTCGAGATTATTTTCTTGAAAAGTTAAATGAAAAAGTTGAATATTTTCAAGTAAACGGACATCCATATCAAAAATCTAACAGCATTTTGAACATATCTTTTTATGGAATTGAAGGCGAATCAATTTTAATGCTTTTGGATTTGGCAGGAATTTGCGTTTCAACTGGTTCGGCTTGCACTTCAAAATCACTTCAACCATCTCATGTGTTGAAAGCTATGGGTGTTTCAGACGAAATTGCACAAGGTTCAATCAGATTCTCTTTCGGCACAAACATCTCAAAATCTGATGTCGATTATGTGACAGATGAAATCAAAAAAGTTGTTGAAAAATTGAGAGCAATTTCACCAATCAAAGCAGGGAGGGTTTAATGATGTATAGCAAAACAGTTATTGAAAGATTTCAAAATCCACATAATGCTGGTTCTCTTCGTGGAGCAAATGCTGTTGGCGAAGTTGGAAATGCTGCCTGTGGAGATATCATGAAAATGTATCTCAAAATTTCTGATGATGGAGTCATCGAAAATGCCAAATTCAAAACTTTTGGATGTTGTGCAGCAATTGCTTCAACTGACATGGCTTGCGATTTGATTAAAGGCAAAAGAATTGAAGAAGCACTTAAAGTGACAAACAAAGATGTTCTTGATCTTTTGGGAGAACTTCCATCACACAAAATCCACTGTTCAATTTTGGCAGAAGAATCAATCAGAGCTGCGATTGAAAACTATTATAAAATGAAAGAGAAAGAAATCAAAAGAGTTGCAAGAAAAAATGCAAAAAATTCAAAAGAAGATGCTTAAAAATCAGCATCTTTTTTATTTAAAGAAAAATTGACTTTTTTTGCATAATACACAACATTTTGTGTGTAGTATGCAATGCATAATACAAAATATAACCTATCTATTCGCAAAACCTGTCTTTTGCGAATAGATTTATATCTCGAAATAGCGAGCAAAATCACTCTCGCCTAAAAATTTCATCTGTCAATTTTAGTTAATTCTTGTCGTTTTACAACCCCTATTATTGGTGCAGATTGATTTATACCCCTATTTATATTGATGAAGTTTGACTATAAACCCTATTGAATTTGAATTGACAAATATCAGTTTTTTTTATTATAAATAGACTCCGCAGAAATTTTATTATTTTACATTTTTTGCTTTATTTATCATTTTAAATTTTACTTTTTGCTTAAAAGATTTCTATTATTTCAGCGTCCCCCACAAACAAGATTTCCTTTGCTGGTGTTTTCGAATTTTGATCTTGCTCCCAATATTTCTCAGCGAGTTTCTTATATTCATTATAAGATGTACCCGGTCGACCTATTGAAAAATCTCTAACACAAAAGATTTCTCCATTAAGTTTAACTACCACGCCTTGATATTGATTGTTTGACTTACTGTTTTTCATTATTTCTAAATTCTTCTGCACATCTTCACGATTTTCTGACAGATACATACACTTAAAACGCGATGGCAAGGACGGAAATTTCTCTTGTCTGACTTCTTCAAGGGCAATCTCACGCATGAATAAATCGTAATCTTGTAATGCCCTGGACATTTCGAGCATCAATTTTTTATCCTTAAAAATCCCCTTTTTCAAAGATTTAAACCCTAATTCGTGTAAAGGAGTTCCATTTATATTGAACTTAAAATCAAAAATTTTAACCTGACCATTTAATTCATTTTCAAAATGGATTTTATCGCCGACCTTAAAATTTCGATTGGTTGCAACTTGATATAGAATTTTATTTTTAACCTTCATTTCAACTAAACTCCCTTCCTTCAATCTTTTATTCAAAACCGTGCTGTGATTTTGTATTTTGACATAAACTCTGCCCGAAATTCTGGAAAATAGTCCCCAAGAATTGCCTTGCGTGTGTTTTCAGCAAGACGAATGAGAAAACGCAAGTTGTGAATTGAAAGCAGTTCTGCCCCCAACATTTCTCCAGCATTGATCAAGTGCCTGATGTATGCTCGCGTGAAATGTTTGCAAGCATAGCAATCGCAATCATCTTCAATCGGTGCGAAGTCTTCTTTAAATTGTGAGTTTTTAACAATCAACTTGCCACGCTTTGTGAAAGCTGTGCCGTTGCGTGCAATTCGCGTTGGAAGCACGCAGTCCATCATGT
>CAZQMZ010000002.1:0-113054 GCA_964594865.1 uncultured Lachnospiraceae bacterium | reverse complement strand
AATATCAACAAATGCATCGACCAAGTTGGAATTCTTTTCAAAGAACTCCGCTCAAACAAGGTTGATGAAAATTTGATTGCAAAAAAGAAAGAAAATGACAAACTTGCAAAAGATGAAACTGTGCAACAAATCTATCCAAGTCGCCTGTTTACAAGATATTTGACTTTCGGAGAAGAAATCTTCACAAAAAAATATGAAAAACAAAGCAAGAAGATTTTTCAATGTTTGACAGCGGAAGATTTGCAATCCTTCTGCAAAACAATTTTGTCTAAACCAGAGAACATCTATGTTGCAATTCTTACCAGTGAGAAAGATGCAAATTTCTATGACTATGAAAAAATTCAAAAAATTTTGACAAAATAAAAAAATACATCTCGATTGAGATGCATTTTTTTACGCAAAATCTTTATTATTAAATTGTTTGAATTTTTGTCAAATCTATTACTTCAATTCAACAACAGCGCCAGCTTCTTTGAATTTTGCTTCAAAAGCCTTTGCATCAGCGGCAGAAACATTCTCTTTAACCATTTTTGGAGCGCCATCAACGATAGCCTTAGCTTCAGAAAGTCCAAGACCTGTGATTTCTCTAACAACTTTGATGACAGCAATTTTGTTTGAACCAACATCTTTCAAGAAGATATTGAATTCACTCTTTTCTTCTTCAGCTGGAGCAGCGGCAGCGCCAGCAACAGGTGCAGCAGCAACAGCAACAGGTGCAGCAGCGCTTACACCAAATTCTTCTTCCAGAGCCTTAACAAGTTCTGAAACTTCAACGATTGTCAATTTTTTGATTTCTTCAACAAGATTTTTGATATCAGCCATTTTATTTTTCTCCTTTATTTTTTTATTCTTTTTGCCACCTTATAACAGGTGTTTTATTGTTTTGATTTTTTGCATTTTCATTATGCAGTTAAATTTCGAATGAAATTTATTTTGTTGCGATTGCATTCAAAGCAACAGCAAGTCCACGAGTTGGAGCATTCAAAACTCTGCACAAACTTGAAGCAGGATTGTTCAAAGTTCCAAGCAGTTTTGCAATCAACTGTTCCTTCGATGGAAGTTTTGCCAATGCTTCGATTTGATTTGCTTCAACACTCACCCCATTCAAAATGCCAAACTTGATGGACATTTTGTTCAAATCTTTTATGGCATCATAAATGATTTTTGCTGGAGCAACTTCGTCACTATATCCAATCGCAACAGCAGTTGTGCCTTCAAAGTGACTTGCTGGACACTCAATTCCAAGTTCATTCAAGGCTCTGAGCATCAAGCGGTTTTTGTAGACTTTATATTCACATCCAGCCTTGCGAAACTTTCTGCGAAGTGCAGTGTCTTCTGCAACTGTGATTCCGCGATAGTCCACAAACGCGATTGTTTTTGCCTTAGAGAATTTTTCTTTTATCTCTTCAACAAGTTGTTTTTTAGCCTCAAAATTAGCACTCAAGATTTTTGCCTCCTTTTAAACAAGATTTTGCGTTTTGTAAGTCAATTTTGAATCTAAAATTTTCTAAATTTTCAAAACGGACTTATGTGTAAAAAAAATCTCTGTAACCACGGAAAAGTCACAGAGAAAGAAAAATCATTCACCAAACTTTTCCTCGGCAAGCACACAATTTGTGTTTACGCTCTCGCACTTGCGGTCTTCGGAAGATTTATTTACTGCGAAATTATATCACATAAAAAACGCTTTGTCAACAAATTTTTCACAATTTTCAAAATATTTTCAAATCACAGAGCTTTAAGTTCCTTCCAAGCGTCATAGATGTTGCTTGTGTCTGCTCTGACAGTGATGGCAATCAAGCGGTACCACAACTTTTCCTCTCCATTTTGTGTTGCATAATATTTTCCAATGATGTAAATCATGGTGTCTTTGACTCCGCTTGAACTGCTTATCTCAACATACGCGTCTGTGAATGTGTATGTCGCAGAGCCATATGATGTTGAAACATAGGTGCTTCCATTTGAATTTGTCAGTGTGACATCATTTTGAAATTGCAAACGAACAAAATAGTCATCTTCATCCAGCAATCCTGAAAAAGATGAAATCCAATTGCTGTTTGTTGTTCCATCATAAACTGATGTTGTTGATTCTTCAGCAATTGTGTATCCAGAAAATCCTCCATTGAAAAGAGCAGTCAAAACAGATTGATTGAAAGATTCGTTGAAATATTTGCAGAAAGTGTCGAATGCTGTGGTGTCATCGCCGTCGCCAAAAAGAACATTCCCATTCGAACTTGATGTTCCGCTGTAAAGAGTCACCCGATAAAATTCATTCAAAAAACTCGGTTTGAAAGTGATTGGCACGACCGCCAAAATAATCACACAAAGTGCCAAAACAAAGGCAACACAAAGGCATGTCAAGGTGGAAACTTTCTTGACTTTTTTTCTTCTCAGCATTTTTTCCGTTTCAATTTTGGCATAAAGCTCGTCATCGGTCAACACTCTTTCTCCAACTTCGTTTGCCAATGTTTCTTCGGTTTCAAGTGTTTCCACAACTCTTTCCTCATTTTCTTCCATCAATTTTCCTCGCCATCATTTTTTGTGTCTTTTGTTTTTTCAACATTTTCGGCTTTTTCAGCTTCTGTTGATTCTGTTTTTGTTTTTCTTTTTGAAGAAGTTGTTGTGCTCTTTGTTCTTCTTGTGGAAGTTTTTGGAGTTTCTGCAACTTCATCAGTTTCGTTTTCAGCATTTTCTTTTTGGCTTTCAAGTTCTTCGTTTATTGTCTTTTCAAAAGTTTCATATTCTTTCTTGAGTTGTTCAAATTCTTTTTCGGTTATGATCCCCATCTTCACGAGTTTTTCGCCTTCAACAATCTTTTTCTTGAAATTCTCAAGTTTATCAAGTTTTTCTTTTTGTTCTCTGAGACGCGCTTCCTTTTCTTTTCGTTTCTTTTCGCGTTCCTCCATGATTTTGACAATTTCTTCCGTCTTTTTGCCAGCCATAATCATGTCAACTTCTTCTTTGTAAATTGTTTCTCTTGCAAGCAAAAGCTTTGCCATTTCATGCAAAAATTCAACATTTTCTGAAAGTATGTCTTTTGCGCGCTTATAGTTTGAATTTAAAATCACTTGAATTTCATCGTCAGCAAGTGACGCCAATTTTTCTGAGAAATCGTTTTTGGTTTGGTAATCTCTTCCAATAAACACCTGAGTGCCATCACCGAGTGCCAAGAAACCAATCTTTTTGCTCATACCCCAATCATACACCATTGCATGTGCAATTTTTGTGGCGTGTTGAATGTCAGAAGATGCACCGCTTGTGATGTCTTTGAAGATGATTTCTTCGGCAATACGTCCGCCCATGCTCATGGCAATGGTGTCGCACGCTTTGTTGTATGACATTGTCATGTCGTCATTCTCCGGACGACTCATGGTGTAACCGCCTGCACTGCCACGTGGAATGATGGAAACTTCTTGCACATCTTCGCAATTTTTCAGTTTCTTTGCAACGATGGTGTGCCCGGCTTCGTGATACGCGGTCAATTTTCTCTCTTTTTCGGTGAGAACACGGCTCTTCTTTTGTGGGCCCATGATGACCTTGTTGATACCTTCTGTGATATCTTCCATGATGATCTTTGGTCTGCCAGCACGTGCCGCCAAGATTGCCGCTTCGTTGAGCATATTTTCAATGTCCGCACCAGTGAAACCTGTGGTTATGCGTGCCAAAACATTGAAGTCCACACTCTCATCCAATGGTTTGTTGCGTGCATGAATACGCAAAATACCTTCTCTGCCTTTGACGTCTGGAACATGAACATAGATTTGTCTGTCAAATCTGCCCGGACGCATAAGTGCTGGGTCAAGAATGTCGCTTCTGTTGGTTGCCGCCAAAACAATTATTCCTTCGTTTGGCTCAAATCCATCCATTTCAACAAGAAGTTGGTTTAATGTTTGTTCTCTTTCATCGTTTCCACCGCCAAGACCGGCACCTCTTTGACGCCCAACAGCATCAATTTCGTCGATGAACACAATGCAAGGTTTGTTTTTCTTCGCTTGATCAAAAAGGTCGCGCACACGTGAAGCACCCACGCCGACAAACATTTCCACAAAATCCGAACCGCTTATGGAAATGAACGGCACTTTACTTTCACCTGCAACTGCTCTGGCAAGTAAAGTTTTTCCTGTTCCTGGTCGCCCAACAAGAAGAACCCCTTTTGGAATTCTTGCGCCAAGGTCAGTGAACTTCTTTGGATTTTTCAAAAATTCGACAATTTCTTGAAGTTCAGCCTTTTCTTCATCCATTCCTGCGATGTCAGAAAATTTGACTTTGGACATGCGATATGACTTCACTTTTGTCTTGCCAAAATTCATGGCACCCTTGTTTGCACCTACCAGCATTCGATATAAGAACCAGAATATGACAATCGCAAAAATTACATAGAAAATTGGAACGATGATATCCCATGCACTCACACCCGCTGGAGCGTATTGAAGAGTTATATCATATTCACTCGAAAGTGCTGCACTAGTGAAAATTTCTTCAAAAATGGAATCATATTTGAAATAATAATCCGAATAGGTTGGCACTTGACTTTCTTTGATGTTTGAGTCTGCAACCAAAATATAACCCGTGCCGTTTTTATAATAGATATAAACAGCTTGTTCCTTTTCTCCGTCATTATTCATATATTCGCCATCAATAATACTCAAAACTTCATCTTGCGAGAGAAGTTCTCCATTATCTCCAAATCCGACAAAGAGAAGCGCCACCAAAAGCGCCACAACCAGCAGAGCAACCAGCCAGCCAATTTTAAATCCTCCTTGTTTTTTCTCGTCCATAATTCACTCCTTCAATTCAAAGTAAAAGTTTAAATCGCAAAATACATGATAATTTTAGCACATTAAAAAAAATAAAACAACAAAACAACAAACAAAACAAAAAAAATTCTGTCATAATTCGTCGCATAGACATATATAAGATATGTTTTAAATCAGAAAATAAACAACACAATCCAAAAAGAATGCCATTCGTTTGTGTAAGAAAAAAGAGAGATCAGTTTCTCTCTTCTCCGTTTGCCAAATATTCATAATAATCATAAATCAAATCATTGAGATCTGTCACCAAGTGCCTTATGTTCTTAAACTTTTTTGAAGCATAGTTAAGCCCAATCACCAAGCCATTGACAACCATCAAATCGCGTTTTTCGCATGCTTTGATAATGGAATTGACAACAAATTCAACATCGTCAAGGTTGTCTGTTCTTTTCTTTTCAAATTTCAAAAGAGCTAAAATTTGATTGCAGTTTTTTATTACTTCCACCAAAATTTCGTCCAAATGTGGAAATTGTGCCTCTTCCGCTTCTTTTTCTTCTTCCTTTTGTTGAATTTTTTCTGCCTCGATTTGTTTCATGATGTCGTCCGCTGTGATACTTGGACTGATTTCAAAATATTTGCAAATCAAATCTCTGTATGGTCTGACAATGAGATCAAGAAAGTTTTGAATTGGTGTTGCTTTTTTGTTTTGAAAATATGTTTCCAAAAATTGATTGGCATTAAGTTTCCCGTTCGTCAAGTTGTTGAAAATCGTTGTGCTGAGTGCAAGTCTTTTCTTGTCATCAGTTGGAATTGACATCCTTGCACTGCCGGTTCTTTTGTCCAACGAAAATGTCTTTTCAAATTCTTCTTCATCATCAAAATCATCAAGACAATCTTTCAAAAAGTCCAAAATATCATCACTTTTTGTCAACACTGTGAGAAATTTATCCAATCTTTTTGTCAAATTAAGAAATTTTCCGCTCAACATATCATTGCATTCAACCACAAATCTCTCTACATCAAGAATGTTGTTCGCTTCCATCACGACCTCCTCTAACAAAATAAATTATGCAATATTGTATCACAATCACTCAAAAAAGTTAAATAATTTTTCAAGAATGTATAAAAAATTTGCTTTTTTTTGTTTGAAATGCTAAGATATAACAAATTGAAATTGACAATCTTGAATTTTGGAGCGATTTATGAATTATGATGCTGTCACCAACAAACTTATCATCCTCTTCTGTATGGAAAAAATGGAAATGCCATTGACAGAAAACTCTATTATTGAAATTTGTTCGGTGAAAAATGGTTGGATAAATTATATGGATTGCCTTGACCTTCTCTATCAACTTTCGGAAGCAAAACTGATTTACAAAACAGAATGCAAAGAAGGTGAAATGAGATATACTCTCACATTTGAAGGTCATGATTGCCTATCATATTTTTATAAACGCATTCCGCATGACTTGCGAGATGAAATCACCAACTATTGCAAAACCAACCGCCTGAATATCAAACAATCGCAGGAATATTATGCCAACTATACCGATGCCGACGACGGTTCGTATCTTGTCACAATGCGAATCTATGAAAGTTTGATTTCTACTCCACTTTTTGAAATCAACATCAAAGCACCAACCCGCCAAGCCGCAGAAGAAGCTTGCAAAAAATGGCGACAATCTGCACCAAATATATATGAATATATTTTTGAAAATTTGATAAGCACAGATTAAAATGTAGATTGAAAACACAACTGAAAGTTCAATAAATTTTCATAAAATTGAAAACAAAATATTAAAGAAATAAAAAAGAAAAAACAAAACAAAAATTCAATTTTGTTTAAAAAAAAGCAAAAAAAATATGAAAAAATCGATTTTTTCATATTTTTTTGATATTTTTTTGCAAAAAAATGTGTTTTTTTATTTTGTCATTTCTCTGTCAAGTGTAAAATCAACAAGATGAAAATCATGAACATTTTGATAATATCTTCCATTCAAATCGCAATATGTCGCCCAGTCGCCTTTATGCACAACATTTGCCTTGACATTTGACCTCATATCCAAAAACGGTAATAACGCAATCTTCTGAAATTTTGAAAGGTTGTCTGCATTGTCAATGTTTATGTTTATTCGACTGGAGCAAATCTCTTGAACTTTTCGCAAGGTTCTAGAAAAATCGTCTGTTAAAATTCCGGATGGAAATTTTGTGCAACAACCTTTTTCAGGTCGTTCTTTGACAAATTTCAAAGCGACCAATTCTTTATGTTCAATTTCTTTCAACAACCTTTGTTTAATTTCTTCATCACAATTTGTCTGTTCAATAACTTGTTTCAAAACATCGCAATCTAAAAGGCACCTAAAAACTTCGCCATTATATTTACATACAATATCCCGATATTGCTCTTCATCAATTTTTTTCCAATGATCAAAAAGATATCCGAAATCAAAATTTCTACTGTCATATTTTGGGTCACCCAAATCGACAT
Organism: uncultured Lachnospiraceae bacterium; assembly: GCA_964594865.1. Classification (GTDB taxonomy): domain Bacteria; phylum Bacillota; class Clostridia; order Christensenellales; family UBA1242; genus Caccovivens. Next base: position 105,812 of record CAZQMZ010000002.1, on the reverse strand, counting down.
ACGCCCAAAAACATTTATTACCGTTACACTTCCCAAACCCACTGTTCTTTTTGAGAATATCTGAAACGATTTTTTTGTCTTTTATGTCTCTTTTTATTAAATTGCAACCTCTTGAAAGGTTGAATTCCAACATTTCCTTTGTGTATTCCATGGCATAATTCTAGCACAATTCTGTCAAAAAGTCAATAACTAATTTTTCTTTTTTATGTTATTTATCAAATGATTTTTAGTATTTTTTTAATTTTTTCGTTAAATTTTCTTAACTTTTAAGTAGTAAAGTTCTATTCGATATAAGAATAAAACTTTACATTCAAAAATGAACATTTGCTCTTTTTTAAAAAACTCTTTACAAAAGATACATTTTTTGTTATAATGTTTATATGAAAGAAAAAATTTTAGATGACAAGAAGACATCAAATGAAAACAACGTTCTACTTTTGAACGTCAACAACCTTTCGGTTTTGATTAAGGATCGTTTTTTGGTCAAAAATGCCAACTTCACTTTGAACTATGGTGAGTGTTGGGGAATTTTGGGTGAAAACAAGTCTGGAAAGACAAGTTTTATCAAGGCCATCTCTGGCTCGCTTCCAATCAATCCCGGTCAAGTTTTGATTGAGGGACAAGATGTTTTTTACAGTAAAAAAATTTTGAGGAAGGTTTCCACTTGCTTTGACCCTCCCGTTTTTTTTAAATATCAAACTGTCTACGAAAATTTGAAATATCTTTCCGCTCTGAATGAAAATGTGAACAAAGAAAAAATTGTTCGTGTTCTCAACAAATTCAACCTTGCACACAAACTGAACACCAGAGTGCTGTTTTTGACATATTATGAGCGCAAACTCATGGGCTTGGCGCTTGGTTTTTTGACCGAACCAAAACTCTTACTTTTGGACGAACCTTTCAAAAACATTCCATCCAACAGTTTGCAAATGGTGAAAAATGCCATTCATGAAATCAAACAAAATGGAACAGCGATAATCATGACATCGCGCAACTTGGAAATCATTGAAGATGAGTGCGACGGTTTTGTTTTTATGGAAAATCGTGCAATCAGAGAAATTATGCAAAAACAAGAATCCAGCAAAATTGACGACCTCAAAACTTTCGCCTTTGTTCGAGTGAAATATCCTCACTATTCCGGAAAACTTATCATGAACCAATTCAATCTCAAAGTCAAAATTCTTGACAAGCATGTGCTGTTTGAAGCGGACGAAGATTTGACCGCCGACATCGTTCGATTTTTGACCAAGAAAAACATTGCTGTCTATTCAGCAGGTTTCTTGTCCAAAAAAGCGGAGAAAGTTTTTGCCAATCTTGCGCCATACTATAAGGAGGAAGAAGTTCAATGAAAAAAATCTTCAAAATTGCCTCCTATGATTTCCGTCGTCTTATGTTCAACCCAATCACTTTGATTGTGCTTGTTGTTGTGCTGATTGCAAGTTTGATTTTCAGTGTGACATACAAAATTCCAACATCGACCGACTACACCGCCGCTGTTTCAGCCACAAACACAAAAGAGATATATCAAAACTTTTTGGAATCCACTTCAAGCGAAATCGACACCAAATCTGCACTGGATGAACTACTCTCAAAAGCGCAAGAATATCTCGACACTCAAACAGAGAATGACAGCGAAGAGTTTTCCGCTTTGACAAACATAAAGACCGAATTTTCAACAATAAAAACTCAACTTGAAAGATATGCGCTCGACAAAGATTCTTCATATTTAAATCAAGATAGCAATTTTGACGAAGTTGAAAGTGCATCACAAAGTTTGGATGAATTTGTGACTAGATATAAATCATTGGATGTTTTCGAAAGCCGATTGTTCATCAATCAAGAAGATTTTGAAAAATTGGAAGAAGTGAATGAATATATCAAATCAACCTTAAACAATGAAGAATATCTTGCTGTGAAAACAAGCGACATATATGAATACATTGCACTTGTCTTGGACGATTTTGTAAACAATATAGATTTGTTTTCCGCCATTTTACAAACACAGAGCAGTTTGATTGAGTTTGACCCAGAAAAAATTGAGACCTTTCAGAGTCAATACATAGCAAAAGCGGAAGAAAAACTTGAACAGATTTTGCTAGAAATGGAAGAAATCAGTGTTTCAGTGACTGCTGGAAGCACAGCATATATGGATGAAATGATTTCGCTTATCACAAATTATAAACTCACCTGCGAAAGTGCATATGCCGGCGTGAAATATGAATTATACCTGCTTTTGATCAACCATTTTGATGATGTTGAAGATCTTTATAAATGTGAAGCGCTCACTCAAGAAGATCTCAAACAATCACTTGTGAAAATCAACTATTTTTTGGAAGATGAAAGTGCATATTACACCACCTATCAGGAAGCACTCAACTTCAACGTTGCAACAACAGCAGAAGCAAACGCGTATGACTACACCTATTTCATCCTTTGCATTATCGGATTTTTCACAATCATTTTTGGCATTTTCTGTGCCTACAAACTTTTTGGAGTTGACCGCCGAAACGGAAAAATGGACGTGGTTTTGTCGCAAGATGTTCGCTTTGGACAGGTTTTTGCTGGCAAGTTCCTGGCAATCGTCTTTTCAACTTCGTTTGTTTTGGCGCTCTTCACATTCATCGTCTTCTTCTGGCAAATTCTTTTCAACTCGGTTGGTGTCAGTGAGATTTTGGCTGTGTTCAACCTTTCAACAGCATATACAATTCATCCGTTCTTGTTCTTAATCATCAAACTCATCGGTATTGAATTGCAAGTTGTTTTCTATTCCGTCATGACAATTTTTATCATGAACTTGTCACGAAAATTTGAGCTTAACTTTGCAATTTCTCTTCTCATCTTTGCCGTAGCCACAATCTGCAACATTTTCTTGAACGGAGCGCTGATCTATTGTCTCCTGCCTTTCATACATGTCGATTTGACAGCACTGCTTGGTGGTGGAACTATGAGTGCGGGCTTTTTGCAGACAGCACTTTATGCGTATGGAAACTTCTTCATCTCGCTTGCTTACTATCTCGTTGTGGTGGTGCTTCTATACAACTTCACAAATCAACTCTTCAAAAAGAACTAATTTAATTTTTCTGTATTAAATTTCAAAGTCAAATAACAAAGGAGTGGATATGAAAAAAATGGTAACAATGAAAGCGTATGACGGCAGTCTTGTGCAAATTGCTGAAAAGGACGCCAAAAAATTTGAATTAAGGACGAAAAAAATTCAAAATTTGCTTCAAGAAGGCAAAACTCTTGAAGAGATTTATTTATTGCTTGAAAAGGAGAAATTTTGATGTTGACAAAGGAAGTTATACAAAAAGCGAAGGATGACATATCCTACAATAACATCTTGCTGGGTTTGGAAACAGAATTTTTTAATGATCCAAACGCCTTTTTCGTTGCGCGAACGGCAGGAAACAAAATTTATTTAAACCTTGCGCAAATTGAAACAAAAGAGCAGTTGAAACTTGCAAATCGACATGAAGTTTTGCACCACTTTGAAGAAAGTGAAAGTTTTGCTCTTGCAAAGGAAGAAATTCTTGAAGCACTGACCGAAGAAGACAGAGAGCAAATTCACAGAGAATATTATCTGCGTTATGCCGGCATATATTCCCCTGCCCAGATTAAACAAGGCATTTTGGACACAGAAATTGTCATCGACCTGATTGTCGGCAACTTCTCCAAAGAGATAAGAGAGAAATATTCTCCAATCACCGACAACCTGTTTGACCTAATTGTCGCAAAAGGTAGTGCAAACAAAATGCTCAGCGAAAGGCTTCTCAATCTTTCGCTGACAAACCGAATTGAGCAGTCTTTTTCGCAAGCGACCATTTGGGAAAAGATTTTCATCATGAATTTCTATGACGGCAAGACACACATTTTGCCAACACAGAAAGAAACGAAGTATGCCAAAGTCAGAGCGGACATAAACGCCGAACTTGAAAGACTGTATACCTTTGCCGAAGACCCAAAAAATTTTGAAATCTATGTCAAAGACAACAAAGAATTGGAGCGAGAATTTGAATCAGAAGTGAAGGCTTTGCAAGCACGCGGAGAAGGAGATTCGGCGGAGCGCTTTCAAAGAGAAAAAAGCACTAAGATGAAAGAAATGGCAAAGAATTTTTCTCAGCAACTTCACGCGGAGTTCAAGCACATTGTTGACTTCATCAAGACAACTGAATATGAACCAGCCTTCAAGTGCCTTATGCTTTTGGAAACCTTGCACAAGACATACAAAAAAGACAAGGACAATGAAGAAGAAAAAACCATTGTCAAACCGCGTGACCTTCACAAAAGCATTTCCGGACACATGACACTCAACGATGTTGTTTTGAAGACGATTTACAACAACTTGAAAGACCACTCCAACTTTGCCAACCTATATTTCGCTGGCTTGGAACTTTTCAACAAAAGCACTTCTCAAAAAAATGAAATCACTCTTGACGGAGTGCAAACTTTTGGCATGGGCAAATGGCTGAAATTTGAAGGCAAGCAATCCAACGAAAAAGAATATCTCAAAAACGCGCAAAACTTGGCTTCACTTGTTCAAGACACACCATGGTGCACAAAAACTCTGGCAAGTTCACAACTTGCGCAGGGAGATTTCTTTGTGTTTGTGGATAATTCCAATCACCCACACATTGCTGTGAAAATGAGTGGTAATGAAATTGATGAAGTTCGCGGACTCAAAGGCGGAAACGCACAAGAACTTGAAGAAGAATATCGCCCCGTTGCCATTGAATTCTTGACAAAAAACAAGAACATCCAAAACGGCAAAGAGTGGTTGGATAAGGAAGAGTGGAACGCCCGCCTGATTTCATATTCAAAGAAAATTGATGACAAAACTCTTCAAAAGAGCGACATTCCACAACTGTTGAAAGATTTGTCACAACAAGACTATAAATCACACATAGAAAACTCAAACAAAACAGATTTAAGAAACAAAATCAGAAACAACACATTTGCACATTCAGTGATTGCAGAACATTTCAGCTGCAAAGTGGAAGAAATTTCTTTTAAAAAAATTGAAAGATCTCCAAAATATAAAATAATTTGGGAAAATGCTGATTTCCATGTTTTAAACATCACCAGTCTTGGAAATTTGGAATATATTGGTGGATATGCTAATTTCATAGGTTCAAAAATCACCAGTCTTGGAAATTTGGAATATATTGGTGGATATGCTAATTTCAGAAATTCAAAAATCACCAACCTTGGAAAGTTGAAACGTATTGGTGGAGATGCTGATTTCAGAAATTCAAACATCACCAACCTTGGTAATTTGGAATATATTGGTGGATATGCTGATTTCATAGATTCAAAAATCACCGACCTTGGTAATTTGGAATATATTGGTGGAGGTGCTTTTTTCAGTGATTCACAAATCACCGACCTTGGAAAGTTGAAACGTATTGGTGGAGATGCTGATTTCAAAAATTCAAAAATCACCGACCTTGGAAAGTTGAACCATATTGGTGAAACTGCTAATTTCATAGATTCACAAATCACCAACCTTGGTAATTTGGAATTTATTGGTGGAGGTGCTTTTTTCAGTGGTTCAAAAATCACCGACCTTGGAAATTTGGAATTTGTTGGTGGAAATACTTTTTTCAGTGATTCACAAATCACCAATCTTGGAAAGTTGAAACATATTGGTAGAGATGCTAATTTCATAGATTCAAAAATCACCAACCTTGGAAATTTGGAATATATTGGTAGAATGGCTAATTTCAGAAATTCAAAAATCACCGACCTTGGTAATTTGAACCATATTGGTGGATATGCTGATTTCATAGATTCAAAAATCACCAACCTTGGTAATTTAAAACATATTGGTGGACATGCTGTTTTCAGTAATTCACAAACCACCGACCTTGGAAAGTTAAAACATATTGGTGGAAATGCTTTTTTTGGTAATTCACAAATCACCAACCTTGGAAATTTGGAATATATTGGTATACATGCTGATTTCAGAGATTCACAAATCACCGACCTTGGAAAGTTGAAAGAAGTGAAAGGAAAACTGTTTCTTGACGACAAGCAGAGGCAATTGTTTGCTGACCGCATTGAAAAACGAGATGGCTATTTCTATCTCAAACCTGTCTTATCAAAAAATGATGAGGAAGAAAAGAATAGAAATTGTTAAAAATTTTGAATTTATTTCTCTTTTTATTTGCAAAACATGGTGGATTTTTGATACAATAAATTAACAAACAAAAATCAGGAGAGATTTATGAAATATAAAATTGTCACTGAAGCGTCAGTTGATATGCCGGAAAAATTTGTCAAAGAAAATGACATCACAATTTTGCCAATTGAACTGAATTTCAATGGAGAACTTTTTCCAGAAGGATTGCCGAACGATGAATTTTATGAAAAATTGAAAACAGGCATCATTCCAAAGACAAGTCAGCCAAATCAATATAAATTCGAAACCGCCTTGACGCCATATCTCAACAAAGAAGATTGGTTTGTTTTGACCATTGTCATCTCTTCCGATCTTGCAGGCACCATCGCCCAAGCAAAAAACGCTGTGGAAAATTTGGGTATGAAAAATGTCTATGTTTGCGACAGTCGCACCACAACTTTTGCCGAAGGTGCGCTGATCATTGAGCTTGTGAAATACATCAAATCTCACCCAGACGCTCAGCCAAAAGAAGTGATTGCCGAACTTGAACGCCTGACAGAAAAAGTCCGTCTTGTTGCCGTTGTTGGTGATTTGAAATATTTGAAACAAGGCGGAAGACTGTCCTCGGCTGGATATATTGCTGCCACAGCATTGAAAATCAAACCAATCATCTCTCTTGATGAAGGAAGAGTGAACAACATCGCCAAAAAAATCGGCGAAAAAGCCAACGAGTTTATGGTTGAAATGGCCAACAAACGAGATCGAAAATATCCAATATATTTTGGACACTCTGCCAACCCAGAACTCATAAACAACTTTTTGAACAAATATGCCACCGCTCTTGATGTCGACAAAAACAATGTTGAAATTCATGAAATTGGATGTGTTGTCGGCACTCATGCTGGTCCAAACTGCTATGGAATGGTTTATTTTATGTAAAAAAAATAAGAGAGCACTCTCTTATTTTTTTACGCTCAAAGTCGATTGCCAAAAGGTTTCACTCTGGCAACATCAATTTCTACGTTAAAGACATAGCGATCGCCCACGCGACGATATCTCACCACAACTTCATCCGCCAGCAAAAAGAAATTGCGAGCAATCGGCGTGACTTCTTCTTTCAACACTTCCGCAACCTGGTCCATGTTTTTAAATTTGTCTTTGATCAAAAGTTCGTTTATTCTCTCCAAACCAAAACCTCTTTTTTATACCAATTTTTTGATGTTTCTCTTCAAATAACCCATCAAACCACGATATTTATAAGTGCAGTCATAGATTTTTTTGCTTCCGTTATGTATGTTTTCAGACAATAACGTGAAGGCTCTTGCACTCTCGCCGTCGGTCATGATGTGTCCGTCCGACGACATCTTCCCGACAACATCATCTTCTGGAATTACGCCCAAAAGCGGAACGCCCATGGCTTTGACAATACTCTCGATGTTCATCATCTCGCCCGAGAGCAACAAATCGCCCCGCATTCGATTGATGATCAGCCCTTTGCTTTCAATTTTGTATTCTGTAAGCAAGCCAACCACCTTGTCCGCGTCGCGTATGGACGAAAGATGTGGTGTGACAACCACAAGCGCCTCACTTGCTGGATATACCGCACGATGAAAGCCTGCTTCAACCCCAGCTGGACAGTCAAGGACGATGTAATCAAACGAATGGTCGACAATGTCGGTTATGTTTTTGATGTGTTCGCCGGTGATTTTGCTGGAAGAATACGTGTGCGATGACGGCAAAAGATATAGCGAAGGATAGTTTGGATCTTGCAAAAGTGCTTGTCGAACACGACATTTCCCCGCAACAACATCAGTGATGTCAAAAATAACCTGCCTTTCGATCCCCATGATGACATCCAAATTGTTCAGCCCAATGTCAACATCGATCAACAAAACGCGAAAACCAAGTCTTGAAAGATATACCCCAAGATTTGCACAGACTGTGGTTTTTCCAACGCCACCCTTTCCACTTGTGACAACAATTTTTCGTGCCATAATTTGCTCCTGAAAGAATTTTACTGCAAAACGCGACCAATTCCCAAGCATGAACATTTCGCAAATGCACACATTTTGTCTTTTTTTGACAAAATCAAAGTAAAGCATAAAAAACAAACAAACAATGATATGTTTGTTTGAATTTTGTTGTTTTTCAAAAAGGTCTATAAATTTTCAATTATGTTACTCAAAAGCTGTGGATCAGAGAGCAATTTTCCAGCACCCAAAATTGTGGTGTTGTCTGGATCTTCAGAAAATTCAACTGGAAAACCAAGTTCTTTCTTGAAATACGCCTCCAACCCCTGCAATTTTGAACAACCGCCCACAACCAAAATTTTGTTGTTGATTATGTCTGCCACAATTTCAGGTGGAAGAGCGTTGATCGTTGTGTCAATCGCACGAATGATTTCGCTGTAAAACGGTTCAATGGCTTGTCTTAAATCGTTTGACAAAACAACGATTGATTTTGGTGCCTTTGTTTGTGCATCCATGCCTGTGATTTCCATGTTGAGTGTATCGTTGGTATACAAACTGCCAACTTCGTTCTTAAGCATTTCAGCCGTCGGCAACCCGATGACAAAGCCTTCAGTATACGCCAAAAAGTTGACAATAGACGCATCAATTCGCTTACCACCAATTCCCAAAGTTGCACCTTTGATTATGCTGGACAAATTTACGACGGCAATATCTGTGGTTGTGCCACCGATATCCACCACCATGTTGGCTTTTGAACTGTCGACGTTTCGCCCTTCGCCTACGCACGAACAAAACACCGATGGAATGAGAGTGACATGACCAAGATTTACACTTTCGCAAACATTCAATATATTTTCTTTTTCGTGCGCAGAAAGTCCACAAGGAATGATGAAAATTGCGTTATCTTCATGTTGTCGAAACCCAACTTTGTTTAGAAAATATTTCAAAAGCACGACAGAATATTCAAAATTTGAATGGTCACCACTGACAACAGGTGTGAAAATTTCGACATTTTCCTTGGTTTTCCCCACCAATTTTTTTGCATCATTGCCCATGGCGATGACTTTATATCCATCTTCTGTTGGTTCAGCAGCAATCAAAGTTGGTTCTTTCAGCGCCAAACCTTCGCCCTTGACATATATGCAGGTGTGCCCGCCACCCATTTCGATGGCATACTTAATTTTTCTCATCGTTCCTCCTAAATTGTAAATGTGACAGTTGAATATGCCGATCCAACCGGACTGTTGTAAGCAAAATCATAAAGATAGAGCGTCACTTCGTCACCTTCTTCAAGTTGATATAAAATCCAAAAGAATTCAACCTTGCTTGTGATTTGATAGTCCGACCCATAGACGCTGATGCGATAAATGAGATTATATTGCGAGATTTTCACGTTTCCATATTCAAAATCATTCAAAAGGAAAAGTCCGCCACCACTTGAACTGTCCGAATTGTATAATTGTGCGAAATAAGTATAAAACTTCTCAATTTCATTATTATATTCCACCCAACCGTTTTCGTCAGCATCTTGACTCTTTGAAAAATAGAATGCTTCTTCGTTGCCTGTTGTGTCATTCTCTTTGAGATTATAATGATAATAAAGTTCCCAACCGTCAAGCCCAACAAAGCTGTCGGCAAGAGAATTGTCATAACTCTGCCCCGCTTCATAGCAAGCCACAACATCATCCAAAACCAATTGCACACACTCAACAGGAATGATGTTATAGTTAAAAGTGGCTGAATTGTTGTTAACTTTATATGCAAAGCCAAGAAAAGTCCCATTCAAATCAAAAACGACTGTTCCGTTGTAGGTGTCATCGTTGATCAACATTCCATAGCAGTCTTCAACGACAAAATCGATGTCGTTGTATATGCCAATTTGAATTTCATTTAAGTAATCTTGATATCCACCAATTGTCGATGTCCAAACCTTGTCATCGCCATATGTGATTGACACCACGTCCGAAAGGCTTGACACAGAAAGGCTGACATAAGGAATTGAAACCTTTCCACCTTCCGTTGCAGATTCACATTTGATTATGCAGATATTGAAGACATCGCTTGAAAACAAAATTTCGCCAAAATAGACTGTGCCAGAATTGGTGTTGATTGAAATTTCAACTTCATCCTGTGTTATCGCATATTTCATTTGGTCGTATGGAGCAATCACATAGCCATCTTCGCGCACGTTTACGCCCACCACACTCACAGATTGAGAACTTTCGAAATCATAGGTATATTCATAATTGATTTGAACGGTCGCATCTTGATATAACTCCCCAATGGACTGCGATGACATGAACGGCCAAAGCGAAATTTTCAAAGGAATGTTGTTGGGAGAAATATAAAAAAAGTAAAGCACCACAAACATATAGCACAAAACAACTGCCAAAAAGACAAAAATGCAAATCCAAATAATTTTGCTGTTGCTACTTTTTTTCATACTCTCCTTTCACTGTTTCAATCTCAGCTTGCAAGTTTTTTTTATAATGTGTAAATTATATGATTTGTAAACTCTTTTTGAAAACTTTTCGAAAATCATCCGAAACTTTCATGCTTTGAATAATTTCAAATGAAGGATCAGCATTGACCACTGTTTTCATGATTATGCTGTCACCCAAAATATCACAACACAAATCGTTGATGACATTCTTTCTTGAAGCATTCAAATTGACAGCCAAACGAACCAAAACGCCAATTTTTCTTATTGCATCAACATCTTCATCCGACAAAATTTCTTTATATTTCATCACTTCTGCAAGATTGAAATTGTCCAAATTTTGACACGAACATCCAAGTGCTGCAAGCAAGATGTCTTTTTGCGATGCACCAACAATGTTGGAGTTCAAAATGGTGTAATATGCATGCTTGGAATTGTTATCAAAACTTATAAACTTTCCACAATCATACATATATGCGGCAATTTTGAGTGGTTTGACATAAACTCTTGGCAATTTGTGCACAACTTTGAGTTGTTTGAAAAGCAAGATTGCCATTTCATAAACTTGATTGTTGATTGAAAGCCCTTCTTTTTTAAATTCATAAATCGAATCCAAACAATTTTGAAGCATGTCAGAATATTTTTCATTTGCTGTTCCAACAAGATTGGAAAGAACCAACCCTTCCACCAAATTTGCTGTGGAAACAACAGTTTTGTTCAATTTCAAGACATCATAAATGGCGTTTATTATTGCCAGCCCGCCATTTATCGTTTCTGCGCCGTCAACGGTCAAACCTTTGATTTTTTTCACCTTTTGAGAGTCCAGACCGCCAACAAAGTCGTTAACCTTGTTGAGATCTGTCATTGAAAGGTCATAGTTGTTGTCGATGTCAAGTGGATATCGTGTCAACTTCTTGGCAATGCGCGCAATGTCCACAAACGAACTTCCACAACCAACAACTGCATCGTCACCAAAATTTTTGATAAGTGAAAGTTTTTTAAGTTCTTTCTTCACAAGAGAAACTTTTTCAGCAAACTCACCACTCTCCCAAGTCAGATTGGAAAATCCGTATGGAATGGTGTTATATTCCACCACATTGCGCCTTGTGAATTTCAAGATGTATGTTGCAAAAGCGCCGATGTTGATGATATAACCTTTCGAAAGATCAACCTTTGTCATTGCTGAAAGATAGACATTTTTCACAATTTCGTCATCACCTGCGATGAGAAAATTCATTCCAGTGTTTGTGTATATCTCATCCAAAAAACCGCGATAGTTTCGAGCTTTGACAACGATGTTTGAAGCGGTTGCAATCATTTTTTCAACATGAAACGTTTCGATTGTGAAGCGATATATGTTCAAAATCTTCAATAAATCTTTCTTTGATTTTGGACTGAAAAGACTGTCTTTGATGATGTCATTTGTCAAATCATATTCGTTTTCGACTTCTTCCAAAATGCGATATCTTCCATTTCTGCTTTGCACAATCAAAAGTTTAACTCTTTTTTCATCCAAACTGATGTAAGCAATGTTTTCCATAAACAACCTCATTAAAATTCATTTTCCAATTTCTGTGTTCATCAATCAAGCGTCCAAATCAATGGCTTCCACAGGACAACTTGCTTGACAAGCACCACAATGTATACATTTGTTTTTATCAATCTCCACTTTGCCGTCGCTTCCAAAAGAGATTGCACCAACCGGGCAAATCGCGACGCAAGTTCCACAAGAAATACATTTGTCTTTATCAACCATTTTTCACCTCAATATTTAAACAAACAAAGACACAATCCTTCGAAAAAAAGAAAGTTCTATGCTGATAATAATATAACATAAAAAAGAAATTTTGTCCACTATTTTTGGACTTTTTGAAATTATTTTTTAAACACTTTCACAAATTCCACAATCGCCAAAATACACAAAAAAGCGCCAAAAGCCATTCTCAAAATTTTTGAGGGAATAAACGCCATCAAAATCGCACCCAAAATGGCAAATATAACGCCAAAAAAGATGATCCAAAAAAGATTTTTGACCACCAAATATCCATTGCGATGATGTATATAAATTGAAATGATTGCCATAACCAAAAAACTCAGCAAATTTATCCCTTGCGCCATTTTTTGGTCAAAATCCAGAAATATCGTGAGAATTGGAATGAGAAGAGTTCCTCCACCCATGCCAAGTCCGCCAAGAATGCCAGAAACCAGCCCAGCCAAAATCCACCAAAAATAGATCATATAAGATATATTTCGTCAAATTTTGTCTTTTATTCAAAAACAGAATTTGCAAAAATTTTAACAAAAATCTTCTTTATTGACCACAAAAGAGAGCATATCTTCCCATTCAAAACCAAATTTTTCGACACATTTTTGCATAGATATATTCTCTTTTGCCACCAAGAGTGTAATAAATTTTGTGGTGGGATAGAAATTGAATGCTTCTTTGAGAAGAGCCCTGAAAACGCCTTTTTTGCGATATTTTTCTTCAACAAACGCCTGCGAAACATAGACCCCTTCACCACGATCAGCCCAATATACTTTCGAAAAAAGCACCATACCAACCCGCTTACCCCTGTGTTTGGCAATCAAACACACGCATTTTTTGTTATGTAACATGTCAACATCCACGTTTTCTTTAAGCGCACTTTTTGAGATGTTGGAAATTTCATCAATTTGCTGATTGGCAAACAAAACAAATTCTATGTCGTTTTCATCTGCTTCAACAATTTTTAAATGCATAATTTTCTCCATTTTGTCCGTTGTGAGATTTTTGTTAACATCCACTCGCAAATTTGTGTAATTTTTGACGACATGGACATATGAACTTAATAAAGTCCCCTGACATTATCAATATATGGAAAAATTTTTGCTTTGGTAATTTTTTTTGAGTAAAAGAGAAAAATTTTGCAAAAATTGTTGACTTTGCGCACCAAATGGTATAAAATATAGGATGTCACGAATATGCGGATGTGGCGGAATGGCAGACGCGCTTGTTTAAGGGGCAAGTGGGAAACCGTGGAGGTTCGACCCCTCTCATCCGCACCAAAAACAAAAAAACTGAACTTTGAGAAACTTCAAAGTTCAGTTTTTTTACAATATGAAAATTGTTTCAAATTATTTGACAAAATTCAACAAATTGTGATAACCTTGCAGAAAGGTGGTTGGTCATGTTTTCTGATTTATTTTGGTTGGTGCCATGTTTCATAATTTTTGTTATCATTTTGGTCTTGATAGTTGTTTTTACAAGAATTTCATGGCAAAATAAAGTTAAAAAAATTAAAGAAGAATTAGATTTAATTGAAGGTTGCACTTATAACGTTACGCAAAATAGCGGACGAACTTTAAAAAATTTAGTTTTTGTCAAAATTGAATCCGGCAACCAAAGCAAAAACGGTAATATTAATTTAATTTTTCTTCGTAATTCTAAGTATAGAAATGAAGACATTCAAAAAGAGATTGTGGTGAAATATGGATCTATTTGGAAAGTCGAAAAAGTTGACTAAAACTAAAATAAACATCCAAATTTTTAATATTTTTATACACTTTTAAATGAAATTTTTTATTTGTTTTTCAATTAAATCTTCAAGTTTTTTTGCCTGCAAAAATGCTTCATTTAAATATTCTTCAGCAGATAAATTTTTATTATTTTTTCCAAATATTTCATAATCTAAACTTAGTTTTTTATGTAAACTTAAATACTTTGCTAAATTATCCCAATTTATGCTTCCACTAAATTTTGTCAAGGTGTGTTCATCTTCTTTTCCATTATTATCATGTAAATGCAGTGCAATGAGTTTGTCACCAAAATTGTTAAGATAATTGAACCCCTTATCGAACATATTGTTATGCCCCGAATCATAGCAAAATTTCAACATTTTGTGGTCAATATTTTTGAACACTTCCAAAAATAATTTTTGGTTATTAATATTTTCAATTGCAAGAGGAATATTCACCTTTTCACAAAAGCCTAAAACTTCACGAAGTCTTCTTTATCCAATTGATGAATATTCACCTAACAAATGCACTACTACACATTTAAAACCATATTTTTTCGCAATTTTTACATCTTTTATTAAATTTTTCTTTAATTTTTCACCAAACTTGCAATTTTCCCAAAAGTAATGTAAATCTTCGGAATTATATGTCATGTGTAAACTTGAAAGTTTAAGACCATACTTTTTAAATATCTTTACTTGATTTCTAATTTTTCCGTTTTGTTTGATGAATTTCTTATCTGCACTTGTTGTAACACAATCAAAACCAGCTTTCTTTATTAATTCTGCTCTTTTTTCTGGGTCAACCTTGAACCCAAAATAAAAACTTATACCCTTATCCATCTCAATCCCCTATGGTATTTAATTTTTATTTAATTTTAATTTAATATTTATACTATAAATTCTTTGATTAAACTATAATTATAAAATTTTAATTATTTTTTTACTATTTTTCGCAATTTTTTGTTTTTTTAGAGTTCTCGTGTTGTCTTGTTGTTTCTCAATGTTTTTTGTTCAATATATCCATCAACCAAATTTTGTAATATCTTTGAAATCTCTGGTTCTTCAAAATATGTATCATCAGCTTTTTTTCGGTTTTCTGGCGAAAATTTGTTATAAATTTCTATAACTTCTGGAATTTTAAAATAATCTTTTCTGCCAAAAAAATGATCTAAACGCTTGCTTGCCATGCCAACATCCACCGGATAGAATTTGCCATCGAGCTTAACCATATTAAATGCGTGTTTGTGAGTTGCAAAGACATATGCTTCAATTCCCTGTCTTCGCAACAATTCATAATACACTTTCGCAAAAGAAGTGTAAGAGCCCACTCCTGCCGTCAAAAATCTGTGAGAGCTCAAAACCTCGACATGCGTGCAATCTTTGCTTAAAATTCCATATATATAAACCGCTTTTTGTTTGTCTGTCCATTCACTTTGAATGTTATCTTCAATTTTTTCAAATTCTTTCAACATATCCAAGAGACTGCCAATCGATTTGAAAACAATGAGAGATTGCCCAGAATAACATCCTCCATATTTATACGGCCCAAAGCCTTTGTTGTCGTTAAAATGCACAGCAATGCCAGAGATAACATCAATTTCTCTTTTTCTATTAAATTTGGAAAGACTTTCGCTTGAAATTCCTGATAAATTGCAAAAATGTAAACTTTTGCCATAAATTATGGCATCAACCAACATTTTGTTTTTGCGCTCATCAACAGGAATTTTCATATATCCTCCTTAAAAATATAAGTTGAATTAGATTTATTTTCCAAGCTTTTCGTCTTTGCCTTTCTTCTTTTCCTTTCTGCGTCGATATAGCACAACACCGATGTATGCCGGAACCATGATGCAAACTGATGCAACCCAATCGATGAAATAGTGTTGTTTTGTGAAAAATGTGGACAAGATGATCATGATTGCACATGGAATTGCAAGCGCCTTGAACCACCATTTCATATCCTTTCCGGCAGTTAGGCAGGCAATGATCACACCAATTGCCATAAATGCATGTTGACTTGGAAAGTTGTTGATTGGATCGGTTGAACCCCAAGTGCTGACAAGAAGTTTGTCTGTGAAAGAAACAGGGTCAAAGTCAGGTTTTGTCAAATGCGTTTGCCAGAAAAGATATATCACACCCGAAATAGCAAAACTGATGATGAGAGTATAGAAAAGGTCATAAAATCGCTTTTTGTTGGCATATGCCAAATAGAAAAACGCCACAATGCCAAGTGGAAAAGTGAGATAATAGAAATAAATAAACCAAGAAATGAGCGGGATTTGGTCGTCGATTGGAAGATAATGATATTGCAACGCATAGTCCCCACCTCGCAACCAATATATCACTTGATTTCCAAAAAAAGTGACAAAAAGGACAGCCACAAAGATGACAAACGGCCAAATCGCATATTTTGTGCGATTATAAAAATTTCTAAACCTATGTATCTTTTGTTTTTCCTCTTTGGACTTAGCAATTTTAACTTTCATGATTTATATTCTAACATATTCTCACATAAATTTCAACCCTAAATTGCAAAAAAAAGACAAAACACGGCATTTTTGCCGTGTTTTTCATATAACATATATCTTTCATCACAATTCTATGATTTTCGTTTGAAAATAAATTGTTATTTATTTTCACTCATATCAAGTTCAATCTTAACTATCTCATAATTTGGACAATTGCCGACAAAATTAAGGTTTTCTATGAAAAGCGTTGCCTTGAAGTCCTTTGAAGATTTTTCAATTGCCATTTTCAAATTATTGCTCGCTTTCAACTCAAGATTTTTAATCGGAGTTTTCAAAGACACATTATTTACAGTTTTCTCGCCTCTTGCAGAACTTATGATTTCAACCATCAAATCACCATTTTTAATTTCATCTCCAAAATCAAAACCAAATTCTTTGATGGTTGTCAAATGAATTGATTTTTCTTGATGATAAACTTCTTGATAAATCTCTTCAGTGATAAATGGGAAGAAAATCGAAAAATCTTGAAGCAACTTAAATAAAATCATATACACTGTCTTTTGCCCAGAATATCTTGGCTCATCGCCGAACTCTTCAGGCCGATATAACCTATGTTTGACAATTTCAATATAGTTGTCACAGAAATTCCAGAAAAACTTTTCAAGATGGTTGAGAGCCAATCCAACTTCATATTCATCCAAATATTTAATGAATCCCGCTTCCATTTCTTGATACTTTCCAAGAATCCATCTGTCTATATATTCAAAATTGTCAAAATCCCTGTTTTTAAAATCTTGCAAATGCATTTCAATGAACTTTGCAACATTCCAAAGTTTGTTGACAAGTTTTCGACCACGATCCAAAGTTTCTTCGCTGAAAACAATGTCAGTTCCAAGTCTGCCCGAGCCTGCCCAATAGCGAATTATATCGGCAGAATATTGTTTTATTAAATCAATCGGTTCAACTTCGCTATTTCCCTTGCTTTTACTTATCTTCTCACCTTTGGACGTCATAACATACCCAGAAATCATAACATTGTCCCAAGGTCGTATGCCAAAATGGTAAAAACTTTTAACAATCGTATAAAAATCCCAAGTTCTAATAATTTCCGAAGCATTTGGACGCAAACTCATCGGCTTTAGGATTTTTTCATAGTTATTTTTCTCGCCGTATCGCATATTGATAAGCGGAGTGACTGAAGAAGTCGCCCAAGTGTCCATAACATCGGTTTCAGGTCTAAATTCTGTGCATCCACATTTATGGCATTTTGAAACACTTGGCTTGTCTGTCAGCGGATTGACAGGTAAATCATTTTCATCGGCAAAGATTGGCTCTTTGCATTCGGCACAATACCAAACAGGAAACGGAACACCAAAATATCTTTGACGTGAGATGCACCAATCCCAAGCAACATTCTTCACCCAATCGTTATATCTTGAGTGCATGTGTTCTGGATACCATTTGATTTCATCTCCAATTTTCAAAAAGTCATCTTTGTGACTCATTATGTCAATAAACCACTGATTCATGACAGCATATTCCACTTCCTTGCCACATCTTTCGTGGGTTTGAACCTCATGTTCAAGCTCTTCAATCTTGACAATATAGCCACCTTTTTGCAAATCTTCAACAATCTTTTTTCTGGCTTCCTTAATCTTCAATCCACCATAGTTTTTTACCGAAGAAACAATTCTTCCGTCGTTTGTGAAGATGTTTTTGAGAGGAAGATTATATTTTTTCCACCATTCAATGTCGGTTTGATCTCCAAAAGTGCAACACATAACCACGCCAGTCCCCTTATCGATTGCCACTTTCTCATCCGCCATGATTGGCACTGTGACATCAATGATTGGAATATGTGCATTTTTCCCAATCAAATGCTTATGTTTCTTGTCGTGAGGATTGACAAAAACACAAACAATAGCAGGCAGAAGTTCTGGACGCGTGGTTGCAATAGTGAACTTCTCTCCGTCCTCCACCGTTTCAAAATTGACATAGTTGAAAGTTGTTTTTATTGTTTTTGTTTCAAGCTCTGCCTGTGCAATTGAAGTTAAACACTCGTTACACCAAAGTGCTGGCGCTTCTTTGTGATAGCAATAACCTTTCTTGATCAAGTCAAGAAAAGATTTTTGGCTGATTTTGATTGTTGAAGGGCTGACAGTCTTATACACCAAATTCCAATCTGTGCTTACACCCATTTTACTGAAAAGATCTTTGAAATCTGTCTCATATTTGTCTGTCGTTTCATAACAAAGTTTAGAGAAGGCCTCTCTTCCAATTTCACTGGCTTTTCTTCCCTGTTCTTTTTCCACCAATCTTTCGCTTGGCAAACCATTGTCGTCAAATCCAAATGGATAAAAAACGTTAAAACCGCGCAAACGCTTATATCTTGCCAACATTTCTGCTTGCGAATAAGAAAAAATATGGCCAATGTGAATATTTCCGTTGACTGTTGGTGGCGGAGTGTCAATTGAGTAAACTTTTCTGCCGTCTGGCACAAATTTATATATCTCATTATCTTGCCAATATTTACGCCATTTCTCTTCTTTTTCTTGTGCGTTATATTTTTTGTCTAACATAATCTCATCCTTTTTCTCAAATTGCATAATTTCTCTCAATTGCCACAGCAATCACAGACAAATTTACTTTGTGATATCACATATTCTATCATAATTTATTTAATTTTTCAAGTATTCTATCATAATTTATTTAATTTTTCAAGTAAATTCAATGCAAACACACATTTAAATTTTTGACTTAAAGACGAAAATGTTTTTCATGGCATAAAATAAAATTATGGACGAGAAATTTTTGATTGATTTGACGTTCAGTCAAATTGTTTGATAATTTTTCTTCGTCTTCTTATAGGAGGAAAAATGAAAATTTGGAAAAAACTTTTCTTTTTGAGTCTTGCTGGCTTGATGGTCTTCTCGACCGCCTTTGCTATTGTCGGTTGTGGAAAAAGCAAAGACTATAACAAGATCGAACTAAACGAAGTGACGCACAGCATTTTCTATGCCCCGCTCTATGTTGCTATAAATGAAGGCTTTTTTGAAGAAGAAGGTTTGACCGTCACTTTGACCAATGGTGGAGGTTCGGACACTTCCATGACAGCACTTCTCACCGGCTCAGCGGATATCATCTTGGCGGGACCAGAAACAGTGGTCTACACAGATCAAGAAGGCATCTCAGACGCACCTGTGGTTTTTGGACAGCTGACGACGTGTGACGGCTCATTCATTGTTTCAAAAGAAAATGTTGAAAACTTCACAATCAATGATCTTGTTGGCGAAACAATCATTGGTGGACGCGCCGGCGGACTTCCGGCAATGACGTTGCAATATATCATTGAAGAAATCTATGGCTTGACAATCGGCACCGGTTCTGACGAAGTGAACTTGGACACAAGTGTGGCGTTTGACCTTACCGCTGTGACATGGGAACAACAATCTGGAACGAAATATTGCACTCTTTTCGAACCAACAGCATCGAACATGGTCAGCACAAATTCGAATTACAGCATCGTGGCAAGTTTGGGTGAAATTTGCAGAACAAACATGACTGGCACAATTCCATACACTTGCTTCATTGCAAAGAGCAGCTATCTTGAAGAACACAGCGATGTTGCAGAAAAATTTTTACGCGCTGTGATGAAAGGCTATGATTTCATAATGAACAGCGACATCGATGACGTCGCACAAGCACTCTTGCCATCTTTCGATGGAAACACATTGGATGAATTGAAGGTTGCCGTTGAAGCATACAAATCAATCAGTGCTTGGTCATCAGATATGATTTTGACAGAAGACAGTTTCACAAACCTGATGAACATCATGCTCAATGCTGGTGTCATCAGCACAGCATCAAATTGGGAAGATTGCGTTGACAATTCCATCGCCCAAAAAATTGCAAATGAAGCATAAAAAAATTCAAAATGAAAAAAGATGTTGCTTTTGTGCAATATCTTTTTTTTCTTAATTTTATCGTTTTTTTTACGTTTTTTTTGATTTTTTTGCAATTTTTTTATGTTTTTTTACATTTTTTATTATTTTTCTATTATTTTTCATTCTTTCTCAAAAGAAAAATGAGAGAGAAATTCGGTGTTGCCGTCACCGCCCTTGATTGGTGAAATGATCACACCAAGACTGACAAATCCAAAATTTTCGAAGACAGCAACAACACTTTCCACAACCTTTTTGTGCATCTTTTCATCCTTGACGATACCCTTGTGTTTGCGAGCATATTCCATCCCAACCTCAAATTGTGGTTTGATGAGTGCCACAATTTCAATCTTCTTTTTGTCACAAATCTTTTTCAAATCGTCAGCAAGTTTGGGTGCAATTTTTGTCAAACTGACAAAAGAAACATCAATGCAAACAAAATCTATGTCCGCAAACGTGCTCGCCGACATGGTCAAGAAATTTGTCTTTTCCAAATTGACAACGCGTGGGTCAGTCTCAATTTTTTCTGCCAACTGCCCTTCGCCCGTGTCGACAGCATAAATTTTTTTCGCACCGTTTTGCAGACAGACATCACAAAAACCGCCCGTCGATGCTCCAACATCCAGCACCACTTTGTTTTTCAAATCAATTTCAAAATCTTCCAGTGCCTTTTGAAGTTTAAATCCCCCGCGCGAAACAAACTCAAACGGCAAACTTTTGATTGATGCATTTTCGTCGCAAAGATATGCCGGTTTTGTGATCAATTTTCCATCCACAGAAACACGCCCACTTTCCACCGCCTGCTTTGCCTTTTCGCGAGAAAGATAAGCCCCTTTTTCCACCAACAGAACATCCAATCGTTTCATGGTTTGATTATATCACATCCAGAAAAAAAATTGAAGAAATATTTTGAATAAATGAAAAATTTTGCACATCTTCAAAAATTTCACATAGGATGATAATAGGTGGGTGTAAACTCACCTAAACAAAAAATGGAGCAAACGAATGAGGAATATATCAACAAAATATTGTCCCGGCTGTCATCAAGATTTGCGTCCATTTGGATGTTGTCAACCTCAAATTGATTGTTGGCAACAGCCATGCCCACAATGCCCATGTCCTCCCCCTCGATGTGGCAATCACATTGTGAGCGAAAACATCCTTTATTTTGCTATTGGATATCTTCTGGCGGAAACAAAAAACAAAAATAAATATGTGAGATAAAAAACTGTTGGAAAAATCTATAAAATTTCATCCAACAACACAAAAGAAAAAATGATATCCAAAAAAAGCAAGGACAATTCGTCCTTGCTTTTTCATTTTTTTAATATAAACTTTTCAATTTCAATAACTTTAACTAATCTTCGAAAAAATTATCACTTATTTTTGTACCCCACTGTCTTTGTCTTTCAAACTTTTTGCGCGAGATGCCAAAACGGAAGAAAGCGCTTCCTTTGGCTTTTTAATTTTTTCACCATGGTTACAATTATAAATATCAATCGGGTCAAGCCCTTCTTTGTTTTTTATCCAAAGTTCAGGCGAAATTTTTTCAAGAATTTCTTTTGACTCTTCGCATATCGCATATTCATGCAAAAATGTGTTGCCTTTTTTATTTACAACTTTTGCAAGTCCAAGTTCTGGATTGTCAACTTCAAGTGCTTTCAAAAGCACTTCACTCAATCCTTTTTCTGCCGCCAGATGCAAAAATGTGTCATCCCACTTATTTTGAATTTTTGCAAGGCTTGGATCAATTTCAAGCGCTTTTATAATCACATTGCTCATGCCTTTATCTGCCGCCAGATGCAAAAATGTGTCATCCCACCTATTTTGAATTTTTGCAAGGCTTGGATCAACTTCAAGTGCTTTCAAAAGTACTTCTCTCATACCTTTATTTGCCGCCAGATGCAAAAATGTGTCATCCCACCTATTTTGAATTTTTGCAAGGCTTGGATCAACTTCAAGTGCTTTCAAAAGTACTTCTCTCATACCTTTATTTGCCGCCAGATGCAAAAATGTGTCATCCCACCTATTTTGAATTTTTGCAAGGCTTGGATCAACTTCAAGTGCTTTCAAAAGTACTTCTCTCATACCTTTATTTGCCGCCAAACGCAAAAATGTGTTGCCTTTTTTATTTACAACTTTTGCAAGTCCAAGTTCTAGATTGTCAACTTCAAGTGCTTTCAAAAGCACTTTATTCATGCCTTTATTTGCCGCATAAAATAAAATTCTTTCTGTTGTTGCAAGTTCTGGAAACTTCTCAAGCACTGCACACAAAAAATTCTCATACTCTTCATCTAGTGCAATGTCAATCAAAGTTTTCCCTTTGCTTGTTCTTTTGGTTAGAAGTTCTTTGTCATTAGATTCTTTAATGTAGTCAATCAAAGTTTGCTCTGCGTTTTCTTCCGTTTTAATCAATTTTTGAATTTCATCGATGATGTTTCCCATAATTTTCTCCTTTTTTAATTCCAATCACATTTTATCACACTTTTTCGCCCTTGTCAATAGCAAATTATGATGTTCTTTGTGAAATTTAATTTCCTTTTTAAACAAAATTTAGTAAAAAAACAACTCAAAGATCATGAAAAAAAAGATTTAAAAAAGAAAAAACATAAAAAAAGAGAAAAATCACAACAATTTTTCCCATTTTTCAATATAATTTTTGCAAACTTTGAAAGCATCATCAAAAGTTTCTTCTTTGGTCAAATCGCAATCGGCAATTTTCAAAAGTGAAATTGGGTCTGCGGATGAGCCTGATGACAAGAATTTTAAATATTTCTTCGCAAAGTTTTCGTCTTCCAAAATCTTGGAAGAAATTTTGATTGCAGAAATCAGCCCCGTCGCGTATTTATAGACATAAAAACTGTCATAAAAATGCGGAATTCTCGCCCATTCATATTTCATCTCTTCAATCTGTTTCACTTTTTTGCCGTGATAGAAATTGTTTAATTCTTCATATTTTTCGCAAAGAAGTTCGGCAGAAAGTGGGTTCTCTTTCTCATATTCTTCATGCGCAAACTGCTCAAATTCAGCAAACATGGTTTGACGGAAAATGCAAGAGCGCATCTCTTTCAAAAAGTGGTCATAAAGACGCATTCTCTCTTTGTCCGTTTTCGCCTTTTTGAGAAGTAAGTTCAAAAGCAACATCTCATTTGTTGTGCTGGCAACTTCCGCCACAAAAATGACATAATCAGAAGTCTGAATTGGTTGATTTTTGTCAGAAAAATAAGTGTGCATTGCGTGCCCAAGTTCGTGCGCCAAAGTGAAAACACTTTCCAAATTTCCTTCAAAGTTCAAAAGCACAACAGGTGTTGCACCGCTTGTGGAGCTTTCAAATGCACCAGAATATTTGTTCTTATTTGGATAGACATCAATCCAGCGTTCGTCTTTTGCGCGCTGAACAAGTGAAACATATTCTTCCCCAAGTGGCGCAACTGCTTCTTTGACAAGTTCAATCGCCTCATCAAACGTATATTTCTTCGAACCTTCACTTGTGACAGGTGCAAAAGTGTCATAGATTGCAAACTCATTAAGACCAAGCATTTTTCTTTTAATCTCAAAATATCTTGCTTGCAAGCCCACCGCTCCACGCACTTTTTTGATGAGCATATTATACACATCTTCGCTTGCCTCTTCAGCATAAATCGCCTGCGAAAGTGCGGATTTGTGTTTTCTTATCTTTGCAAAAACACAATCTTCTTTGACATCGTTGATATAGTTGCTCGCCAAAAAGTTGATAAATTTTCCACGTTTGCCATTGATTTCTTTGAAGGCATTCTCGCGAAGAACGCGGTCATTGCTTTCTGCATAGAGAGTATATTTTGATTGGTCGAATTCGTGCTCCTTACCTTTGCTGTCCTTGATTTTGTCAAACTTCAAATCAACATCCGAAAATTTGTCAAAATTGTCAGAAAAACCGCCTGTAAATTCGCCAAGTTGAGAAAGAAGCAACTCTTCTTTTTTTGAAAGCGCATGTTTTTTGTGGCGAATTGTGGCTTCAAAAAAACGCTTGTAATTTGCAAATCTTGGCTCGTTTTGCAATCTCTTTAATCTGGCAACAGAAAAGCGGTCAATTTCTGTGTCAACTGCGGTCATAGCATTGGAAAGTTTGGTCATGACAATGGCGCGTTTTTCCACCATTTCATTGGCTTTTCGATCGCCACCATCTTCGCATTGACGATAAAAGGCATATTTGCAACGCCCAGCTTCTTTCAAAACCGCAGACTTAAATTCCAAAAATTCAAAAAGCACATCATCATCTTTGAGTTTACCTTCAAATTTCTTAAATTCACCAACCTGTTTTGACAGCTTGTCAAGAAGTTGATGAAATTCTTCGTCATTTTTGCAAAATTTAGTCAAATCCCACTTATATTTTTCTTCAATTTCATTGCGATTTTTCATATATCCTCCAAAAATATTATAATGCACTTTCAAAGAAATTTTACATTGTTATGTTTTTGTTTACAATTTTGTTATTAGTATTTTTGGAAATATTTTTCGAGTTTAAACATGTTCCACGGTGCTTTGCTTTCGTTTGGACATGCCAAAAATGTCATCTTTTCTTTGGTGGTTGGATGAATGAAGGAAAGTTTTCCCGCCCAAAGTCCAAGCGCACATGTTTTGCCGGTTGCCTTTCCATATTTCACATCGCCAACAAGAGAAAATCCAATGTTTGCAAGTTGCAAGCGAATTTGATGACTTCTTCCTGTCAAAATTCTAACTTCCAAAAGACTTTCCTTGCCGTTGTCTTCCAGCACTTTATACATAAGTTCTGCCTTTTTTGCACCGCTTTCGCTCATAGGCACAATTTTGACTATGTTTTCCTTTTCGTCTTTTTTGACATAATTGACAAGAGTTTGCGACTTGATTTTCACCACGCCGTTGGTTATGGCATAATATACCTTTTCAACATCGTGCGTTTTGAACTGCTCGGAAAGGCGCTTTGCTGACTTGGAATTGCGCGCAAAAACCATAATTCCGCCGGTCGGTCTGTCAAGACGATGAACAAGTCCGATGAACGCCTCGCCCTCTTTGTGATATTTCTCTTTGACATATGCTTTGACGTGTGAAAGCATATCCTCATCACCGCTTTCATCAGGTGCGCTTGGCACATTTTGAGGTTTAATCACCACTACAATTTGGTTGTCTTCATAAAGAACAGTCAGTTTTTCCATATCTTCACTCCACTTGCACCACAAGGCAAAATCAGCCCTTCTTCAGTTGGAAGACCAATCTCGTCAGCCTCAACATTATCGTGACCGAACACACTTTTCAAAAGGTTTGCAATCACGGTCGGTTGAAGCCCTGTCGTGTATGAATTGATAAGCACAAAAAGTGGTTTTTTCGACAAAACTTTCTTTGTCAGTTCCACAAAGTCCGCAAGATTATCTTCCAATTTCCACATTTCGCCATTTGGACCTCTGCCATAACTTGGCGGATCCATGATTATGGCGTCATAAAAATTTCCGCGCCTAATTTCGCGCTCAATAAACTTTTCGCAATCATCCACAATAAAGCGGATGTTTGAGATGTTGTTAAGTTTGGCGTTTTCTTTAGCTCTCTCCACCATACCTTTGCTGGCGTCGACATGAGTGACAAGTGCGCCCGCCTTACTGCACGCTACCGACGCCCCGCCGGTATACGCAAAAAGGTTGAGAACTTTGATTTCTCGCCCAGAATTTTTGATCAATTTTTGCATCATTTCCCAATTCACTGCTTGTTCGGGGAAAATGCCAGTGTGCTTGAATCCCATAGGCTTGACGATGAATTTGAGCCCTTTCCAAGAAATTTGCCACTGCTCCGAGATTTTCTTGTTGAAATGCCACATCCCGCCACCGTCTTTGCGCTCATAGACAGCGTCGACATTCTTTTTCAAATCACGTTTTTTATGCCAAATAACTTGCGGGTCAGGTCTAAGCAAAGTTATTCCCGCCCAACTTTCCAATTTTTCTCCGTCACCTGTTGCCAGAACCTGATAGTCCTCCCAAGAATTCGCAACTCTCATACTTCACTCACTTTTTTTAAATTTGACAATGATAAAGCCGTCGCCAACTTCAACATTTCGCTCAATTGCCGGGTCATCAATCTTCTCAACCGCGCGTTTGATTAAAACTTCTTGTTTGATTTTTGGCATATAGTTATAAAGCATCGTCGCCAAGTCTTCATCTTTCGTTTCAAAATAAGCATAAATGCGGTCATCGATGGCAAAGTCCGCATCCTTTCGAAGCACTTGAAGCCCGCGAACAAACTCGCGATATAGTCCCTCCAAGATGAGGTCTTCATCCAAATTTATGTCAAGCACAACTGTGTTGCCATATTCATGCGCAATGACAAAATCAGTCTTTGGTTTCTTTTCCAAGTTGAAAAGTTCGCTGGACAAACCTTTGAATTCTCCAATATCAACACTACCTTTTTTGAAGAGTTCAACTGCTTTCTTATTTTCGTCCTCACTCAAATTTCCAAGGGCTGTTTTAAGTTTTTGCACGTCACCTTTAAGCACCGCTCCCGCTTTTTTGAAATTGACGGAAAGATATTCATCATTAAACTTACTGTCGTCCACAACCACTTCCAAGTTTTTGACGTTGAGTTCTTCTTTGATAATGTCAGAAAAATCTTCCAGCACGCTGACCGTGTTTGGACCGCCGGCAACATACATAACTTTCAAAGGCTGTTTAACTTTGATTTGGTTTTCATTTCGAAGTCTTTGAGCCGTTGAGATGATGTTTCTTGCCACTTCGGTTTTTTCCAAAATATCGCCAAAGTTGGAATTATATATCTTCGTTGGGAAACCAGAGAGCATGATGCACTCAGTTTCATCCTTTTCCACTTCTCTCACCAAGTTCTGCCAAATATATTCAGTCAAGAAAGGAATAATTGGTGACATAACGCGGATGACTGCCTTTATAGCATGATATAAACACCAATATGCTGTCATTTGATCGAGCTTGTTTTCGCTCTTCCAAAAACGCTTGCGGTTTACACGAATATAGAAGTTTGAAATGTCGTCCACCAATTTTTCAAAGTCGTGCACAACAACATAGTTTTTGTCGTCGGCATAGTTTTTGTCACTGTCCAAAACAAATTTGTTTATGCTTTCAATAAGCCACTTGTCTGACACTTTCAAATCGTCGTCCTTTGGTGTGAAATGAGCTATGTCCGGATTGTCGATGCACGCATAGGTGTTAAAGAAGGTGTATATATTCCAGAAACTCAAAATTTTTCTTCTTGCCTCATCCGTCAAATTGAAACCAAAACGCATTTCATTTGTCGGGCTGGAAGAAGAATAAAGAAAACGAATGACATCGGCACCAACCTTGTCTGCCATCACATCGGCATCAAGAGAATTTCCACCACTCTTGTGGAACTCGCCACCATTCTCGTCTTTGACATATTGATATGTCACCACTTTGGTGTATGGTGCTTTACCTGTCAACACAACACTCATAATGAGAAGAGAATAGAACCACAATTTGATTTGTTCAATCATTTCGCAAACGTATTCACTTGGGAAGTTCTCTTTAAAGAACTTCTTATCCGTAAAATATTTCTTCGTCGAGAATGGTGTGATTCCAGCGTCCAGCCACACATCTCCAACTTCGCTTATACGTGAAATTCCTTCTCCACAATCACATTTGATTTTGATGTCATCAATCCATGGTCTATGGATGTTTGGAAGTTTGTCGACAAGTTCTGGTTTCACTGCACGCTTTTTGAGTTCTTCAAGACTTCCAATCACATGAACTTTACCACATTTTTCACAAACATAGAATGGAAGTGGAAGTCCATAAAAACGATTGCGCGAAATGTTCCAATCGCCCATGTTTGTCAGCCAATCAATCATACGCTTTTTGGCGTATTCTGGTTTAAACTGAACATCTTCCACCGCCTTGAGTGCCAACGGACGAATTTCGTCCATTTTGATGAACCATGCAGAAATCAGTTTGTAAACAAGGTCGGTCTTGCATCGCCAACAGAATGGATATGAATGTTTATATTTGTGCGCATAGAGAAGTTTACCGTCGGCTTTTAAACGTGCCACCACATCGTCGACAACATCAGTCGTCTTTTTGCCGGCAAGAAAACCTGTGCTGTCCAACATAACCCCTTGTTCGTTGATTGGACAAATTTCAGGAAGCCCCAACTTTTGCCCCAACTCAAAGTCTTCCGCTCCGCAACCCGGTGCAATATGCACAACACATGTGCCTTCTGCGTTGTCAACTTCGTCCCAAGCAACAATCTTATGTGCGAACTTTTGTTCAGAAAGTTCTGGAAAGCAGGTTTCATATTCCAACCCAACAAGGTCAGCGCCTTTGAAAGTTTCCAAAATTTTTATGTCTTTTTGTTTTAAAACAGAAAGTCTGTCTTTCCCCAAAACAATGTTTTCGCCCTCAAAGTTCACCTTGACATATTCAAACTCAGGGTTCACTGCCAACGCAACATTTGCCGTGAGAGTCCAAGGAGTTGTTGTCCAAGCCACAATCTTGAAATCTTTGTTTTTGACAGGTAATTTGACAAAGATTGCAGTGTGCTCCACTTCGTGATATGAAGACGACATTTCATGCTCGGACAAACTTGTTCCACAGCGCGGACACCAAGCCATAGGACGATTTTTCTTAACAATCCAACCTTTCTCGTGGCACTTTTTCAAGAAATGCCAAATGGAAGTGATATTTTCGTCGGAATTTGTAAGATAGGAGTTTTCCCAATCCATCCACTGCCCCATGCGAATGGACTGATTGGTCATTTCGTTGGCAAAATAGTTCACTCTCTCCATACATTTGTTCGTGAATTTATCAATCCCATATTTCACAATTTCCGGCTTGCCATTCAGCCCAAGCTCTTTTTCAACATTGACTTCCACCCAAAGCCCTTGACCATCAAAACCGTTTTGATATTGGCAATCTTTTCCTTTCAAGGCGTTATAGCGAATTGTCAAATCTTTGAGCACTCTTCCCCAAAAGTGATGGACGCCAAGACGATTGTTTGCCGTTGCAGGTCCGTCCAAAAATTTGAAACGCTCATGCCCCTCATTTTTCTTTCGAAGTTTGTTGAAACTGTCATTATCTTTCCAAAACTTCAAAATATCTTTTTCCATCTCAACAAAATTTGGCACTGTTTGTTCTTTTTTCATCTTTTCAAAAACTCCCCAAAATAAGTAATTTTTTCACACCGATATCAACTAAAGTCTTCCAAAACCTTGTTCATCTTAAGCACATCTGCGCCCGTCAATATACCCAAAGGTTTTTCTTTTGCTCCGCCGTTTTTTGTAACAAGAATTGCCAACAATTTTGAATTCTCGTGAAAAATTGACAAAGCTTGTTCCACCGTGATGTCCTTGTTTGCAAAAGCATAATAGTCGCTCGTTTCAATTTTCGACAACATATCTTCAATCTTGACAGCGTCCAAAAATGTTTCCGCTTTCCCACCAGCCAACAAGAATTTTCCAAATGCTTCCAAGATTTTTGTCGCGTTGGCAATTCCAATGATTTCGTTATCATTTTTGATCACCGGCAGATTTGAATAACTGGACGACGCAATCAAAATGATGACTTCTCGCATAGATTTTGAAGAGCTCACCATAAGCACATCGCGTCTTGCAACAGTATCTAATGCACGAGGTGGAGTTGTCAAAAGTTTTTCAATTTTTTCGATTTTTTCGACAACTTCAATGTTTGGTTGTGCAATGATATCCTCGCCGTTATCATGAATTATGGCATTTCTCAATCGACCAAAACTTATGAGGTCGTCTTCATACTTTCTAACTGTATAATTGAATGCCACAGACTTACGCACAGCTTCAGAAAAGCCCATACTGCGATTGAAATTATATCGCGTTTTCAATGTATAGTCAATGTTATTAAACGCCGTCAAAAATCTGAACGCGTTGCTTTTTTGTATAGATTTCGTCACAAATTCTTCCTTTTTCAACATTCCAATTTCCTTTTGTTAGACAAATGAACTATCATTATTATACAATAAACAAGTGAAAAAGTAAAAACAAATTAAAGAAAAATAAAAATAAGGGACGATATTTTTTAAATTCGTCCCTTTTTGTCATGACATAAGGCTTAACTTGGAGTGAAGTTGAGAGAACCAAAATAGACTTCTGGCACTTCGCCAACAATCACACTTTCCGCCACAAGCACTTCGGTGACACTGTCAATTGTGGTGGTGTATGCCGGCAAAATCAAACTCACACTTGCATAAAGTCGAATGTATAAAGAATGCGTCGTCTGGTTGATTCCTGCACTTGAAAAAGAACTTTCAAAGGTTGCCGTCATTGCACCGATTGGTGTCAATTTTAAATTGATTTTTGGTCCCAGCCCCGCAAGGAAAGGAATTCCCGTGAAAGTTCCAAGTGCAACATCCACTCCCGTTTGACCCATTTCGTCGAGATATTGTTGTGCAAGCTGATAGAATTTTCGTGCAATCAAATTCAGTGTCACAGTTTGCAAAGAAATCAAAGTGACATTTCCATCATTGTCATATTCCACATTGACCAAATCGTCATAATCGATTCCATCTTCCATCAAAACATCATACACCGCATCACTCACCGCCGAAGTGGAAAGAGAAAGAATGGTATGTCGCGTTGCTTCCACAACCACCGGATTGACGACACAATATAAATAAACAAAACAAAGCACCACAAAAGTCAGAAAGAGAGAAAGAAGAATGATTGCTTTTCTGCGTTTTCTTTTTTTGAATTTATTTTGATAAAGACGTACTTTCCCACAAGCAGTTTTCATATCAAAATATGTATATGAAACAAATTGTCAAATTTTGACTATTTTCACAAAACACAACATCTTGTGGTGTTATGCATGCATACTACACCATACTCGGCGTGGTATGCAACACTTTTTTTGATCTTTTTCGCTCAAAAAATCGATTCACTTTTTCGTATGAGATCTAAAAATCAGTGCAAAAATGAATGCAAAGAAAACTGCCGCTGCAATTCCACCCGCCGTTGCCGTCAACCCGCCTGTGAAGATTCCCAAAAGTCCATGCGTTTTCACTGCACCAATCACCCCTTTTGCCAGCGATGCGCCAAACCCAACAATTGGAACATTTATTCCCGCTCCTGCAAAATCGGAAATATAATCATATAGCCCAATCGCTTGCAAAAAGACTCCCGAAAGTTCAAAAATCACTAAAATGCGAGCCGATGTGAGATTGGTGGTTATGATGAGAATTTGACCAATCATACAAATTACCCCGCCAACCAAAAACACAATCAAATATGTCAAAAACACATCCATTTTTTTCTCCTTTTCAATTTTCAATGACAATCGCATGGCATACGCATGGAATTGTATCTCCCTGCTGTGTGGACGTGGAAGAAAGCAATGCACCTGTAGGCAAAAATAGAATTTTCTTATATTGTCCGTCGCGGAATTTTGTCATGATGTAGGAATTAAACACCGTCGCACAACAACCAGCTCCTGAACCGCCACATAATGTTTCTTGCTTTCGTTTGAAATACATCTGCCCACAGTCGCCATAGTTCACACCCAAAGTGACCCCTTCATCTTCCATCAGATCAATCAAAATTTCACTTCCAAGTTTACCAAGATCGCCCGTCAAAATCAAATCATAGTCGTCCGGAGTTGTTTTTGTATTTTTGAAGTGGTTCAAAAGCGTATCTCTCGCCGCCGGCGCCATTGCCGCACCCATGTTGTTGACATCGCTGATTCCCCAATCCACAACTCTGCCAAAAGTGACTGTGGAAACTTTTGGACCTTCTCCATTTCTCGACAGCACACAAGCCCCTGCACCCGTCACTGTCCATTGCGATGTTGGCGGTCTTTGATTGCCAAGTTCGAGTGGAAAACGATATTGTCTTTCCGCAGTGGAAAAGTGCGACCCCGTGCAACAGACCACGTTCTCACAATAACCACCATCCACCAGCACCGATCCCATTGCCAAACTCTCTGCCATTGTTGAACAAGCGCCATACACTCCAAAAAAAGGAAAATGAAAGGCGCGGGCAGCATAGGACGAGCTTATAATTTGATTCAAAAGATCGCCAGCAATCATGATGTCAATGTCTTTCTGTTGCAGATTTGCCTTTTGAATGACGCCCGTAATGGCTGTTTCCAACATCTTTCGCTCTGCTTTTTCAAAAGTTTCTTCGCCAAAAAGGTCGTTCTTCATGACATAATCAAAATATGGACCAAAATTCCCATTCCCTTCCTTTGGTCCAACAATGGAATAATATCCCACGATTTTTGGCTGATGTTTCAGTTTGATTGTGTTGTATTTCATAGAGCACCTTTTAGTTTTAACATATATATTATTCCCTCCTTGAAAAAATTTTAATCAATAAAAAAGTTGGACATTACTCCAACTTATTTGCCAAGAAAATAATTGTTTTTATGAAAGATTTTTCAAATTTTTGAAAATTATTCTCATTGTGTTGTCATCGTCATATGGACATCTTTTTTTGTGAATGAATTTTGACAAGCGGTCAATTCCAATGGCAATGGCAAGCATGATGAATGCCGCAAGCGAAAAGCCCAAGACATAGATGAGAAAGTATAAAAAGAACGGAACAGCATCATAAATATCATTAAGAATGACCATACCAGGACGAAGGTATGGGCTTATGTAGAACATTTTGAAGGACGCTGTGTTTCCTGTGCTGTGGAAAATTATGTTCATGATGAGCGCAATCACAACAAGCACGCAAAAAACAGGAATAGCTTTCAAAATGCTCGACCACTTCAAATCAACCACTCCGCTCACCAAAAGGAAAACACCCATGACAACCATGCCTGCATGACAAATCATTGTTTGAATGTTTATGCCGATGGTTGTTGAGAAAACATTGCCCGGATAAACCATGACAATCACTCCTGCAAAGAGAGCGAATGTTGCAAGATAAGTGTATAGATATTTTTGGAATTCACCCTTTTTCAAGCACCCTGCAATAAGCGCAACATACATCGGAGTTGAGCAAAATTGGAATGGGAAAGCATGCCACTGATAGCTCCACTCGCCTGTTGTGGAATTGAAAGAGTAGTTCAGTTGTTTATATATTTCAAGGATGATGACCACAACGGCATATGTCAACACAACAATGCGAGCAAACTTAGAATTATCTTTGCCTTTCTTCTTGTTTATCACTGCAAAAACGCACAAAACCACTGTCGCAACAATCATGATTGCCAACCACATCAAGTGAAACCAACCAAATGCCACAGGTTTTGTCATTTGTCCATCTAACATTGCCAAAAATTTTTCAAATGCGTTCATTATTTCAAATTTCTCCCTTAATTACGTTCATAATCTTTTTGAAACTGTCTTGTTTTTGATGTACCTTTTTATAAATCAAATTGTTCAGCAAGACAATCAGTTCACCGCCCAGCACTCCAACACATATCATAACAAATGTGTATACAACTTGTCCAGCATTTTGACGCAAAGTCTCCATGAAAGGAATGTTACTTCTGAGCAAACTGCAAAAATTTACATCCAAAAGATGAGCCGCTGTGGTTCCAATCAAAGCATAACCGCCCACTCCAATGAGACTATACAAAAAATCTCTGGTTGACGGACGATATAGTTTTGAGAAAATCAAGAAGAATAAAAACAGCAAGATTATGTGATGATATGTAAATGTATGGAAAGTGTTGAAACTGTTGAATATGTTGTCGCAAGCAGAATTTATTATGGAGCTTGGTTTGATGTAGAACAACAACACAAAAAACGTCCCGGTCACCATACACATTGTCGTTCCAAACTCGCGGACCCTTCCGGTGCAAAAGGCTGCAAGCGGATAGAAATATAAAAACAAACTGCAAAAGTGAAGTGGAATATACCAAAGGTTATAGCCGTTGATGATTCCCAAAACCTGCTTGACAATCTCGAGTGCCAAGTTTATCAATGCCAAAATCATCAATGGAATGCGCTTGATTTTATCTTCCTTGTTTCTCAACAAATATGAAACAGAAAAAGCAATCGCAACCACGATCACAAGTGCGATTGGCAAAACAATTTTTTCTGAATCACTCCAATAAAACATAAAACCTCTTCACGTATTCACAAAATTTATTCTACTTCAAATTATATCATAATATTTCAAAATTACCTAATTTTTTCGTCATTATTTTACATTTTTCGCACTAAATTGAGTTTTTCTGCTTTTTTATGAAAAGATTTTTTTTAAAACAGTGAAACAATCCAATAAATAAATCCAACCACCACACTTGACGCCACACCAAAGACAATCACAGGTCCAGCAATTGTGAACATCTTGACACATATGCCATAGACAATGCCCTCGCTTTTGAATTCAATGGCAGGGCTGGCAACAGAGTTTGAAAAACCTGTGATTGGCACAATTGACCCGCCACCTGCAAACTTCCCAATTTGGTCATAGACTCCAATGCCGGTCAAAAATGACGCCAAAAAAATGAGTGTGATGAGTGTCAGCGCCCACGCCGTTTGCTCTGACAAACTTGGAAAGCAAAGCATATACACATCGTTGATCGCCTGTCCAATCACGCAGATAAGTCCGCCCACCCAAAACGAATTGAAAAGTGATGGCCAAGGTTTTGTTTTGGGAATTTTTGCTTTGACATATTTGTTGTATGCCATATTTCTTTTTTTATCTTCCATACTGTCTTTCAAATCCTTTTTTTATATTTTTCCCACAAAAATTTTCAAATAAACAATTTTTCATGAATAAAAGTCAACAAAATTCAAAAACTAGAGAGGAATAAAAAAAACGGAGGTATCAAAAATGAAAAAAATCATCTTAGGCGCAACTGCGTTGATTATGTGTGTGGCTCTTGCTGGATGTGGTTCATCCACCACGAGTGCAATCACCAGCCTGGAAAATCAACTTGACGAAACAGCAAACACCATTTCCAGTTTGCAATCGGTCAACCCGTCAGACATATCTTTGACACAAAGCATGCTGGAAAATTCTGAAAGCACAAGCGATGACATCTTGAACAATTCTCAAAATGCTCAACAGAGTTTGGCGAATGAAGAATATTACAAAATGGACATCTTGAACAAAACGGCACAAATCAAAAACAATCTTTCCAAAGATTTGAAACTTTCAAAATCACAAATCAGTGCGGTCAACGACCTGACAAGCAGTTTGAATCGTTACACCAATTCTGTGGCTTACACCAAAAACGAAATGGACAGTGCGGTGAAATCAATTTCATCAATGAAGAAAAATGTCGACAAAAACACCGACAAAATCAACGCCAAACTCAACAGATTGGCATGCAATTCCAACGCACGATCGACATATTATCAAAACATTCTCAACACTCTTGAACAAATTGGAAATTATGTTGGATGCGAAAACTGCGAAAATGAAGATATGAGCAGAACTTTCAATATGCAAAGAAACGACTCTCCAAGAATGTTTGACAGAAGCATGAGCAGAAACGAACTGCGAAATAATGAAAGATTTGATGAAGAATTCAACAATCTTTCAAACAATACGCCAGCCAGCACCTTTACCAACAACACATATAACAGCAACAATTTCAACAGATTGAACGCATACAGAAACGGATATGCCGGAAACTATGGCAATGGATTTGGATATAGAAACGGGATGTATGGCACAAATGGCTATTATGGCACAAATGGATTTTATGGCTCTCGCTTCAATCCAGACCGCAACACCGACACCTATGCCCCACTCATGCGCAACATCGACACATATCAAGTGAACAACTTGAACGGACTGAACGGAGTTGTTGCAACAACAAAACCAGAACAACGCTTGGAAGATTTTGAACAACTGAACGAAGATAACACGGTTGAAAAGGTGAAAAATGACGAAATAACTGAAAAAAATGAAGAAAACGTATCTACGCTTTCGATTGAAAAACAACCACAAATACACCGAAAAAGATTTGATAAAACAAAAGAAAATGAAGACAAAGGTGACCGAGTGATTGCACATGTGCGCCGTGAAGTTGAAGATTTGCACGAAAATAACGACAATATGGCACATTTGAAAAATATCTTAAACAACACAGAAAATAAAGAAAAAGATATGTTGAATGATAAAGAAAAAGACGAAAAACAAATGTTTATAAAAGAAAATTTGAAAGAATATCGATTTTCAAGATAAAATAAATAAAAAAATCACGACTTTACAATCGCGATTTTTTTATCTTCTCATGCGCGGTGGACGAGGTCCTCCAGAATGATGTGGAGGTCCTCCTCCCGGACGTCGTGGTCCGCCCCCTCTGCCTCCCATTGCATGTGTTCCTCGTTTGAATCTTATGTTTTTAATCATAGGGACAAAGATCAACCTTGAACTTGCAAGAATAAGGCTAAGCATAATTGCGTTTGTCAAAATGTTTTTGTTTTTCAATTCTGGGATGTCCGCTTTGATGACATTCAACTTTTCAATCCACTTGTCGCTTACACCCAAAACATATGCATATGGCAAAACGTCATAGAAAAACGATGGGTTTTCTTCAACAAGCATCTTTATTCTGTCTTTTTCCACAACTTCCAAAAATTCTTTAAACCCAAGCAACAGTCCCAATTTTTTTTGTCCTTCATCGTTGTAAATTTGAAATTTACGTGAGAAGAAAACGACAAAAAACATGGTCACAAGCATGCAAATTGCGAAAATAATTCTATATGCCGACCCCCACAGGATGAAGAAACACAGCCCACCAGCAACAACCATGAAAATTATAAAACAAATGAATGAAAAAATCTGTCCAATTTTTGACTTGTTTTTGTGGCGATAGTCAAAATAATTCAACACCCAATCAGCACACGCCAAGAAGATTGTGGCCAAAATCATGATGACAATAATTCCAATTTCATCCAAAAGCAGATGGGAAACATAAATCAAAATTGCTGATGCATAGAAAAGCAATGTAAACACAATAATGAAAATTTGTCGAATTTTGACGACATATTTGTCAAAATATTTCCCCGAAACTTCTTTTTCAATTTCATCAACAACTTTTTGGATGGTCTTTTGATTGTTTTCGTTGTTGTTGATTCTGTCAGTAATGTCCTTCACAAGAATTTCTTTTTCTGGACTAAAAATGACATTAAATAACTTTTTTTCGTATTCTCTTGATTCTTTCGGCAATTTGTCGACCAACTTGGTCAACTTTTGATTTTTCTTTTCGCCTGTGATGGAGATGTAATTCTTCCCCGCCCAATAGACAATCAATGACGACAAATCCTCACCGTCAACCATTCCGTCAATCAAAAATCCTGCTTCTGGCGGCGTCATGTCTGTCGGAGTGTTGAATTCAACCGGTTTGATAATTTCTTTTTTGATTCTATGCTTGCGAAAATAGATGAAAAAAATCACAATCGCAACAACCCAAAACACAGCCAAGAAAATTGCCCAAACATCGACATATGGCACCCACCCCCAAAGTTCATAAAGAAAAAGGAACAGAGTGACAATCTCTGTAAAAAGAAAGATGTTAAAAAGACAAAATAAAATCAAAAAAGTTTTTAAAAGAGCATTTTTCATACAAAAGACCGATTAAAACTTAACTTGTGGAGCAGTTCTTTCTTCTTTGTTTTCAATTTCAAACAAGTCGCTCTTTTCAAATTTAAATCTACGAGCAACCAAATTGGAAGGGAACAACTCAATTTTGTTGTTATAAACCTTCACGCAACCATTATAATACTTACGCGAATTTGCAATTTCATCTTCCAAAGTTTTAAGTTGATTTTGAAGCGCCAGAAAGTTTTGATTTGCTTGAAGTTGAGGATAACTTTCAGTTATGTGGAAAAGTCTCCCCAAAGTCTGCGTCAAAATATTTTCCCCTTCCGCCTTTTCAGCAGTTGTGGTGGCGTTCATCGCAGAATATCTTGCCTTCATAACATTTTCAAGCGTTTCTTTCTCATGTTTTGCAAAGCCTTTGACAGTTTCCACGAAATTTGGAATCAGGTCGTAACGCTTTTTCATGTATACATCCATGGTGGAATAACTTTCTTTGACATTGTTTCTGAGTCTAATCAACTTGTTGTAAACTGAAATAACCCAAGCCAAAATGACCGCAAGCAACAACACCAAAGCGCAAGCAACAACAATTAAAACAATTTGCCAAGTTTCCATATAAACCTCCTATAAAATTATATTATCAAGAACATTTTAACATATCTTTTCGTCAAACTACAAGTTTTTTTACGATTTTTCGCAAAAAGTTGATTATTTTGAACTTGTCATCCATTTATCATTCTTTTTACGCACAAAGTGAAGAATAATTCTTGCGATAATGAAAATGATAAAAATTGCTATGAAAATGATGAAGTAAATTGCCACCGGACCAGAGAAGAAAGAATTGCTGATTTTTTTGAAGGAAATAACAATTTCATAATCCTCGGAAATATCGTTCAAAATGATGGTGTTGTTGGAAACTTCCACAATTTGACCATTGATGGAAACGAAGTCAATTTGATATCCTTCACTTGCTGAAATTATAAACACTTGTGAATTGCTATAAGTTTCATCACTTCCCGACCAAGAAACTGTTCCGCCACTGCCGTGAATGATTTGAATGGAATATACCCGTTCTGTCAAAACAACAAAAACTTCAACATTGGTGACAACATTTTCGATGGTGTAAATTCTGTAACAATTTCCGTCTTCATCATAGCCTTCTTCTTCCAAAATCAGTGAATACCCATCCACCAAAACATAGGAAAAATCATAACCAGAGTCTGCCACAATTTTGAAAGTCAACTCATCTCCACGATTTATGGTGTATGAGTCTTCCACAAGCGAATCATCAACATAGATTTGTGCAGAGCCATCAGTGAAAGAAAATGTGACATCAAGTTCTTCAATTGGAGCAACTGTGACGATGATAATGACATCGTCGGATTCACTAACAGTAAATTCACAAGTTGTGTTATTTTCAGAGAGCTGTTCTTGATTTTCACTATTGATGTAAGTTTGAACACTTGTGAGAACATATCCTTCTTTCGCTTCAACCACAATGGTGATTTCTTCTCCCGAAGCAAACAAATCTCCGCTTGAAATCAAATTTCCATTGACATAGACATCAAAATATTCTTCTGCTTGCTCACCCGTCGAGTCATAACTCACCGAAATGCTGTTTCCTTCTTCAAGAGTATACACAGTCAAGGTGTTGCTTTGCACCGTTTCTCCATAATAGTCAACAAGCTCAATGTAGATCTTATCGTCGTTGCTAAGCCCAACTAATGTATATGTCAATCCGCTTGTGATTTCGGTATAGGTCGATCCATTTTTATAGATTGTTGCCGTCACTTCAAGCCCAGAATAGTCGAAATCTATGGTCAAATTGCTGCCCGAAAGGATGTAGACTTCACTGTTCAAATCTTTCGTAAATTGAAGAGTCAAGTCGACAAAGTTGAAATTGTTGACATATGCAAAAATTTCTGACGCTGTTCCAGAATATCCATAAACCGTTGTTATACTCAATGATTCTTGACTGCCGATTGAAGAAATGTTTTTCCCGATCCAAATTTCTGTCACGCCCGAAACTGAAATTGCATAGTCGCCGATTTTATTCACATCATAGAGTTGCAAAGATGTCAAACTTGAACAATACGCCAATGCACGCGAGCCAAGATATGTGACATTTTCAACTGAAAGTGCGGTCAGTTTTTTGCAATTATAGAAAGAATAGTCGCCAATATAGGTTATTTCCACATCCATTGTTTTGAGATTGGAAGCACCATAAAAAGCATAGTCTCCAACTTCAACTGTGCCACCTCTTATTGTGGTGATTTTTGTGTTGTCCTTGAAAGCATAGGCATTGATTGTTTTGATGCTGTCAGGCAAAGTCAAGGTTGTGACATTTGTTCCATTGAACGCATATTCACCCAAAGCAACGACATCTTTTCCATTGTAAGTCGACGGCAAAATCAATGTGGTGAGAGTGCCACTATACGCCGTCAAAACATATCCATCGTCAGTGAGAGTGAACTCATAGTTGCTCAAAACATCATAATAACCAAAGATATAGAGCTCGCTTGAAGTGTAGGTTGCTTCATAGCCATATTTTTCATAAACCTCATTTCCATATTTTGCATATGCGGTCACTTTTGTGGTTGAGGAAATTTGAATTGGTGATGTGTATTCAACAAAATCTTGTGATCCTTCACCGTCATAACTTTCCAAAGAATAATAAATTGTGTAATTGTTTGAAAGTCCTTCAAGCCTGACACCTGAAAGTGAGAGCGCGAGTGTGACTTGTTGATCATATTCTCCACCACTTCGACTGAAAGTGACATATCCATAATAAACTGCCCCAATGTCTGCAACATTCACAAGTCCAGCGCCGTAATATATGTCATCTCCTTCGTCGCCATAGTCAATGGCAAATTCTTTCAATTTTGAAGTGACAAGGCTTGGAGTCAACTCTTCTCCATCACCAAAAATGTCTTCCAAGGCTGGATTTGAGTATAAAAGTGCCACCGCTGCCGTCACATGAGGCGCCGCCATGGAAGTTCCAGAAAGAGTGGCGTAACGCGTCGACGAACCAATATACGCACTGTATATGCTCGTTCCGGGAGCGCAAAGGTCAACTTCGTCGCCATAGTTGCTGTATGAATACGCAAAAACAACTGAAGATCCAGACTGTGCCACCGCCGAAACTGTGATTGCATTTGGTGCGTTTGCAGGAGAGCAAGTTTCGGTGTCCATTCTTTCATTTCCCGCTGACACAACCGATAAGATGTTGTATTTTTCATCATACAACTCTTCAATGCTATTAATCAAACTTGAGTTTGTTGTCCCCTTGCCGTCGGAGTCTGTGACACCAATGCTTAAATTGATGACTTTGATATTGAGCGTGTCTGCCAATGTTTTGACATATGCATATGCCGCCGTGATGTAAGAAACTTTACCTGAACCTTCGCTGTCCAACACTTTAAGTGGCAAAATTTTCACATTGTCAAGTGTGGATTCTGCGATAATTCCGCTGACATGCGTGCCATGACCACTCAAATCTTCAAATTCATATCCGCTTGTGCTGGTTTCGGTAGTGAAATTTTTGCCATAATTATACAGAATTCGGTCTTCAAAAAGCACATGAGAAGTGTTGATTCCGCTGTCAATCACAACAACCACCACCTCGTTTAGACTGTCATTTCGTGCGCACATATTTTCCACATAAGATGCATAACCAACATAGCTTGCGCCCCACGAATTGAATGTCTTGTCTGTCCAAGGATTTGTGTATGAAGTTGAAACTGTGGTTTCTTCATAAACTTCTTCGACAGTGTAATCCTCCAACGTCACAAGAGCGTCATAAGAAACTGACAAGTTCAAGCTGGAATAATATTCATAAGCCGATGCCGTGTCTTCAGCATTTTCATACTGAAAAATGTGCAAATTGTCAATCTCTGCTGTCAGCACCGCCCCATAGGAGTCAAGAGTGCCGTCATAATATATAATAAGCCGGTTATAAGTGG
The DNA here is from genome assembly GCA_964594865.1 of uncultured Lachnospiraceae bacterium. GTDB lineage: Bacteria > Bacillota > Clostridia > Christensenellales > UBA1242 > Caccovivens. Next base: position 63,952 of record CAZQMZ010000002.1, on the reverse strand, counting down.
TGGACTCTGTCACAACAGAATCCTCTTCTATGTTGCAATTTTCCACAATATAAAACCCTTCAATGTCGCTTTGATATGTCTGCAACGAATATTGCGTTGCAACCGTTTCAGTGACCAAAACATCTTCGTCACTCAAAATATATTCTTCTTCACCGAGCACAACTTCGTCATATTCAAACATACTCATCAAGGAAGAATAGAACGCATCAAAATCTGCGGAAATGGTTTCAGAGCCGATGTTTTGAAAAATGACAACAAAAGATGTAGCAAAAAAAATTGCAATCACAAACAATGCAAAAAAACGTTTGATGACATTTTTTGAGTTCCTCAAAACATACATATATATATTATATCACCAATATTTTTAAAAAATCAATTATATTGAAAATTAAAATGAAAAAAAGCGAATTGAAATTTCACAATTCGCCCATTTTCAAACTTAATATATCTTGTTTATTACTCTTCCGAACTTGCTTCCGTTGTCAAGCCAACATCTGAGCCACCAGCAACCTTTTCTCTGACTTTTGTTTCAACTTCTGCCAAAATATCTGGATTTTTTTCAAGATATAACTTTGTGTTTTCTTTGCCTTGTCCAATTTTTTCGTCGTTATATGAGAACCATGCCCCAGACTTTTTGATTATATCAAAATTCACTGCCATGTCAAGCACGCATCCGCTTCTTGAAATGCCTTGACCATACATGATATCAAATTCGGCAACCTTGAATGGTGGAGCCATTTTGTTTTTGACAACTTTCACTCTTGTGCGGTTGCCAATGATGTTTTGACCTTCTTTCAAAGTGTCAGTCTTGCGAACATCCAAGCGAACGCTGGAATAAAACTTCAAAGCCTTTCCACCTGTTGTTGTTTCTGGACTGCCAAACATAACTCCAATCTTTTCACGAAGTTGGTTGATGAAGATGACTGCTGTGTTGCTTTTGGACGTGATTGAAGTCATTTTTCGAAGTGCTTGACTCATCATGCGCGCCTGCAAGCCGACGTGATTTTCGCCCATTTCACCGTCAATTTCTGCTTTTGGTGTGAGAGCTGCCACAGAGTCCACAACAACAATGTCAAATGCACCCGAACGGATGAGCGTGTCGCAAATGTTGAGTGCTTGCTCACCATTATCCGGTTGAGAAACATAAAGTTGCTTGATGTCCACGCCCAATTTTTCGGCATATGATGGGTCAAGAGCGTGTTCTGCATCAATAAACGCTGCGCGCCCACCCATTTTTTGTGCTTCTGCAACGATATGAAGAGAAACCGTTGTTTTTCCAGAAGATTCTGGTCCATAGATTTCAATAATGCGTCCGCGAGGGATTCCACCAATGCCAAGCGCCAGATCCAATGTCAAACATCCAGTTGGAATGACATCAACTTTTTGATATGGTTTGTCTCCCAATTTCATGATTGAGCCTTTTCCAAAATCTTTTTCAATTTTCAAAAGAGCCTGCTCCAACGCCTCTTCGCGTGGGTCTTTTTTGTCTTTTTCTGCCATATTAAACTCCTAATTCTATGATATCAACATTTTAACGCAAATCACTGCTTAAAATCAACCAAAATAAACAACTTTACTAATTTTCCTTTGATTGCAAAAATTTCAACATTTCAAAAAGGGCAAAATATTCAAAATTTTCAACAAAATTTTCCCCTTCAAACACAAAGGAATATACATGAATTTCGTCCTTATTTCCAATTGCAACAAAACTTTTTCCGTCATTGACAAGCACTGTAAGTGCAATTTCACCAAATTTTAAAATATGTTTTGCAAGGTGATATGCTGTTTCTCGGCTTGCAAGCCCATTTTCTGCCAAAAACTCCTTTGATAGCCCCAAATTTTCAAAATCTTCTTCCTTGAAAAGCATGAAAGTTTTTGGGAAAACATTCGACTTCAAGAAAGATTTTGTCACGCCCGTCATATCAGCGAGCACAAAATTTTTATCTTTCAAAAAGTTTGCAAGACAATCGGTCAAACTTTCTTCTTTTTGTGAAAACAAACTCTCACCAAAATTTTCGTTCAACCAATCAACTTCCAACGGTTTGGAAGTGTATATGGTATGTAATAACTGCGATTTTGTTATGGTTTTATAACAAAATTTGTCACCAAAATCACTGTCACATTTTGACAACTCGCACAATTTTTCATCAAGTTCTGCCAAAGTTTTTCCAAAAAGGCTGTAGACAAAAACTTCTCTCTTTTCCAAAGTCAAAAACTGCTTAAAGTCAAGTTCAATTGGCACAAAAATAATGTCTTTGTTGCCATTTTGCAAATTCACGGCTTGCTCGCGAATCAAAGTCATGGAATCACCACTGCTCACAATTTCTTGCAACAGTTTGTCAATTTGCTCATTTTTGCAAATAACAAAAGTGGTTTCGCACTGCAACTTTGCCCTTTTCACTTCGCTCAAACACTCTTCAAAATCGCAACAATCAAAATACGAAAAATCAAAGTGTCCATTCTTTAAAACAAACGATTTAAGTTCTTGAATTTTGTTTAAATCTCTTGAAAAAACGATGACCTCATTTTTCATCTTTAAGCACCTGCTTGTTTTTCAAAATATAATTCAATCCAGAGATGATTGTCATGATGATTGTGATGGCAAGAAGGACATATCCCACAAGACAAATCACGGTGTTGATGGTGCCATCAATAGCATAGAAAAATTCTTCCACAATGAATGCATAGAGCATATAATAAATCAGTGTGATGAATTGAAAAACAGTCTTAACTTTTCCATACATGTCCGCTGCCAAAACAACATTTTTGGTGGCTGCAAGTTGTCTGAACGCGCTGATAATAAATTCGCGCGCCAAAATGATTATGCCCGCAACCACGCCTACATATGTTGGATAAATTGCCGGTTGAGAATCAACGCTCCCTCCATTTGCCACAATTGGAACGGCAACTAAGAGCATAATTCCGCTCATCACAAGCACCTTGTCTGCAATTGGGTCAAGAAATTTTCCAAGATTGGTCACCAAGTTTCGTTTGCGTGCAATACGCCCGTCCAAAAAGTCAGTGAAGCATGCAAGAGCAAAAATCAGCACGGCAATCAACTTGCCATAAGGAATGAACGAAGCAAGATAGAAAAAGATGAAAAGTGGAATTAAGCAAATTCTGCAAATTGTGATTTTATTTGGAAGATTCATAGCACTCTCCTTTAAAATTTTCGCCGTCAAAGTCAACAAATTTCACGTTCACAAAGTCACCAGCTTTCATATTTCCATTATCCACAATTTTCACTCCAAAGTCAACTGTTGGAGATAAAAATTCTGTATGTCCCACAAAAACTCCCTCTGTTTCGTCAAAATAGTCCAGCAAAACTTTGTAAATCTTCCCCAAACGACAAACAGCTTTTTTTGTCGCAATTCGGTTTTGTACTTTTTTGATTTTTTTCAGACGCTTTTTCTTTGTGAAATTTGAAAGTTGATTTTGAATGTAAAAACTTGATGTGTTCTCTTCTCTATAATATGGAAAAAATCCGGCATAGTCAAACTCGGTTTCTTCGACAAAATTGTAAAGCTTTTTGAAGTCCTCACGGCTTTCGCTTGGATAGCCAACAATGAAAGTGGTTCGAAGTGCGATGTCAGGATGTTCGTTTTTGATTTTTTGAACAAGTGCACGCGTGTCGCTCTCGCCCAAACGTCTTCTCATGCTTTTGAGAATGCGCTCATCGATATGTTGAAGCGGAATGTCCAAATATTTGCACATTTTCTTCTCTTTCTCGACAAATTCCAAAAGTTCTTTCGAGATTTTTTCAGGATAGCCATAATGCAGTCTAATCCATTCAATTCCAGGAATTTTCGCCAAATTTTGACAAAGTTCAATCAGTTTGCTTTTGCCATAGAGATCCTCTCCATATCTCGTCACATCTTGTGCCACAAGAATCAATTCTTTGACATTCTTCTTTGCCAAATATTTTGCCTCTTCAACAATGTCTTCCATTTTATAACTTACATATCTTCCCTTAATTCGTGGAATTGTGCAATAAGAACAAGCATTGTTGCATCCTTCAGCAATTTTGAGATAGGCATATGCACCACGATTGGTGAAAATTCGTCCTTTTCGCGTTTTAGTTTTGGAATGTTTGATGTCATAGAGATTTTCAATGATCTGGACGATATTATCGTTCTCTTCAAGTGTCAAAAAAGCATCAACTTCAGGAATTTGCTTTTGAAGATCCGCTTTATATCTCTGCGAAAGACAGCCCGAAACAATGACTTTTTCCAACCGATTTTTGCTCTTCAAAAGGCACATATCAAAGATGTTTTCCAGCGCCTCTTCTCTTGACGGACTGATGAAAGCACAAGTGTTGATGATGACAATGTTGGAATCTTGCACATTTTCAACAATTTCAAAGCCATAGTCCGAAAGAGCAAAGAGCATTTTTTCAAGATCCACTCTGTTCTTATCGCAACCCAGCGAAATTGCCGAAATCTTTTTATCTTTCAGTTTCTCATTCATTTTTCATCCTCTTGTTTTTAAAGCTTTTTGTATTTCATCAATCATATTGGTCGCCAAAAATATCTCTAAATTCATCTTCGGTGATGTAAACAGAACGTCCTTTCGCACCGTCTGCACTTGAAATATATCCCGCCGCTTCCATTTGGTCGATGATCCTTGCTGCTCGCGGATATCCTATTGCAAACTTGCGTCTGATCATTGTGGCTGACGCTTGCCCGCAATCAATGGAAACTTTGAGTGCCTGTGGCAAAAGTTCATCCATTTCGGTGTTATAGCCCGGAGAATTGGAGTTGTTGTTTTTGTTTGGATTGTTGATCTGTTTTTCAATTTCTTCGTCAAAAATTGGAGGATTGTTGTCTTTAACAAAGTCAACAATAGAATTAATTTCATGACCTGAAATGAAGCAACCTTGCACACGCATTGGGTCTTTGGCGCCGTTTGGGAAATAGAACATATCTCCCCTGCCCAAAAGTTTTTCAGCACCAACGCGGTCAAGAATGACCATACTGTCCACGGCGCTTGCCACAGCAAAAGAAATTCTTGAAGGGAAGTTTGCTTTGATAAGTCCCGAAAAGACATCAGTTGAAGGTCTTTGAGTTGCAAGAATGAGATGTATGCCCGCCGCTCTGGCTTTTTGTGCAAGACGACAAACTTTTTCTTCCACTTCCTTTTTGCCCGTCATCATGAGATCGGCAAGTTCGTCGACAATGATGACAATATAAGGCATTTTTTGCAATTTACCCGAAAGCACTTCTGGCGATTGGTTATATTCACTGATTTCTCTAACACGTGCTCGCCCAAGCGCATCAAAACGTCTCTCCATTTCATTGACAGCCCATGTGAGAGCATTGATTGCTTTTTGCGTGTCAGAAACAATTTGAGGCATGATAAGATGTGGTAAACCTTCATATGGTGCAAACTCAACACGTTTTGGATCGACCAAAAGAATTTTGACATCTTCCGGAGAAGCTTTATAGATGATTGAAAGGATGATTGAGTTTAAGCAAACACTCTTTCCTGAACCGGTTGACCCTGCAACAAGAAGGTGTGTGAGTTTTGTCATATCCGCAGTGATGATTTTTCCAGCGATGTCTTTGCCAAGTGCAAAAGTGAGTGGTGACGAACCTTGCATAAACTCTCGCGAAGAAAGAACATCTTTCAAACTGACGGTTGCAATTGATGTGTTTGGCACTTCAATACCAACAACACTTTTTCCTGGAATTGGAGCTTCAATGCGAATGGTTCCTTCTGCTGCCAAAGACAAAGCAATGTCGTCGGCACGGTTTTTGATTTTTTGAACAGAAATTCCCTGAGGCATTTCAAGTTCATATCGCGTCACAGCCGGTCCCACAACCACCCCATGTACCTTTGCTGGCACACCAAAAGTTTCCAAAGTGTTTTCCAAAAGCACTCGTTTCACGGCCACATCCTCACTTAATGTTGACAAATCGACGCTTTGTGTGGTGATCATGTCAATTGAAGGTTTTTCATAGATATACGGCTCATGATGTTCCGGCTCTTCTTCAGGAATTGGATTGGTTTCGCGTGCATATGTGCCATTACGCATATTCATACGCTCTTGCTCACGAGCAAACTGTCCGCGTGCATCCTTGTCGTCTTGACTCAAATTTCTCTCTTCTCTTTCTCTCAGACTTTGCTTATAAGCCTCGGCAGAAGAATTGTATGTGCGATCAAAATGTCGGTCACTTCTCTCAGAACGCTCAAAGTTTCTTGTTTCATAAGAGTTTCGACTTTCGTCGTTTTGTTCTCGCAAAAAGGAATTTCGTTCCGAAGAACTTTGCCCTTCAAAACTGTCGCGTCTTGTGAAGTTTCCACCGTTATCTCTTTCTGGCAAATTGTCCAAAGGTGAAAAATTGTCATAGATGTCCGGATTCTCACTCTTTTCTTCTTGAATGGCAGAACGCAAAATGTCATCGGCGCGCTCGACAAGTTCTTCCGACTTAACTTCCGGCAAGGTGCGATGAATGACAGGTGTGACTTCCGCCTTGAATTCATCTTCATGATAAACTTGAGATGGCTCAACTTCGTCATTCTTCAAAGAGGAAATATTGTCAGAGATCTCTTCTTGCGACGGAACATCATTTTGTTTTCGAACATTTTTGAAATATTCATCAATGTCAATTTCTGGCGGAGTTAGAATATATTCCTTCAACGATTTTGGCTTATCTTCTTCCTCTTTTGTTTTTTGCTCAAATTTGTTTTTTGTTTCATATTCATAAGCCGTGTTGCGTTTTCTATCCAATCCCAAAATTTGTCTTGCCGTGAGAGGTTTTTGTTCCTGTTTTTCTTCTTCCTCTTTCAAATTTCCATCAAGAACAACATTTGTGTTTTGAACTTCTGGCTCCATTTCGACAACTTCTTCTTTTTGTCTTTCCTGTTTTGACTTTTTATCCTTGATTTGAAGCGAAACAGGTTCGCTTGTTTTTTTCTCGCGTTTGAGAAAATTCAAACTGTCAAGCAAAAGTGCAACGCAAAGCACAAAGCATAGTGCGAAAATGATGTATGCTCCATAGATGTTGGCAATATAGAGCACGCTTGTTGTGAACAACCCGATGATAATTCCGCCAGCTGTCCATTTGTCTAGATAATTTTTTGCCAAATATTCTCCAAAACTCAAATCACCCTTATTCCCCACAATAGCGAGTTGAAGTATGCAAAGTGCAAAAAACACGCTCAGGCAAAGACAGATGGTGTATTTCAATGACATGACATATTTTCTGTTGTTGACAAGTGCCAACCCAACCACAAACAAAATTATACAAAGCGGATATCCAAACACTCCAAGAAGTCCCAACAAGAATGTTTGAATTGGTGACACAATTCCGGTCAAGAAAAGGAAAACAACAGAAGCCGCAGCCAAAAGAGAAAAGCCCACAACTTTTTTGGTGTTTTTCTTATTCTTCTTGTTTGAGTTCAGTTTATATACCGCCATACAGCCTCCACTGCAGAATTATACAATTTAAGTATAGCACTTTCAGTAAAAAAGCCAAAATATATTTTGAAGAAAACTTAAATATTTTGTCTTATTTGCGTTATGCCGAAAATGCAACAAAACGCTCAAAAAAACATATTTTTAAGAAAAAATTCAAAAAATTGATAAAAAAATCGAAAAAATATATGTTTTTTGGTGAAAAAATATATGTTTTCTGCAAACTTTCATAAACTTATCTTCACAACTTGCTTCAAGTTTATTCTTTGTTTTCATTTTTTATGCCTGCCCAACATATTATATGGCATGAAAACAAAAAGATCAAAAATCTGGACTGTGAGCGGTCGAAGAATTGCCACAAATTGTGTCATTTTCATTATGCTTATTTCAATCTCCATGTTTGCTGTCTATGGACTCAATTATGTCACCTCATCGAAAATTTACAACGGTGTCTATTGCAGTGGAGACGAAACTTCCAATAAAGTGACACTGATGATCAATGTCTATTGGGGAACAGAATATTTAGACGAAATTTTGGAGATTTTGGAAAGGAACGATGTGACAACCACATTTTTTGTTGGCGGAACATGGGCGGTTAAGGAAAGTGACATGCTCCAAAAGATTTATGATGCTGGACATGAAATTGGAAATCATGGATATTATCACAAAGATCAAGGCACACTTTCTGCTCAAAAAAATTTTGAAGAGATTATCAACACTCACAATCTTGTCAAATCACTCATCGGTGTGGAGATGACTTTGTTTTCGCCTCCAAGTGGTTCATACAACAAAAACACTGTTGAGATTGCCACTTCTCTGGGATATAAAACAATCATGTGCACAAAAGGACGCGACACAATTGATTGGCGCGATCAAGACAGCGACTTGATCTATCAGCGCGCAGTCAACAACTGTAAAGGTGGAGATTTCATCTTGTTGCATCCAACAGAAGCAACAAAAAATGCGCTTGAAAAAATCATTGTCACATTGAAATCGCAAGGATTCGAACTTGTCACCATAAGCGAAAATCTTGGTAAAAATATATAAAATTAAAAAAAATCACAAAAAAATGAAAATTTTTGTGCTTTTTCTTGTTTTTGATATCATCTTTTTTTTATTGTTTTTCATCTTATTTTTGTTTTACTTTTGTTTTAAAAAATGATATACTTAGAGAGTTTTAACAAGCTTTAATAGGAGTTTATATGAAAAAAATTAAACTTATCATCGACACCGATCCGGGCGTTGATGACACCACCGGTCTTGTCTACGCTTTGCATGATCCAAAATTTGACATCAAACTGATCTCCATATCCAACGGCAACATAAACATTGATAATGCGGTGCGAAACATGTGCCACATTCTTGATTTATTCCATAAAGATATTCCTGTTGTGAAAGGATATGAAAAACGTCTTGGCAACTCCACCGAGGATGCCTCATTTTTGCATACCAAAGAAGGATTGGGTGGATATAAACCACCAAAGACAACAAAGCATAAACCAATTTCAAAGGATGCCTCAGATGCAATCTATGAAGTCTTGAAAGCAAATCCAAAAGAAATCACTTTCATTGAGCTTGGACCTCACACAACATTCGCAAACTTGATGATCAAGCACCCAGATGCCAAAGATTTGGTCAAGAGAATTGTCATGATGGGTGGAGCACCAATGGGAATACAAACAAATCCAAATTACAACTCTTTCAACATTCGTACAGATGCTCCTGCTTTCAAATATACAATCGACAGCAAAATCCCAACCATAATGGTTCCGTCAAGCATAGGTCGCGACTTTGGATATTTCACAGAAGCACAGGTTGAGCAACTTAAACAAACAAATGACATTGGAAAATTTTTGGCAAAGACATATGAAACATATTGGGAGCCAAACTATCCTGACCGTCGCATAGCCAACAACGACATTTGTGCAATCTACTATCTTCTCTATCCTCGCCTATACAAGATGAAGCGCGCCGACATTCAACTTGACTTAAAAACAGGAAAGACCACACCAATTTTCAACCGCAAAGGACAGTTTAAAATTGCTCTTGGTTTAAACCGTCCAAAATTTCAAAAAATGCTTTTCAAAAAATTGCAACAGATGAATGGCATCAAAATTCCTGAACTTGCAAGACAATCAAAAGTGGCAAAAGAGCCTGTCTGGTCTGATAAGAAAACAACCAAAAAGAAAACAACATCAAAAAAGTCAACCGTTGCAAAGAAATAATTTGAAACATAAAAAAAATCGTCAACTCTTTTCAGTTGCGATTTTTTTCTTTTTATTTTTCGTTTTCTTTTCTATATTTACATCCCAAGTCCAACATACCGCGTGAGATTATTGGCGAAATGATAAGCCAAATTGCCGCAAGCAAAATTAAAACATAGATGGCAATTGCCCAGCCGTTTCGATAAGCTCCGCAAATCCATGTGACAAGATTGAAGTCAAAAATTCCAACGAGCCCCCAATTAAATGCGCCAATCAATGTCAAAACATAGGCAATAAAATTTGCAATAATCATAATACACCTCCCTTTTTAAGTATTTTCGTTTTTGAAGAAAAAATACGAAAATAAGGTTAAAAATAAAAAAATAGCAAAATTTTAAGAAAATTTTGCCTAAAAAATGAGTTTTTTAAATTTTTTTGGTATTTTTTTATATTTTTAAATAAAATTTTTATATTTTTTAATGATTTATTTATATTTTTAAATAAAATTTTTATATTTTTTAATCATTTATTTATATTTTTCTTAATTATTTAATTACAATATGGATTAACATTTCCATCTCGCCAATTTTTATCAACCTTAACAAAGAGTTTGATAACACATTTTTTATCTAACAAATTTTCTGCAAAAAATCGCACTTTTTCTCCAATTTTTTTTAAATTTTTGCCATTTTTTCCAATAATTATACCTTTATGTTGTTCTCTTTCACAAATGATTTCTGCATCAATCCAAACTTTTTCATCCGTTTCTTCAAAACGATTGACAACAACTGCCACCCCATGTGGAATTTCATCATCCAAAATTTCCAACAAACCGCCTCGAATTTTTTCACTTATCAAAAAAGAAATGCTTTTGTCGGTGTATAAATCTTCATCAAAAATCGCATCTGTTTCGGGCAATTTTTCTACAATTTTTTCAACCAACAAATCTAAATTTTGCCCCGTCAAAACAGAAACTTTGAAATCGCCTTTTTCTTGAATAGTTTTTTTGTCAGCCTTTGTTTGAACCAAAATCAGGTTGTCAGTTTTTTCTTTCAAACTTTCAATATATTCCTCTTCTTCAATTTCCATCTTCTTGCTTCCATCAAAAAGATAGAGCACAACATCCGCACCAGCAATTGCACTTCGAACATTTTTCATCATAAATCTATCCAAGTTGTTTTTGCTGTGATGTATACCCGGTGTGTCTATGAAAATGATTTGATATCCTTCACCATTTTTGATTCCCAAAATGGAATTTCTTGTTGTTTGACGCCTATGCGAAACAATCGCCACTTCTTCGCCAACCAAAAAATTGACAAGACTGCTTTTGCCAGCATTTGGCAATCCCAAAACTGCCACATAACCACACTTCACTTTTTCACTCCAAATTTTGATAAAATTTCTTCGGTTGTTTTTTGCATAAGTTTTTCTTCATCCGCTTCAACATGATCATATCCCAAAAGGTGCAAAAGTCCATGAACAGCCAAAAAACAAACCTCTCGCTTTAAACTGTGACCATATTCTTTTGCTTGACGCTTTGCCACCTTTTTGCAAATGACAATATCGCCCAAAAACAAAACGTCGTCCAAAATTTCATTTGAAAAATCGGTCAATTTTTGATCATATTTTTTGTTTAAATTTGGAAAAGAAAGCACATCCGTCACCTTGTCAATATCTCGAAATTTTTTGTTTAATACTTGAATTTCTTTCTCGCCGACAAAATTGATTGAAAGGCTCAGGTTGGAAAAGTCTTCACCAAGAATTTCTCCAACAAGGGCAAACAATTTTTTGAAGGTTTTTTTGTAAGGGAAAACCTTGCCTTCAATGATCATATCTCCTCCTATGTTTCGCTGTATGTGGCAATACTCTCTTCTGTCACAATGCAATAATTGACAATCGTAACGCCTGCCAAATGTCTGAGCGTGTAATATTCTTCTTTTATTGTATCACAATTTTCAACATTTTCCAAGGCTTTTTCTCTCGCTTTTTCAATATATTCTTCTTTGACATCTTCAAAATCACTTTCAATAACATTTTCGACAAGCTCATATATGAAAGTTTTGCGAATTTTGAACGGCAAAAACAAGTTTTCAATCAAATTGACATATTCTGTTTCCACTTCATACATCTCAAACTCAAAATCTTCTTTGAATGTATAGATTGTCAGTCCAAACAATGTGATTTCGTTTTGCATTGCCACTCGTCCTGTTCGCGTCACTTCAATGTATGTTTCATAATGGTCAGCACTGCCTTCGTTATACACATCCGCAATAATTTCTGCCTGCGCCTCAACTTTTTGAATTTCTCCCGAAGTGTCAATGGTGTATGGTAACACAAGCACATCGCCCGCCTGAACAAAATCTCCAACCTTGACACATAAAGTGCCTGAAATCAAATTGATTTGCGTGATTTTCCCACTTTTTTGTGCAACCAGCGGTGCGAAATCACCATATATTTGGTCAGGAAGAAGTTTTTCCTTGATGTTGATGACAAGCGTTTGACCTTTGATTATGCATGAAGCAAAACTGATTTCTTCAAAATTTTCAACAAGCCCAATTTCAATTTGTTCGGTGTCAATCAAATTTTTGTTTGACGAAAAGTTTGATTTAACAAATTCCACCACATCAGCACTTGACAGTTTGTCCACGCCTTGAACTTGATATTGCACAACAAATTGATTTTGCACAAAATAAAAGATTGAAAACATGATGATTGCAACAATAAGCCCATATGATGTCAGCATATTTTTGATACGATAAATCAGCCCTTCATGCGTGACAGATTCCACTTTGACACCTTTCTTTTTGAGAATTTTCTCAACTTTTTTGTGGTCAAAATAGGAACATTTGAAAGTGGTGTTCGATTTTGAATGTCGATCAATTTCGCATAATGTCACATTTTTGGATATTTCATTGAGAAGTTTTTCTTGATTTAACCCAGAGATTTTAAATTTTGACTGATTTTTCCACTCCATTAAATTTGCTCCACTTTTTTTATATGTCCACAAATTTTGATTGTGTTGTCAGACAGTTCGGACAAAATCATATCTCGTCCTTCCACAATAATCACCGCCTTTTTGACCTTGAAAGAAATCAATTCTTTTGAGAGAGTCACAAGCCCAAGATGACCTTCTGCATACAAAATATGCCCTGACAAATTTATGATATTAAAGCCATTCAAATCAAGTCCCTTTGGATTTTTGATGTTTTCCTTGACTTCATTTATAAAATTAAACATATTTTCACCTAAAATATTTTATGCCAAAGAGAAGTGATAAATGAAAAAAATGTCACTAAAAGTCGACATTTGAAAAAGAAAAAAGACCTTTTCACAGGTCTTCATCATCAACATTTCTTCGCTTCAAAATGTCGTCCAAAATCATTTTGCGGACATTTGGAGAATATTCATTCAACATCTCCAAAATTTCGTCCATTTTCTTATCTTCCACCTCATCAAAATTGAAATCGTCATAAGATTTAAATCTGTCGACCATTTTTGTTTCATCATCAAAGTCTTCAAAATCGATGTCAAAATCGTCGTCATCCTCTTCTTCAATTTCTTCAACCGGCTTTCTTTCAAACTTTTTCATGTGAAAATCGTCATAGTCATCCAAATCATCAAACTCTCTCTTTCTTTTTCCAAAAGGATGGAGAAAACTTTCCATGCTTACATTTTTGTTTTCAAGAGAAAAATCTTCAAGTTCCGCTTCAATTTTCTCTTCCTTTTCTTCTTGCAAATTTTCAACTTTTTCAGTTTTTTGTGTTTTGTCGGGACTGCACAACTTTTTATATCTCCTTCTGTCCAACAATTCTCTTATCACAAAAAAGGCAATCAGACCGACGAAAACAATGGCGATGACAACACAATACCAAACCAACATAACATTCTCCTTCAATCTTCGTCACCGAATTTATCAACATCTTTTCCTGTCAATCGGCGACGCATTTCAGTGTCCGCCTGCAAGTTTTGCAGTTTATAATAATCCAACACGTCTTTGATTTTTCCCTCTTCAATTGCCTTGACAATCGCCTTTGGCACCTCAGCTTCTTGTTCAATCACTTTCAGACGCATTTTTTCTGCCTTAACTTTTGCTTCTTGTTCTTCGGCAACGGCGGTCAAACGTCTTTGTTCCAATTCATTGACCATCAAAATTCGTTGTTTTTCGATTTCATCTTTTTCAAACTGAACCGAACGATTGTTCCCTAAATCCACATAGATGACATCTGCGGAAACAAGTTCATATTTCGAATTTTCATCGACACCGGCATCAAACACTGCCTTATCCAAAAGTTCCGGATGAGAGAGCAAATCTTTTGCCCTTGAAGTGTTCAAAACTTTGGTGACGATTGCTTCAACTGCACGTGCAGAAATTGTTTCGTCCGTCACACCAGTCAAGAAGTTTTTTAAATTGGTTTTGAGAGTCAAAGAAACCTTGATGTTGAGTTCAAGATTGTCTTGTGTTATTGCAGTCACAAGCGGAAGTTCGATGATTTTTGGATTGATACACTCACGGACAACTTCCAGCACATCGCGCCCAGAGATATCCACCGCCTTGACGAAATTGAAATCAAAATTCAAATTTGCAGACTTGGATGCAATCAAGCCGTCGACAATTTTGATTGGATGACCACCGCTCGTTGAAACAACTTCCAAATCAAAAAGCGTCAAACCAAGATGAGATTTTCTTGACGTGATATATGCCGAAACAATCTCGTCAACATTTTCCTTGCGCATTTTCATGGAAATAAGTTTGAAAACCGAAACATAACACCCCGAGAAGAGAACAGTGAAATAAGTTTTTCGTGGCATCAAGATGAAGATTGTCAACAAAAAGATGAAAACAAGCCCTGCAACCACAAGTCCAATAATTGCTCCAACGCTCATAACAACTCCTTACAACAATGATAGCACACTTTTGTCGTTTTGTCCATACCCTATGGCAAAAAAAATATAAAAAAGAAGTGGCAAAAACCACTTCAAATAATTTTAAGCAGATTCTTGTGCTGCAATGAGAGCAATGGCAACTTTAAAGTTATAATTTTGAATCACGCCTTTTGTTTTGACGATATCAAAATAGATTTCAATATAGTCGCACGCGTCGTCCTCACCGACGTTTTCATTTTCAACAGAGAACATCGAAGAGTTCAACGTGCCATAAAAACCATAACCAGAAGATGACTTGTTGATCATATAATATTCTCTTGCACTGCTGCTTGCCGTAATGAGCAAACTCCTATACTCATTTTCGCTGTCAATGCTTGTGCCGTTCGCATATGGATTTATGGCGCCGTTGCCGATGTCATTGTTGAACTCGCTTAAAACAAAATTGTTGCCAATTGCATAATCTGTGCCTGTTCCGGTGTCACTGAAAGTTACAAAATGAGATTCATATCTTTCTTCAAAATCACTTGCAGAATTATCTGTCGGCAATTTTTCATATGCAATCTCTTTTCCTAGCACAACATAATCATAAGTTTCGTCCTCACTGGCATCATAATATCTCAACCCCACATTGATTGTTATGGAAGAGCCATAACCTTCGCCGGTTGGATTGTCTTCATCATAATATTCAAACGCCAACCAAAGATCGCCAAGCACCTTGCCATAATCTTCTTCATTTGGATATATGACAATGCTTTGATATTCCGCCGCTGGAATAAACTCAAACATATTTTCATCCGAATTGTCGGTGTATGACGTTCCAAAATAGTTGCCTGCATAGTCAGTGATTTGCGACGCCAAAAACGGCTCGTCCAATGTCAAAACAGTGCCTTCCGAACTTGTGCCAATTGGTGCTTTGTCGCAAGCGTATTCAATGATGTTGGCAATAATTTGGTCATAGTTGCGATTGAATGTCAGCGTTTCAGTGACAGCACTGTTCTCAAGGAACTGCACTGTGAAGGTGTTTTTCTTATACGCCTTTTCACCAATAATCACCGTTTTGATAAACTCTTCCACTTGCTCTTTGTTCTCATCAGTCAAGCCAACATATCCACCCAAAGCGTCATAGAGTTCTTTGGCGTTATCAAGCGCCTCAGAGATTGAGACATATGAATTTCCCCAACCGCCGACCGAAATGCCTGTCACTTGACCATATGTGGAAGAAGTCGTCACTTCATCATATTCAATCATAAAATTAAAATATTCGGCATCCTCAGTGAGATCATATTCCAACACAAACAAATAGACCGCATATTCCAACGCATCTTGAAAATAGTTGACCGCGTCGCCGTTTGAGCCAGTGTTATAGTAAGGCGAAATCCAATAATTAACATTGACATTATCATTTGAAATTGAAACACTGCCACTTTCGCCGTATGTATAGAACTCCGAGAAGGAAGGGAGGTATAATGGGTTATCGTAAATTTCGGTCCAATCTGAATAATAATAACCATCCATTATGAATGAACCATCTTTATTATCTGTATTATCTGTCACAAAGTCCGCATTTAAGAAAATTATTGATTTGTCCACAGCATCATTGAAAATTGTCCAATTCCACGCACTTGATGTGTCAAGAGTGACAACAATTTCCTCAAGATCACCAAGCTCATCATACACCTCTTCAACACTTGAGATTGTGTATCTCAAACTGTCATAAAGATAATAAATCTGCTCATCACTGCTTCCTTCCTTGGAATATGTGTATCCACTTCCTGTGTCAAGATCTGAGTAAATTATCTCTCTCTTGTTTTCATCTTCTTCATTTGTTACACTATCATCTTCATATACACTATATAACAAATCTAAAATTTCTCTGGCAAACAAATTGTAATAATTTTCTGAATAGTCACCCACCGCATCGGCAAAATCATAGTCGGAAGGTTTGGAAAGAACCTTCACGCCCTGCATTGAAATTTGATTTAAATCCACATCTTCCCCAAAAAAACCACTTGAACCACCGTCTGTGCATCCAACAAAAAACAAAAACATAAAGCAAAACAAAAGGGAAAGGAACCTTTTTTTCTTCTTCATGTCTATATGATATCACAAACAACAAAAAAAAACAAGGAATTTTCACCATTCCTTGTCTTTTTTCTTATTTTGAAAGGTCTGTTGTTTCCAAAAGTGAAGTTGTTAATGAATAAAGAGCTTCATTTCCATTGTCAATTTCTTTCGTAGATCTGAGAGAAGTACCCCAATAATCTGTATCCTCAAGCACATTGCCAATTGCATTTCCTGCTCCTAATGATGGATAGACTGATGCTGAAATACGGAATTGCAAAAATTGCATTTGTCCGTCCACTTCCACCAAATAATATTGATACCAACCAGTACCATATCCATAAGTCGAACTTGCGTAAGTTCCTTCTGTAGGGCCTTTGAAACCAAAATATATCTTGTCAACAGTCACGCCCGCTTTCTCAAAAACTCTTTCTGTCAATTTTTCAAACTCTTCTTGATGTTCGCTTGCATAGTCATCATCAAAAGTTGTGTATTCCAATACTTCACCACCTACATTAGCTCCAATTTTTGCTGGTCTGTCGATTGAATTTAAGCATTCTTTGAAATCTTCTTGAGTGACAATGCTTCCGTCTTTAATTCCATTATATAATGTGTCATCCCTAATATAAAGCTCCATATACTCTGGAGCACCGTCATCATCATAAAACAACACTCCAAAAGCAATTTCGTCCTCACTGGCATTTATATATAGCACCTTTTTCACAGTAACAGGATAACTAGATCCGTATTTTGCTTCAATAATATTTTTGCCAAACTGATTGTCGCCTTTAACCCATGGCTCAAGCACTTCGTTGATTGCTGCAATATCAAAAACATAGTTGCCTTCTGAATCAATTGTGTATATGCTCTTGGTTTCGGCTTCAACGACGTTCTCTGGAAGGCTGACCGTTGTTGTTCCCACACTGGTGAATACAGATGTTCGACCAGCAAATTCAATTGTTAGTTTGCTGTCTGTAACTTGAACAACAGCGGAAATTCTTTCTTGAATCATACCATACAATAAGTTGTTTTCTGCGTCATAATCAGAGTAACTTATGGAAACAATGTCTGAAACAAGCTCACCGACTGCCGCGGATACATCAAATTCTTCCGTGACATTTTTATACCAAACTTCTTCGTCATTATCATATGTGATTGCATAGTTTACGCCATCTTCATAGACAAAATATGTCACATCACCATCTTGCGACAGTGCTACTGTGTCGCCGTCGAAACTATATACAATACTGTCTCCCATAAAATATGTGAAATTGCCTTGTGATATAGACGATGTAAATTCTTCAACCTTCCCAATCGCTTCTTCCATTGTCATTTCTTCAGTTGATTCATCGCTTGGCTCTTCAACAACAGTTCCACCATCACTTGGAGTTTCTGGTGTTGGAGTTTCTAGTGTTGGATCTTCTGGTGTGATGATAGTTTGATCGATATTAGGGTCCTGTGTTTGCTTCACGTCTGATACACATCCAGCAAAGCTAAAAGCAATGGTAACAGAAATACCCAGTGAAATTGCAAGTGTTGCAATTTTTTTAAGTAATTTTTTAGGTTTTTTCATATCTTACCTCCCTTTTTCGTATACATTTTATCACATATTTGTGATTTTTGCAATACTTTTTGTAAAAAAATCTTCAAAATTATTCAAATTTCTCCCGATCTCATGAAAAAAAACAAATATTGTTGTGCAAAACCGGATAAATTTTCAAATTCTTCGGTCAAATTTTTCCGTATTTGTTCTCTTGTCAAAGTTTTGGCATCTTTCAAATGAAATTTATCATAAAATTTGTGATACATCTTTTCAATCCAAGTGTCAACCGGAAAGACATCTGTGCGCCCATATCCAAACAAAAGCACGCAGTCGGCAACTTTTGGCCCCACACCCGCAAGTGCAATCAATTTTGAACGAAGTTCTTTTGTTGGCAGGTCCCGCCACTTTTCAAGAGTTTCTTCATCAACCTGTCTGAGCACTTTGAACAGATATTTATCGCGATACCCCGCACCGATATCAGTGAAGAACTTTTCGTCAGCCACAAGCAGCTGTTCGCGAGTTGGAAAGGCGTGATATTCGCCCATATTCGTCCCTAATTTTTCCCGCATACGTCCCAAAATCATTTGAATGCGTTTGATGTTGTTGTTTGCAGACACGATGAATGAGATGAGCGTTTCAAACAAATTTTGCTTCAAAATTCTTATTCCATATCCAAACTTGATTGGCTCAGCCAAGATTTCAAACTTTCCCAACTGTTTTTTCAGCGCTCCATAATCAGTTTTCAGGTCAAAAAATTTCTCGAAATATTGAACGTCATCCGTTTCAATGACAAAACCACTCTCTTTTTCATAGATTTTCGCCATTTTATCGCCTGAAAACACCTGCCAACAATCTTCCAATTTCTTATATGAAAAAATCTGTCCACACTCCAAAATGTGCGACGGAGAAAAGTCTTCTTTGCCAAAAATCTCAATGTTGTATGAATTTAGAACATATTTCATCAAACACTTCCAACGAAAAAAGTTTTATAAATGAAAAAAGGGCGCTCAGCCCTCTGCAATGACAGACACAACGTTTTTGCCATTACTCTTTCCAAACACCACTTTGCCGTCTTTGAGTGCAAAGAGCGTATAGTCTTTCCCAAGCCCAACATTTGTGCCCGGATACACCTTTGTGCCACGTTGTCTCAAAATGATTGAGCCAGCTGTGACAGCTTCACCAGCATATGCCTTGACACCAAGACGTTTGCTTTGGCTATCTCTTCCGTTTTTGGTGCTTCCGCCACCTTTCTTATGAGCAAAGAGTTGTAAATTAATAAACATCTTTCTTCACCTCCAATTTAACAAATTTTGCGTATTCCTTCGCAATGTTTTCCAAAGTTTTTTTCATGGTTTGAAGAATGCTTTGTGCAGACACATTGTCAAAATCTTCCAAACTGACATACATAAAACCGTCTTTGATTTCACTTTTGACATTCAGTTTCAAAACTTCTTCAAGCCCCAAAAGAGCCATTTGTGTTGCGGTTGAAATTGCTGAGCAAACGATGTCGTTCCCCTCTTCCGCATATCCAGTGTGCCCTTTCACTTGGAAAGCATAAATTTTGTTTTTTTTCTCAAAAATCAATATTTTTGTCATATCAATCTTCATTCTTTTTTTTAATTACATTTTGATTGAAACAATTTTAAGTTCTGTCCATGGTTGTCTGTGACCTTGTTTTTTACGCTCGTTTTTCTTTGGCTTATATTTGAAAACAACAATTTTTTCGCCTTTGCCATGAGCAAGCACTTGAGCAACCACTTCTGCCGATTTCACGGTTGGTGTTCCAGCAACAGTTTTGTTTCCATCAGAAACCAAAAGCACTTCCAACGCAACTTTGTCACCAACAGCTTTTTCAAGTTTTTCAACTTTGATGGTGTCGTTTTCTGTGACGTTATATTGCTTTCCACCTGTTTGAACAATTGCAAACATAACTATACCTCCTCTATCCAAACTCGCTGTCGTTAGGTGGTGACAAAGCACACTTCAACCCAACACATGCGGATACCTGCCCATTATATCAAAAAATTGCGTATATGTCAAGCATTTACGCAAAAATTCACCTATTTTTCACAGTTTTTTCGACGATTTTCATCGAGAATATTTATTTAAAGCACTCATCTCAAACCGATTTCACCTTATCAAAAACTTTGATTTCAGAATTGTCGACTTCATAAATATTCAAATTTCCATTTTCAGGAAATCCATAAAAATAACAACAAGAAACTCTTGCAATGCCATTGTGTGCAACAACAAGAATGTTTTTGTCAGGATATTTCTTCAAAATTTCGTCATAAAAACTTTTCACTCGATTATAAATTTCGTCAATAGTTTCCATGCCGGTCACAGTTAAGTCAAGTTTCATGTCCCAATTTTTTGAGTAAAGAATGCCATTTTCGTCAACGACACCATCAAGCATGCCAAAATTTCTCTCCTTGATTCTTTCGTCAAAAAAAATTGGAACATTCTTGTGAAACTTTAAAATCTCTTTTGCAGTTTGTTTTGCTCTTTTCATAGGTGAACAAAAACATATGTCAATTTTGACGTCTTTCAATTTTTCAGCAGTTTGTTTTGCCTGTTTCTTTCCATTTTCGTTTAAAGAGACATCTCGATTGGAGCCTGAAATTATGAATTTCAAATTATCATTTGTTTGTCCGTGTCTTACAAAATAAATCATTCTAAAAATCCTTTTTCATTCTATTTTTTTATAAATGTTTTTTATAAATTTCATCGAATTTTTTGAATAAATTTTTCAAAATAGTCGGGAAGTGGAACTTCAAAAGTCATCTCTTTCCCTGTTCTTGGATGTGTGAATGAAAGTTTGTATGCGTGCAAAAGTTGACCGTCCAAACCCTTAACTTCATGCCCATAAACCTTGTCTCCAACGACCGCATGATGCAAAAATTTAGCGTGTACTCGAATTTGATGTGTTCGCCCTGTCTGCAAAACAAACTCGACAAGACAATGTTTCTCAAAGCGTTCAATCACATTATAATCTGTCACAGCAAGTCTTCCAGAAGATTGCACACTCATCTTTTTTCGGTCTTTTTGGTCCCTTTTGATGTATGTTTCCACGCGACCAAAATCGTCTTTCAAATTCCCTTCCAAAAGTGCCAAATAGTGACGATGACAAGTTTTGTTTTTGATCTGTTCTGCCAAAATTCTGTGAGAAAAATCGTTTTTTGCAACCACCAAAAGCCCGCTTGTGTCCTTATCCAACCGATGAACAATGCCCGGTCTGAGATTGCCATTGATTCCACTCAAATCTTTGACATGAAAAAGAAGTGCGTTGACAAGAGTTCCATGTTTTGTGGACGCACACGGATGCACCACCAACCCCTGCGGTTTGTTGATGACAATCAAATCTTCATCTTCAAAAACGATGTCAAGTGGAATGTCTTCGCCGTCAGCAGAAATTTTTTCTGGTGGTTTGATTTCAACTTCAATTTTCATATCTGCTTTCAGTTTCAACCC
Organism: uncultured Lachnospiraceae bacterium; assembly: GCA_964594865.1. Taxonomy (GTDB): domain Bacteria; phylum Bacillota; class Clostridia; order Christensenellales; family UBA1242; genus Caccovivens. Next base: position 42,372 of record CAZQMZ010000002.1, on the reverse strand, counting down.
CGCTTTGACATCCTTCTGCCCATTGACAATGACAGAACAATTTTCAATAAGATTTTTTATATATGACCGCGAAAAATCAGGAAATTTTTTCAAGAGAAAGACATCCAATCTTGTCCCAACATCTTCTTTTGAAATAACAAAATTTTCAAACATCTTCATCATCCCCAGATTTTTTATTTGATTTTTTCTTTGAAGAGTGAGAACCTTTCTTTTCCAAATTTTCCTCATCATTTTCTCTGAAATCTTCAAATTTTATGACATCATCTCCCTGTGAATTTTTGACAGTTTTTTCATTACTTTTGTTTTTGACAAAATAGACTATCAAGTATATGACAAACAGAACAATTCCAAAAGTCAAGAAGACATCGGCGAAATTGAAGACCGGAAAACTTTGCCAAAAATCAAATTGAATGAAGTCGCGGACATATCTGATCACTATGCGATCATAGAGATTGCCAAGACAACCGCCAACCAAAAAGGCATACGCCACCGTCAAAAGCCAAGTCTTATTTTTTTCTTTTACATAATAGAAAGAAAAGATGAAGAGAAACAACAAACTGATGACAATCAAAAAAACTTGTTTTCCAGACAAAACGCCCCATGCTGCCCCGTCGTTATAGACCACTTTGAAGTTAAAAAGATATGGAATGATGGTGTAAATTTGTCCATATTCAAGATTTGCGTCCAAAAGATACTTTGTCGTCAAATCCAACGCCAAAATTGCAACAATAATGATCGTAAGCACACAAATTTTGATTTTCGTTTCTTTTTTCACAACAAATTCCTTATAATTTCACATTTTTTTGTTTTTTTTATCATTTTTTTTGACAAAAATCAATCTTCTTTTTCAATTTCCATATTTTTGGGCAAAAAAATATACAAATTTTTGTCAACATATTCAATTTTTGCACCCAAAACATCAATGACGCCTTGATAATAGTCCAAAATTTTATTTTTTTCGGCAGAAGAACAAGCTCGAAAATCGATAAAAAACGGTGTATTTTTCTTCAATAATTCTGTTTTATCTTTGCAATCGTCGAAAAATTCTGGATAAAACACTCTCACCCCGTCAATTTCGTCCGGCAATTTTTGTGTGAGTTTGAGATTGTATGATGCCTTGGTGGTCGATTGTTTTTTCTTCACCACCTTCACATCATCACTTTCAAACCCAAAAATTCGATATATATAATTCATAAGTCCCATATTTTAAATCACCTCAATTAAGGATATTTTAACATAAAAACGCAAAAAATCAAAATGTTTTACAAATAAGTTTGCTTAAGGAAAAAATTTGTGATAGAATAAATCAAAGGAGTGAAAAATGGCAACAAAAAACAATAAAATTGAAAATAAATTAGAAAAAGTGTCAAGGGTAAAAAACAAGTGGTGCCTTTGCGATGAAAAAAGTAAGAAAAAGATTTTTGATTTCACAGAAGGATACAAAACTTTCATATCAAACAACAAAACAGAGCGTGAATGTTTGGAGTTTGCTGTCAGTGAAGCAAAAAAACATGGGTTTATAAATTTGAAAGATGCCATCAAAAAGAAAACAAAACTCAAAGCTGGCGACAAAGTTTATGCCGTCATCCAAGACAAATCGATTGTCATGTTTGTGATTGGCACAGACGATTTGGAAAACGGTTTAAACATTCTTGGTGCACACATCGACAGCCCGCGCCTTGATTTGAAATCTTCACCACTTTATGAAAAAAATGGATTTTGTCTTTTCGACACGCATTATTATGGCGGAATCAAAAAATATCAATGGGTGACCATGCCCCTTGCCATGCACGGTGTGGTGGTGAAGAAGGATGGCACTGTCATCAAAGTGAACATTGGCGAAAATGAGAACGACCCTGTTTTCTATATCTCCGACCTTCTTCCACATCTCAAAAAAGAAAAATCGACCGAAGAAGTCAGTGGTGAACAGTTGGACGTGATTGTTGGAAACATGTCTTTCAAAAATGAGAGCGAAAAGCACGAAATTGTCATTGAAAACTTGCGTAACATTCTTTCTTCGCACAACATTGAAGAAGATGATTTGATCAGTGCCGAACTTGAAATTGTCCCGGCGGGCAAAGCGCGCGACATGGGGTTGGATCGTTCGATGATTGTCGGTTATGGCCAAGATGACCGCTCCTGCTCCTACACATCTTTGCAAGCTATTTTGGAATGTGAAAATCCAAAGCGCACCGCCGTTTGTCTTTTGGTGGACAAGGAAGAAATTGGAAGCTATGGTGCAACTGGCATGAAGAGCCGTTTCTTTGAAAATATGGTCGCGGAAGTTATCAATCTCATGGGTGAATACAGCGAACTTAAACTCAAAAGATGTCTAAATAATTCCAACATGATTTCCAGTGATGTCACAGCAGGATATGATCCAACATGGGCATCGTCATACAACGTTCAAACGGATGCCTTCTTGGCGTGCGGACTTTCGTTCAATAAATATACCGGTGCTCGCGGAAAAAGTGGTTCAAACGATGCCTCGCCTGAATACATCGCCCGACTCCGCAAAATTTTAGACGACAACAAACTTTTCTATCAGTTCACCGAAATGGGCAAAGTTGACCAAGGTGGCGGTGGAACAATCGCCTACATTTTGGCGGAATATGGCATGAATGTCATTGACGCCGGCATTCCACTTCTCTCCATGCACGCACCATGGGAAGTGTCATCAAAGCTTGATGTCTATCACGCTTATCTTTTCTACAAAGCCTTTTTGAAAGATATGAAGTAAAAAATGGCAATTGCAACCAGATCAATCCTTTTCTTGCAGAAACTCATATAAATTCTTTCTTTAAATTATAAAACGTTTTCTTTAAGTTATAAAACGTAATGTATAAAACAAACTTATCTATCATAAAAGTAAACAAAAAAAGTGGCAAAAAATTGTCACTTTTTTAATCACTCACTCCCTATTAACAAAAGTCTTATCATTTGAAAAGTTGTTTTTTATCAATTTCAACGACCTATCTTATGGTTGTTTTTTCACATTTTTTCTTAATCAAAAAATTGTAAAAAAAAGACCACCAGCGGAAAATGGCCTTTTTTTATTTTTTATTTTAGTGTATATCACAAAACTTATTTTTTTGATAAACTCAATTATTCAATGATTGATGCAACAACACCAGAACCAACAGTTCTGCCACCTTCACGGATAGCGAAACGAAGTCCTTGTTCGATGGCGATTTCTTTGTTCAAAGTGATTGTCATTCTGACATTGTCACCAGGCATAACCATTTCAACGCCTTTTTCAAGTTCAATTGTTCCGGTTACGTCAGTTGTTCTGAAATAGAATTGTGGTCTATATCCATTGAAGAATGGTGTGTGACGTCCACCTTCTTCTTTCTTCAAAACATACACTTCTGCAGTGAATTTTGTGTGTGGGTTAATTGAACCTGGTTTGCAAAGAACTTGACCTCTTTCGATTTCTGTTCTTTGAATTCCGCGAAGAAGAATGCCGACATTGTATCCTGCGATACCTTCGTCAACTGTCTTTCTGAACATTTCAACGCCAGTGACAACTGTTTGTTTCTTTGCGCCCATACCAACGATTTCAACAACGTCGTTGACCTTAATTTTTCCTCTTTCAATTCTGCCTGTTGCAACTGTTCCACGACCTGTGATTGTGAACACGTCTTCAATTGGCATAAGGAAAGGTTTGTCTGTGTCTCTTTCTGGTTCTGGGATGTATGAATCCAATGCATCCAAAAGTTCTTGAACGCAAGCGCAAGATGGATCTGTCACATTTCCTGCTTGAGCAGCTTCCAAAGCTTTGAGAGCTGAACCTTTGATGATTGGAGTGTCGTCCCCTGGGAATCCATATTCTGACAAAAGTTCACGGATTTCCATTTCAACAAGATCAAGAAGTTCTGGGTCGTCAACTTGATCAGTTTTGTTCATGAACACAACGATATATGGAACTCCAACCTGTCTTGCAAGCAAGATGTGTTCTCTTGTTTGAGGCATTGGACCGTCAGTTGCAGCAACAACAAGGATGGCACCATCCATTTGAGCAGCACCTGTGATCATGTTCTTAACATAGTCAGCGTGTCCCGGGCAGTCAACGTGAGCATAGTGACGTTTGTCTGTTTGATACTCAACGTGTGCTGTGTTGATTGTGATTCCACGAGCCTTTTCTTCTGGGGCCTTGTCAATTTCATCATATCTCATTTTTTGAGCATAACCCTTTGCAGCACTATACATAGTGATGGCAGCAGTAAGGGTGGTCTTGCCATGGTCAACGTGTCCGATTGTTCCAACGTTAACGTGTGGTTTGGTGTTATCATATTTACCTGTAGCCATTTTATATTTCTCCTTTTTCTTTTTTTTGTCTACTATGACATTTTATCATATTTTTTTTTAATCTCAAAACGATTTTAAGATGTTTTTCAATTTTTTTTGAAATTATTTTGCTTCTTTCTTTCTCTGTCCAACAATGGTTTCAGCGATGTTCTTTGGAACTTCTGAATATTTCAAAAATTCCATTGTGAAGGTTCCGCGTCCTTGTGTTTGAGAACGAAGGTCGGTGGCATAGCCAAACATTTCTCCAAGTGGAACTTCGGCATTGACAATTTGCACACCCGGTCTTGTTTCATTTCCTGTCAAAATTCCGCGACGAGAAGTGAGGTTGCCCATAACTGTTCCAAGATATTCATCAGGGACTTCAACTTGCACCTTCATCACAGGTTCAAGAAGAACAGGATTTGCCTTCAATGCGCCGTCTTTAAATGCCATTGATCCAGCAATTTTGAACGCCATTTCGGAAGAGTCCACTTCGTGATATGAACCATCAATGACTGTGACTTTGAAGTCAACGGTTTCATATCCAGCAATGACGCCGTTTTTGCTTGCTTCTTGAATTCCATTGTTAATTGGTTGGATGTATTCTTTTGGAATGGATCCGCCCACGGTTTTGTCTTCAAATTGATAGCCCGACCCAGCTGGAAGTGGTTCGATGTCGATGATACAGTGACCATACTGTCCCTTACCACCGCTTTGGCGAATGAATTTGCCTTCCGCTCTGGCAGGTTTGCGGATTGTTTCTTTGTATGCAACTTGTGGTTTGCCGACATTTGCTTCCACTTTGAATTCACGAAGAAGTCTGTCAACGATGATTTCAAGGTGAAGTTCGCCCATACCAGCAATGATTGTTTGCCCTGTCTCTTGATCGGTGTATGTCTTGAAAGTTGGGTCTTCTTCCGCCAATTTGATGAGTGCAAGCACCATTTTTTCTTGCATAAGTTTGGTTTTTGGTTCAATCGACATGCTGATGACAGGATCAGCGAAATCCATGCTTTCCAACACAATTGGATGCTTTTCGTCACAAAGTGTTTCTCCTGTGATGGTGTCTTTCAAGCCAACAATGGCAGCGATATCGCCCGCGCCAACTTCTTTGATTTCTTCTCTTTGATTGGCATGCATTCTAATAAGTCGACCAACACGCTCTTTCTCACCCTTGTTGGAGTTGTATACATAAGATCCCGCAGTCAACTTTCCAGAATAAACGCGGAAGAACGCAAGACGACCAACAAATGGGTCCGTCATGATTTTGAACGCAAGTCCAGCAAGTGGAGCATCTTCGCTTGGTGCTCTTGTTTCTGACTCGCCAGTTTCTGGATTTACTCCTTCGATGTGGTCGATGTCAAGTGGACTTGGAAGAAGTTCCACCATGGCATCCAAAAGCATTTGCACACCTTTATTTTTATATGAAGAACCGCAAAGCACAGGCACAACTGCACGCGAAATTGTTGCAGCCCGGAGTGCTTTTTTGAGTTCGTCGATGGAGATTTCTTCTCCTTCAAAGAATTTTTCAAGCAAAGCATCGTCAGTTTCAACAATTTTTTCCACCATTTCGTCGTGAAGTTTTTGAGCTTTTGCTTTATATTCTTCTGGAATTTCAACGATGTCGATTTTTGTTCCCAAATCGTCTTCATAGACTTCCGCTTTCATCGTCATAAGATCGATGATTCCACTGAAAGTGTCTGCTTCACCAATAGGCATTTGGATGGCAAGCGGATTTGTCTTCAATCTTTCTTTAATTGAATCAATACAACCATAAAAATCGGCAGCATCTCTGTCCATTTTGTTGACATAGATGATTGTTGGCACTTTATATTTTGACGATTGACGCCAAACTGTTTCGGTTTGTGGTTGAACTCTGTCACGAGCAGAAAGCACAAGCACAGCGCCATCAAGCACCTTCAAAGAACGCTCAACTTCGACAGTGAAGTCCACGTGACCTGGTGTGTCGATGATGTTGATTTTATGTCCTTTCCATTGGCAAGTTGTGCAGGCTGAAGTGATGGTGATTCCGCGTTCTTGTTCTTGCGCCATCCAGTCCATTGTTGCTTCGCCGTCATGAACTTCGCCAATCTTATGATTTTTGCCGGTATAGAACAAAATACGTTCTGTGGTTGTGGTTTTCCCTGCGTCAATGTGAGCCATGATGCCGACATTACGTACCATAGTTAAATCGGTAGCCATATTTTTCTCCTTTTTTAAAATTTATTTGGTTTTTACACCATTAAATTCAAGTGTTGTTCTTATTTTGTTTATATAATTGTTATAATCATTCAAATATGTTCGTCCAAAAGCACTCGTCATTTCAGAAACAAAAGCATTTTGAGAAATCTCTTCTTGTTTTTGTTCTTCTTGAGAAGTTTGGAAATGTAAATTTTCTTTACTATCACTTTCCATAATTGGAAAATCTTGAGCAATCAAAGTTTTATTCTGTTTATACGAATTGTTAATTAATAGATTTGTAAAGTGTAAATTATAATCGCTTATTGATACATAACCCACCTTCTGCTCTTCCATTGTTTTTTTGTTCAATTTAATGATTTTTAACATTACTATTTTTTCATTTTTGCTGTAATCAACTCTTTTTATACATCCAGCAACTTTTTTATATTCATAATTCAAAATTTCATAGAACATGCTGTCATACCATTCTTTTGGATAATGCATCTCCGTTGATTTTTTTGCAATATATTTAATATTGTCATCGTTTAGCAAGTCTAAATATCCATTGATAAAATAATCTAAATGGTGATTTCTAACGGTCATATTTCTCTCCTTTAAAATTAATTCAAAAAAATTGCCTTATCTGTCAATTTGTATAGAATTATTGTCTTTAGAATGTGCTTTATGCCTATGAGTGTAGATTTTTTTGTAGTTTTTCTTTAACCTTTTGCTCGTGCAGCAAGTTGCCTTGCTTTTGCATCGCTATATGTTTTCATATATTACCACTTATAGTGAGCGAACGCCTTGTTGGCTTCTGCCATTCTGTGCATTTCGTCGCGCTTTTTGATTGAAGCGCCTGTGTTGTTGTATGCATCCATAAGTTCACCAGCAAGTTTTTCATTCATATTTCTCTCGCCTGTTCTCTTTCTTGCATTGTTGACAATCCAACGAATTGCAAGTGTTTGGCGTCTTTCTGGACGAATTTCCATAGGAACTTGGTATGTTGCACCGCCAACTCTGCGACCTTTTGTTTCAAGCATAGGCTTAACATTTTCAATCGCTGTCAGGCAGACATCAAGAGGTTCCAAACTTGTTTTTTCTTTTATAATGTCAAAAGAGCCATAAACAATTCTCTGTGCAAGACCTTTCTTTCCACTCATCATAATTTGATTGATAAGTTTTGTGACAACTTTGTTTCCATAAATTGGGTCTGGCAAAACATCTCTTTTAACCGCACTATTTCTTCTTGGCATTGTTTTCTCCTTTTAAGCCACAATGGGCAACATGTGTTTGATTTTTGTTACGCAAACAAAAATCTGACATTTTCAATCTTTTCAAAAAATCATATCCTTGCAAATTTGATAATCAAGTTGCAAATGCGAAGGGTTTATTTTCCTGCTTTTGGTTTCTTTGCGCCATATTTTGAACGGCTTTGCTTTCTGTTTGCAACGCCAGCGGTGTCAAGAGTTCCGCGAATGATGTGATATCTCACACCTGGCAAGTCCTTAACACGCCCGCCACGAACAAGCACAACACTGTGTTCTTGCAAATTGTGGCCAATTCCAGGAATATAGCAAGTCCCTTCTTGATTGTTGGAAAGCTTCACTCTGGCAATCTTACGAAGAGCTGAGTTTGGCTTTTTTGGTGTTGCCGTTCTCACAGAAAGGCAAACACCACGCTTTTGTGGGCATTCTTCAAGAAGTGGTGCTTTTTTCTTTTTCTCAAAAGATTTTCTTCCTTTTCTTACAAGTTGGTTGAATGTAGGCATTTCGATCTCCTTTTAAGGCATTTGTCTTTTGACAAACTGCCAAACTTGACTTAGTTTTAAATCGAAGTCACGATTTGTCTTTCGCTTATTTGTTTAAAAACAAAAAAGGCACGATATATTTCGTGCCATGAAAAATGCTTTATCTTTTCAAACATGAACAACACAATCATATTTCTATGACTCCAAGAAAAGAATTTCTTGAATCGGTGGAATTGGAAGTTTGCAAACTGCAAATTATGCCATTTGAAGCACAGCCACCTGTTGTTTGTTTATGCTCAAATGTCAAGGCTTTGCCCCAACACATTCAAAGCATGGGTTTCCGACAACGAAACACATTTTGTATTATAAACATTTCGTCAATCGTTGTCAAGTGTTTTTGCATGATTTTTCAAAACAATTTATCTTCGTTTTTTAAATCTTGATTTCATGAGTGACACTCGAATTCCCAACGGGTCTCCCACCATGGTTGGCGTAACTATTCCGTTTTTGAAATATATTGGGTTGTTGAGTCTATAACACGCCGGACAATCAGAGTTGTTGCAAGTCAAATATAAACTCCGACCGGAGCCGATCGAAGCCCGAATTCCGGTGTCAATCGCCCAAGTTATGACCTGAGGAAGGACGTTTTCCATTTTAAGTTTACTTCTCCCCCCCCCGCCGTTTTTCCAACCGGCAACATTTCTGGTGACAAAAGTTCATTGCATATTGGACATCTGTGCATAAAGTTCTCCTTAAACTCAAAACAAACTTTAAAAATCAAATATAATAAATGTTTCCACCACCATCATAAAAAGTCTTTCTTTTTCTGACGCTTCTTTGATTATATTTTCCAAATGGCCTCAATTTGTAATGATTTGGACATGGCACTCTTCTTGGTGGTCGCGGCGGATATGGAATCTCTGGCTTTTTACTTCCAATAAACTGCCTGACCATGTTTTGTCTGCGAATTTTTTTGTTCTTTTCGTCAATTTTTTTGCAGTCTTCTTTCCATACATCATACTTTTCATTTGGGACAGTGCCTGTGCAACCATATAAAGTTCGATGAAACGGATCGCAAATGCTGGCAATAATCTCTTCAAGAGCCTCCCAAAAGCCAAGTGATACGCGTCTTTTCAAAGTTCTGTGACATTTTCTGCAAGAAGGAGCCCCGAATGGATTTGGAGAAATTTCAGAAGATCTCATCTTTCACCTCCACAGGTGAAAAATGTCTCCTGTCTATTTTTTAAGGTTCGCTTGCTCCCCCCCCCGCAAAATTCAAAATTTGAGTCATAGTTTTCTCCTTTTGTATAATCACAATTTAATTTTATAGTTAGGTGAACTTTATTGTCAAGTTTTTTCAAACATATTATTCATTCTTCAATCATTTTCAAAAAATCTTCTTCGCTTAAAATTGGAATATTGAGTGCTCTAGCTTTGTCGAGTTTACTTCCCGCTTCTTCACCAGCAAGAACATATGATGTGTTTTTCGAAACTGACGATGCTGTTTTTCCGCCGTTCTCTTCAATAATTTTTGTCATCTCTGTGCGTGAATGGTTTGGCAGTGTTCCTGTCAGCACAAAAGTCAATCCAGAGAGTTTGTCAGATTTTGCTTCTTCAACCTTTTCAATCTCCACGCCAACTTCAAAGAGTTTTTCAATTTCATTCAAGTTGTCTTGATTTGTGAAAAAGTCCACAATGTTTTGCGCGATAATTTCTCCAACATCTTCAATCCTGCACAACTGTTCACATGTGGCAGTTTTGATTTGGTCAAGATTTTTGTATGTTTTTGCCAAATCTTTCGCCGTTTTTATACCAACTTCACTTATGCCAAGTGCGAACAAAAAGCGATAAAATTCAATTTTTTTGCTTTTTTCAAGGCTTTTTATGCAATTTTCTGCCTTTTTTTCTGCAAATTTTTCCAATTTCACAAGTTGTTCTTTTGTCAATTTGAATAATTCGGAAAAATGTCGCAAACCCAAATCGTCATAGAATTGAATTATGGTTTTCTCGCTCAACCCTTCAATATTGAAGGCTTCTCGGCTGACAAAATGCGTCAACCTTGCCACAACTTGTTCTTTGCAACCGTCGCGATTTGGACAGAACACAAGTGGACCTTTTTTGAGCAAAACACTTCCACAACACGGGCAATTTTTTGGCTCATGAATTGGAAGAGAATTTTCATATTTTTCCGCCAGCCCCAAAACTTCTGGAATAACTTCGTTGGAACGACGGATAAAGACGCGACTTTTCAAAAAGACATTTTTCTTCCTTATGTCTTCAATGTTGTTGAGCGTCGCACGACTTATTGTTGCACCAGCAAGTTCGACCGGCTCCAAAATTGCTGTTGGCGTCACCTTTCCACTTCTGCCCACCTGCCAAACAACATCTTCAAGCATAGTGGAAACTTCTTCCGCTTCAAACTTGAATGCCCTTGCCCACTTTGGAAATTTGTTGGTATATCCAATCTCTTCGCGCGGAGCAACTTCATTAAGTTTGATGACAAGCCCATCAATCATGACGTCAAGAGCGTTTTTCTTTTCGTCAATTTCAGCAATAATTTTTTCTGCCTCTTCTTCCGTTTTGATTATTTTGAAAAAATCACCGGTTTTGAAGCCATTTTCTTTCAAAAATTCATTCATTTCTTGCTGTGTTTCAAATTTTTTATCTTCCGAAAACAAAACCGCATAGCAAAAATAGTCCAACTGTCTGCGTGCCGTTTCTTTTGGATCAAGATTTCGAATTGCGCCAGCAACGCCGTTGCGTGGATTTTTGAGCGGTTCAGTTGCCGTTTTGTTATAGCGCTTGAAACTTGAATTTGTCATCATGCCTTCACCCTGCAAAATCAAATGACCTTTGAAAGGAATTTCAAGCGGAACGCTTTTAATTGTCTTGACCTGCTCTGTGACATCTTCTCCAATTTCACCATTTCCACGAGTTGTGGCACTGACAAAGCGCCCGTTCATATATTCCGTCACAATGGTCAATCCGTCGAATTTATATTCCACAGCAAAAGTCGGGTTTTTGACAAACTTTTTCATTTCAACAAAAAAATCTTTAAGCTCATCAAAAGATCGCACCTTGCTCATGGAATAGAGTCGAACCTGATGTTTCTTTTTGACAAATTTTGAAAGGACATCTCCCCCAACTCTCTGCGTTGGAGAATTTGGCAAAACAACACCCAATTCTTTTTCAAGGTCCACAAGTTCGTCATAGAGTTTGTCATATTCCTTGTCCGAAATGGTTGGATTATCAAGTTCATAATAGTTGCGGTTATGAATCAAAATTTCACTCACCAGCGCTTTCATTCTTTCAAGCTTTTTATTTTCCATTTTGCCCTCTTTTTGTGTTTTTTTGCACTTTTTTCATATTTTTTTGCGTTTTTTTTGATTTTTTTAATGATTTTTTAATCTTTTTTTAGTTTCATTTATTTTCAATTTTTTTATAATTTTTCCAATTTTGCCATATTCAGCATCAAACTTTTTTTGCCATAATCTTCAAACTCTATGTCCGCAACAAGTCCATCGTCCGAGATATCCACAATTTTTCCAATCCCAAATCGGCTGTGAGAAACATCGTCGCCAACCTCAAAACCAGAGTCAAAAACTTCCTGTTTTTCTGTCTGCACAAAGTCATTTGAAATGATTTTTGTTTTCTTTTTGTCGACAATGCCAAGCTCAGACAAAAATCGGCTTGGCGTTTGATAGTTGCTTTTGCCATACATATATCGCTTGGCTGTGTATGAAAGAAAGATCCTCTCTTCCGCCCGCGTGATTGCCACATACATCAACCGACGCTCTTCTTCCATTTCAGCAAGAGAATTTGTTGCACGCGCAAGCGGAAAAATTCCTTCTTCAAGCCCAACCACAAACACCACTCTGAATTCCAATCCCTTGACCGAGTGAATTGTGGAAACTGTCACAAAACCTTTTTCTTGAATTTGGTCGCTGTCCGTTTTGAGCATAACTTCTGCCAAATAATCTGCAAGTGTGGCATTTTGGTTGTCTTTGGAATATTCCAAAACTCCAGAAAGCAAACTGTCAATGTTTCCAAGTTTGTCAATTGATTCCTCATCTCTGCCTGCATATTCTTCTCTGATTGAAAAGATCTGCAAAACTTTTTCAACAAATTCGAAAAGTGAAAGTTTGCCGAGTTGTTTTTTCAAAATATTGACATTTTCAACAAATTTTTTGAGTTTGGAATTATATTTTGAAAACTTAAAACGGTCGCTTAAAAGATATTTCAAAAGTGTGTCATCTCCTGCTTTCTCTTGCAAGTTTTTTATGGCAACATCTCCAATTCCGCGCTTTGGAAAGTTGATGATTTTGAGAAGTGAAATTTCGTCATTTTCGTTGACGAATATGGAAAGATAGGACAAAACCATGCGAATTTCCGCACGCTCATAGAATTTGAATCCGCCATAGAGTTTGTATGGAATTTGAAAGGACATCATCCCTTCTTCCAGCGATCTTGAAAGCGCATTCACACGCATAAGCACAGCAAAGTCGCTGTATGAAAACCCTTCTGCAACCAAATTTTCAATTGTTTTTGCCACAAAAAGAGCTTCGTCACGCTCGTCAAATGCAGAATAGACCACCGGACCTTCGCCATTATCTTTTTCTGTCCACAAATTTTTCTCCAATCTTTCACGATTGTTGGAAATGACATTATTTGCCAGCGTCAGGATGTTTTTTGTGGAGCGATAGTTCTGTTCAAGTTTAAAAATTTTCACATCCGAAAAATCATTCTTCAAGTTGAAAATGTTATGAAAATTTGCCCCGCGCCAAGAATATATGCATTGATCTTCATCTCCCACCACGAAAAGATTTCCATGCACACTTGCCAGCATTTTGACAAGTTTGTATTGCACCAAATTTGTATCTTGAAATTCATCCACCAAAATATAATGAAATCGATCTGCATAACGAAAGAGCACATCTGGATAGTTATTGAACAAGAATAAAGTTTTGTTCAACAAATCATCAAAGTCGAGAGCATTGTTTTTTTGCAAATATTCTTCATATTCTTCGCAAATTTTTTGATGTACAATCAAATCGCCGACATTGTTGTTAAATTCACGAATTGGAGCGAAATATTCTTCAAAATCCAACCCTTTGTTTTTGATGTTTTCCAAATGAAAAGAAATCTTTGACTTTTCATCTTCATCCCTGCCATGTTTTTTCAAAAGGTCCTTGATGATTTTATCTCTGTCATTTTCTGCAATTATTGTAAAATTTTTATTAAAACCCTCCAAAAGCGAAATATTTTCTCTCAAAATTCGCACACACATACTGTGAAATGTTGAAATCCAAACCGAACAATCACACATTTGCGCCACACGTTCTTTCATCTCGTTTGTGGCTTTGTTTGTGAATGTGATTGCCAAAATGTTGAAAGGTGAAACTTTCTTTTCTTTGATGAGATAACAAATGCGATGCGTCAAAAGTCTAGTCTTGCCACTGCCCGCACCCGCTGTGACCAACACCACACCATCCGCCTCAAAAAGCGCCTCTTTTTGCTGCTCATTCAAACTTTCAATGTCATATCCGCTCATATACTATATTTTAACACATAAAAATGCAAAACACCAAAAAATAGCAAAAATTTCAAAAAAAAGCTGTGATTTTCCGCAACAAAAAAACTTCGTCCCAAAACGAAGTCTTTATGCTCTTTCTATTCTTCAATAATCTTTCCATGTTCGAAATAGATCTTGCGCTTACAAACTTTTTCAGCAATTTCAGGACGTGTGCAAGCCATAATCAATGTGTTGTTTGGTGTTTTTAATTTTTTGATAAAATATAAAATTGCATCGACATAGACATCCGAAATGTCGTCAAAAATGTTGTCAATAAGAAGTAAATCAATCGGTCTGAAAGTCAAACGAATGAGCGACAAGATATATTTGTCTTCCTTTCGAATGTTTTTAATTTTTTCATCACGAAGTTTTTCAATCGAAAAATCGATGATTGCATTGTTGATCATTTTTTCTGCTTCTGCTGGTTTGACACCTTTTTTGTTCAAGATATATCGAAAATTCTCGTAAACAGTCTTATTTTCGAGAAAAACAGGACAATATGGCACATAGCCAACGCTCACATCTGTCTTGAAATCAACTTTTTTGAGTGGAATATTGTTGATGTAGATTTCTCCGCTGTCAAACTCCTCCAATTTTGCAATAACGCGCAAAAGTGTGGTCTTTCCACTGTTTTGTTCTCCAACAAAAGCAACGCTTTCGCCAGAAGAAACTTCCAAACTTATATTTTCCAAAGCGTAGAATTCTTTTGTGTATTTGAGATATAAATTTTTTATTGATAACATAAAATCTCCTGCCTATTTTTATATATGATAACATATTTGAAAAAAAAATAAAAATGATTTGCAACTTTTGCAAACCATTATATCATATTTCAATAATCAATTTTTTTTGACATCCACTTCCACTTCTTTGGAAATAGGTTCGCTCAAAACCAAAATCTCTTCACCTGTTTCTTCGTTCACCTTCGTGGCACCCGCAACCATCCGAAAAGTAAGTTTGACATCTTCTTCGGCTGAGAAACGAAAAACGCGATCGCCATATTCTTCATAATCCAAATAACCTGCTTCAGTGCCCACACCGTTTGTTTGACTGATCAAATACGTCAAGTTATACCAATAGTCAGCTTTGGGAAAAGACAGGACATAGTCATCTCCCATTTCTTCTCCAAAAGTTAAGGATAAATTTTCCACACTCGATTTGATCTGCAGGCTGACATATTTTTCTTGAACACGTTCGTCATCATCCAAAACAACCTTGATGGCATATTGATTGGACAGTGCCGAAGTTATGTTTGAAATATGTGCACAATTCACTTGTGTTTCACTGTCGCAACCAACCGCAAACACACAAAAACAAATCAACAACACACACAACCATTTTTTCATGAAGATATTGTGTGCTTTTCATGGAAAAATATCAAAACAATTCAACAAAAATGTTTTAAAAACGGCATAAACATCAAAAAAAACACCAAAAATGGTGTTTTTTCTTATGAATTCACTTCAATCAGACCATAACCACCCTGTGTGCGCTTATAGAGCACATTCACTTTGCCTGTTTCAGCATTAAGGAAAACATAGAAACTGTGTCCCAATCTTTCGATTGCATCCTTTGCTTCTTCCACAGTTGTTGGATCAAGGTCAAAAGACTTCGTTTTATAAATTCCCGGAAGTTTGAGTTCTGGCAACTCTTCCAAAAATTCGAAACCATAATTCTTTGTGACAGAACGTTTTTTGTCTTTCATTTTTTCTCTGTTTCGCACAATTTGTTTTTCAAGTTTTGGAAGTGCTGTGTCAATGTTGTTATACATATTTGGGCTCAAAACTTCAGAGCGATATAAAATGCCCTTGTTGGAAATTGTGATTTCAAGTTTATCCATCTTGTTTTGTGTTGAGCAAACAACTCTTGCATTTGCATCCTCACCAAAATATTTGTCAAGTCTTGCCAATTTTTCATTGACAACATCTTTGAAGCGCTTGGCAATTTTATATTTGTTTTCGACAAAAGTAACTTTCATAATTCTTCTCCTTTTTAAATGACAAATTGTCATCAAATTTTTATATGACACATTATATCAAAAATTTTAGCATTTTCAAAATAATTTTTCATCATTCCACACTAAATTTCAACTCGTCGCCTTTCAGTCCCACATGAATTGTTCCATGATCAGGCAAATTGCCAAGTAATATCTTTTCAGCGATGCGGTCTTCAATCTCTTGCTCAATGAAACGTTTGAGTGGTCTTGCGCCATAAGTGAGATTGGAACCTTTTGCGACAACAAAGTCGATTGCTTCTCTGTCCACCAAAATTTTCAAACCTTTTGCAGAAAGACGCTTGTTGATTCCAGAAATCAAAATTTCTGCAATCTTTTCAAGATCTTTCTTCGAAAGGCTTTCAAAAATGCAAATAACATCAATACGATTGATAAGTTCTGGCTTAAATTTCTTCTTAAGCGCATCCATATATATGTCTTTTTCATTGATTTTTTGATTGTTTTCAGAGCCAAAGCCGAGTTGTTTTTGTTGACGAATTTCATTTGCACCGATGTTGCTTGTCATTATGATGACAGTGTTTTTGAACGACACCGTTCGACCTTTGCTGTCCGTCAGTCGCCCGTCATCCAAAATTTGAAGAAGAGCATTCAAAACTTCCGGATGTGCTTTTTCAATTTCATCAAAAAGAACAACACTGTATGGTTTTCTGCGCACTTGTTCGGTCAACTGCCCGCCTTCATCAAAACCAACATATCCCGGAGGTGAACCAATAAGTTTGGAAACAGTGTGACTTTCCATATATTCACTCATATCAATTCGAACAATGTTGTTTTCGTTGTCAAAGAGTGCTTCTGCAATAGCCTTGGAAAGCTCCGTCTTGCCCACACCGGTTGGGCCCATAAACAGGAAAGAACCGATTGGTCGTTTGTTGTCTTGAAGCCCCACTCTTGCACGTCTTATCGCCTTGGACACAGCATTGATTGCCTCATTCTGTCCCACAACACGCTTGTGTAAAATCTCTTCCAAATGCAAAAGTTTTTCTTTCTCACCTTCGGTGAGTTTTGTCACAGGAATACCAGTCCATTTTGACACAACTTCTGCAATTTCGTTTTCGCCGATTTGACTGCTTCCACTCTTTTTGACAATTTTTTCATTTTGCGCACGCAATTCATTTTCAAGATTTATGATTTCTGACTGCAATTTCGCCGCTTTTTCGTAATTCCTTTGGAGAGATGCCTCGTCGCGACTCGCCGAAAGTGCCTTGATTTTATCTTCCAAATCACGCACTTTTTGCGGTTTGAGTGTGAAATTGACCTTTGCACGTGAGCAAGCCTCATCAATAAGGTCAATCGCTTTGTCTGGCAAACTTCTGTCTGTGATATATCTGTCCGAAAGATGTGCCGCCGCCGAGATTGCTTCATCGGTGATGATTATTTTGTGAAAGGCCTCATATGTGTCCTTCAAGCCTTTCAAAATCTCGATTGTTTGTTCAACAGATGGTGGATTGACCATCACAGGTTGGAAACGACGTTCCAAAGCTTTGTCCTTTTCAATATATTTTCGATATTCATCTGTTGTGGTTGCACCAATGGTTTGTAATTCACCACGTGCGAGATATGGTTTAAGCATATCCGCAGGGCTTGTTTCACCCTTTTCACTTCCCGCTTGCGCCAATGTGTGAATTTCATCAATAAAGACAATGATGTTGCCATTTTGAATGATGGTTTCAATGACATCTTTAAGTTTTTCTTCCATTTGTCCACGATATTTTGTGCCAGCCATAAGCCCGCCCATTTCAAGAGCATAGACAGTTTTGTCCTTGATTTGTTCTGGGACATCACCGCTGGCAATTGCCTGTGCCAAACCTTCAACAACCGATGTCTTTCCAACGCCAGCTTCACCAATAAGCACCGGATTGTTTTTGGTTTTGCGACAAAGAATTTCAATGACGCGCTGAATTTCATCTTCTCGTCCAATCACCGGATCAAGTTTATGTTGACGCGCTTTCAATGTGATGTCACTGCCCATTTCCAATAATTTTTCCGGCAAAGTGCTTCCAGCTTGAGAATTATCTTCCGATTTTTTGTTTTCTCTGTTTGTCACATTGATTTGAAGAGAAGAAAGCAGTTTGATTTTCACTTCTTCAACATCAATATTAAAGAAATTTTCCAGAATTCTTGTGGCATAACAACTCTTATTGGACAAAATTGCCAAAAGCAAATGTTCTGTTCCAATGAAAGAATGTCCCAAATCCATTGCAATTTGCTGTGCAATTTGAAACAATTCTTTTGTTCGTGGAGTCAACTCCACATTACCAAAAAGCGCAACCCCACTTGCCGACTCTTCAAAAAGTTCAAAAAGGGCATTTTCGGTGACTCCATATGATGAAAGCAGTTTGGATGCAGTGCAATCGCTCACACTGACAAGTCCATACAAAACATGCTCCGTGCCGACAAGATTGCTCCCAAAGCGCAGTGCAATTTTACTTGCATTTTTAATCACTTTTTCAATGCTATCCGAAAAAAGTCCACTATTCAAAGCCATATTTTTCCTCCTTAAAATCAAATTTCATCATGCACGTTCAACAAGTTCTTTGATTTTCCTATTTATATACTCACTTCTTTTGAGATTCTCCTTTGAAGAGTTGGAAAAATTTTCAATTTCTTTCAAATTTGCCGAACAACCCTCGATTGACAACTTGTCAAAAGCCTTTTGATCGTTGATTTTCAAAAAACCCAAAACTGCGCCGAATTTGATCAATGACAATTTTTCCAACATCTCTTTTTCTTCAAGCAAAAAACACTCTTTCAAGTCTCCATACGCCCGATATATCTCATCGATGAGTGCATCGTGATTGGTTGCCAAGACATCTTCTCTTGCCGAAAGTTCCATTTCACAAATTTCATAAACATATTCCGACACACTGTCAATGATTTCTTTTTCGGTCATACCAAGCGAATTTTGGTTGGAAATTTGATAAAAACTTCCACGTGCGCCACTGCCTTCGCCATATAAACCTCGCACCGTGAGACCTTCTTTCTTTGTTTCGCTTTTGATGATATTGATGTCGCCAATCCTTTCCAAAGCAGGCAAAAACAACATGACAGACGCTCTCATCCCCGTGCCAAGATTCGACGGACTGGATGTGATGAAACCATAATCTTTCGAATACGCCACATCGATTTCTGACAGAAGAAGGTCGTCAAGTTTTTTGATTTCACGATAAGGTCGAAAGAGATCAAATCCTTCCCACATACATTGTTCCCTTATGTGATCTTCTTCATTCATCATTATGATCAAATGTTCATCTGGCGAAAGTGCCACAGCTGAAATATCTTTGTTTTCGATGAGTTCTCTGCTGATGATGTGGCGTTCCAAAAGTGCGTTACATTCATTTAAAGGAAGATTTTTCAGTTTGATTATGTCAAAATCTCCAAATTTTGAGAGTGCAAAAGAAACAGATGACACAATGAAGTTGGCGTCATTTTCGTCACGTAATTTCGTGAAAAAATTAAATCCAGACACATTGCGTGCCAAACGAATTCGAGATGAAATTGCAATGTTTTCAAAATTCTTCACTTTTCACTCACTCAAAACTTTCGCTTGTTGGATGCCTTTTTCCTCCAAACATCTTGTCTACTGCTCTCTTCACCGATGGAAGTTCATAGCATTTTTCACATCCCACAAAGCCCGTTTCCAAAATTTCCTCGGCGCTGGTGTGGCACTTTGGACAGATTTCACTCTCCATCTTTTTCAATTCCTTTCATGGTCAATGAAATTCTTTTCTTTGCAAGGTCAACAGCCATAACTTTCACATCGACAACATCTCCAACCTTCACAACATCACTTGGATGTTTGACGAAAGAATCAGAAAGTTGTGAAATGTGAACCAGTCCATCTTGGTGCACTCCAATATCCACAAAAGCACCAAAGTCAACGACATTTCTGACAACACCTCTGAAAACCATTCCTTCTTTCAAGTCTTCCATGTGAATGACGTCACTTCTAAGCACAGGTTTTGGCATACTTTCTCGGATGTCACGTCCCGGTTTCAACAATTCATTTGTGATATCGCTCAGTGTTGGAACACCAACGCCACATTCATCCGCCACTTTTTTCTCACCTTTATTTTCAATCATTTTTGGCAAGAGCACAAGTTTTCCTTCTTTGACATCATCTTCGGTCAAATCAAAAATATTGAGAAGTTTTCTTGTTGCATCATAACTTTCCGGATGCACAGCGGTGTTGTCAAGCACATTATCTCCTCCAACGACACGCAAAAAGCCTGCGCATTGTTCATACGCTTTTGGCCCAAGTTTTGGCACTTGCAACAACTCTTCTCGACTCTTGAACCCTTTGACTTTGCCACGATATGTCACAATATTCTTCGCAATTGACATATTGAGTCCGGAAACATAGGACAACAAACTTGGACTTGCAGTGTTTAGGTCAACGCCGACACTGTTCACGCAGTCTTCCACAACACCGGTCAACACTTCCGTCAAACGATTTTGTGGCATGTCGTGTTGATATTGCCCCACTCCGATGGACTTGACGTCAATTTTGATAAGTTCAGCAAGTGGGTCTTGAAGTCTTCTCGCAATGGAGACAGCCGAACGCAAGTTGACGTCATATTCTGGAAATTCCTCAGCTGCAAGTTTGGAGGCAGAATAAACACTCGCACCTGCTTCGCTGACAACGGCATAACTCACCGGTCGATTGCAATTTTTGATGAGTTCGGCAACAAAAATTTCACTTTCTTTCGACGCAGTTCCGTTTCCAATGGCGATGATGTCAACATTGTTTTTCTCAATCATCACTTTAAGCTTTTCCATTGCTTCTTCCGTCTTGTTGCGTGGTGGAGTTGGATAGACAACTGTCGTGTCAAGCACCGAACCATTTTTATCAATCACGGCAATTTTGCACCCGTTGTGATATCCCGGGTCAAAGCCCATGATGATGTTGTTTTTGAGTGGTGCTTCAAGAAGAAGAGGGCGAAGATTGACTTCAAACATCTTGATTGCTTGCTCATCCGCCATTTCTGTCAAATTGCTTCGGCATTCACGTTCAAGCGAAGGGAATAGCAGACGTTCATAACTGTCAGCAAACACTTCATCCATAAGTGCATTGGTGTTTTCATTGTCTTTTTTGAAATATTTTTCAATCACAGGGATGGTCAACTTCTCATCAATTTGAATTTCCACTTTCAAACATTTTTCTTTTTCACCACGATTTATGGCAAGAATTCTATGGCTTGGCAATTTGTTGACTTCTTGCTTGAATCCGGAATATGTTTCATATGTCAAGTTGTTTTCATTTTCAACCAAAGTGCAGAAGATGAACGCCTTGTTTGCAATGATTTCGCGCAGTTCTTTTCGAAGTTCAGCACTGTCAGAAATACGCTCTGCAACAATATCTTTCGCACCTGCAATGGCATCTTCAACAGTGGCAACTTCTTCGGTGATAAACTTTTTGGCTTCTTCATAGACATCAAAATCTTTGCTTTGTGTTTGCAAAATGTCAGCAAGCGGCTCCAATCCTTTCGCAATTGCCACACTTGCTCTTGTCTTTCTCTTTGGCTTATATGGACGATAAATGTCTTCCACTTCGGTCAAGGTCATTGCCTCTTCCAATACTTTGGCAAGTTCGTCCGTCCACTTCCCTTGCTCGGTGATGACCTTTTGAACCTTTTCTTTTTCGTCATCAAGGTTTCGTAAATATTTCAACCTATCTGCAAAATTACGAAGCACTTGGTCGTCGCAAGAGCCGTGCATTTCCTTTCTATATCTCGCAATGAACGGAATTGTGTTTCCTTCATCGATGAGCATAATTATGTTTTGTGTATAATCTGCTCTCAATCCAAATTCGCTTGACAATCTTTCTTCAATTTTCATTTTATTTCTCCTTTTTCATGTTTTTGACAAGTTCGTCGATAATTTCAAAGTAATCCAACCCACTGATTCCGCTGACAATATCTCCAAATGTTTGAATAATTCGCCCTTCGAGTACTGTCATAATGACATCCTGTTTCGACTTCCCCCAAACAAGACTTTGAAGTATGGTTGGATAGAGCGAACGCTCTTTGTTGACGACAATGAAAGTTGCTCTATCACCTTCCTTAACAGTTGGCTCGCCCGTTGCCATGAGAAAAACATCTTTTTCTGATATGCAATTCTTATCCTCAAAAAGCGCCCATTGTTGCATAAGAATCTGTCGAATGTATGCAAAATAGTCAATCTCAAAGGCATAGCCACTTCCAATTTCAATATCAAAGTCCAAGTTTTTGAGAGTGAGAAGATTCACCGGTCGTCGACCCGCCTGTCCATCTTCAAGTGGACAAATGACAATTTTGTTTCCGTGCTCTCTAAATATCCGCAAATCGTCTTTTTCGAGACAATTTCCGCCCACAAGCACCCAATCTCTGTCCAAAATGCCAAAATCTTCCAAAACAAGTGGCAAAGATTTCCCAAACTTTTTGTCCACCGTGCCAAGTTCGTCCAAGTTTTGTCCCACTTTCAAAATAACTTGCAAATTCTTGCTGGCGGAAAGATTGGAAATTTCGCTTAAATCTTTCTCTTCAAGTTCTGCGATATCGTCCACCAAAAGAGTGTTTTTGGAGCCATCCGCAAACAAAACTCCACCCAAAACATCTTTGAGAACCATAAGTTCGCTGAACAACATCTGTGTTTTATTGTCAAATGACAAATCAATTTCATGAACTTTGGAAGAATAAGCAAATGCATTTTTGAATGATGGCAAAACAAAGTTTTTGTCGATGTCTATCTCTTCTGTTTGAGAATCTCCATAAATATGTTTGCCAATTTTTTTGACTATTCCGTTTTCCACCAAGATGTCGACAATTCGCGAAGAGTTTTCATTTATGTCCACCAATTCGCAATTTTTGAAGATAATTTTGCTTTTAAACCGCATGATATCGCCGTCAACATCTTTCCAATCTTGTTTCTCTGTTTTGAATTTGATGATGTTCTTGCCCGTTTTCTGCATAGTCTCTCCCAAAATGGAAACAATTCCATAAAGAGATTATAACAAAAAAAGGTTGAAAAAGGCAAATGAAAGAGCGAACAATTTTACATTCTGATGTCAACAATTTTTTTGCTTCTGTGGAGTGTGCCGAGCGAAGAGAACTGAAAGACAAACCTGTGGCTGTCACCGGCAACCCAAAGAAGAGAAATGGAATCATTTTAGCGAAAAACGAGATTGCCAAGGCGTGCGGAGTCAAGACCGGCGAAGCCATATGGCAAGCACAACAAAAGTGTCCAAATCTCGTCACTCTTCCACCACACTATGCCCTATATGAGAAAATATCCAAAGAACTGCATCAAATTTATCTTTCATACACCGACTTGGTGGAACCACTAGGTCTGGATGAATGTTGGTTGGATGTGACGGCAAGTTTGAAATATCTTCAAAAATCTGGAAAGGAGATTGCGGATGAAATTAGACAACGCGTCCGTGAAAAATTTGGCTTCACGGTGTCGGTTGGCGTTTCATTTTCGAAAATTTTCGCCAAACTTGGAAGCGATTTAAAGAAGCCGGACGCCACAACAATAATTTCAGCGGAAGATTTTAAAGAAAAAACTTATATCCTTCCCCTAAACTCCATAATAGGCATAGGTGGACGCCTTACAAAAAAATTTGAGAAAATGAACGTAATGACAATCGGTGATTTTGTTGACTTGCCCGAAGAATTTGTCAAGAAAGTCATGGGCAAAACCGGCGTTGAACTTCGATTGAAACTGCGAAACGAGTTTTTCGAACCGGTGGCATGTTATTATAATCTCACACCGCCCAAAAGTATAGGCAATGGCACAACCACCATTATTGATGTGAAAACGCGAGAAGAAGTGAGCAAAGTGGTGACTTTTCTGTCCGAAAAGATTTCCCAAAGAATGTATGATGGCAATTTCGAAGGTTCTTGCATTTCTGTCACGCTGAAAACTGCCGATTTTGAACGTTTTCATCACTCCCGCACCCTTGCTCCAATACGTTCGAGTGAAGAAATTTCACAGCAAGCCATGAACTTGATTGATTCGTTTTGGAAATATGACAAACCAATCCGTGCCATCCGCGTGAGAATGTCAACTTTGCACCAACTTGACAAGATTGAACAACTTTCTTTTTTCAATCAAGAATCAAATTCGCTCAATTCCAGCATTCAAGAAATCAAAAACAAATATGGCAACGACAAAATTTTCATCGCCAGCGACAGTGCATCTTTCATCAACAAAACAGGACATCGCGACACCTAGGCAATAAAAAATGAAGTGTCACCACTTCATATTTTTAATCAATCAACAGCGTTTTCAATTGAAACAACAGTGTCATCTTTTGATTTTTTCTTTTTGTTTTGTTTTTTCTTCTTTTTTGGTTTATAAACAATCGCCCAAAGCCCCGGTGTGATGAAATTGGAAGAATAGAACGCTGCCAAACAACCAATTATGATTGGGAAGGCAAATTCGCGAACGCCAGAAACTCCAATGGCAACAAACATCAAGCCCACAACGACTGCAATCAAAGTTGTCAAAATCAAGCGCAATGTTGAGTTTTTGACAGCGATGTTTGCAACAGAATTGTTTTCAATCTTTTTCTCGTTATTGTTGAGAAAAGCAATTTCATTTTTAATGCGATCGAAAAGGATGATGTTGTTGAGAATTGAATAGACCAAAACTGCAACAACCGCAACTATGAAGTTGACATTGATTTGCACTTGGCAAATCAACAAAAGTGCAACTGTGACAAAGAAATCGTGGAAGAATGTCAAGAATGCAGAAAGGCAACAAGCAAAGTCAAAACGCAACCATATATACGCCAAAACAAAGATAAACGCAAGAATGAAAGCCACAACCGACCTCATGATGGTCTCGGTCGTCACACTTGAAGAAGTGATTTCGGCCTCTGAAACAAGTGTCAAAACATCCTGACCTTCCAAGCTTTCAAGTGTGTCGTCATCCAAAACAAAACCAAATGCTTTCAAAAGTTCCAAACGAATTTCATCGTTCAATGCTTCAATTTCATCAGCATCAAGCGAAATGTCATTTTGATATTTCACAATCACGGCATCTTTGCCAAGAAGATTCAAATCGACATTTTCATCGCTTTCTTCACTGATCTCAATCTTTTGAATGGATGAAGCAGAAAGTCCATGTTTTTTCAAAACAGAATTTATAATTTGTTTGATTTCCGAAAAATCTTCATCAACATCATATGCCTGATCAGAGAACTGACCGTCACTATCAACAAAAATCGTGATGGCAGAGCCACCGGTGAAGTCATATCCCAGATTGAATCCAACAGTGCAAAGAAGGACAATACCAACAACGATGATGACCAAAGGAAGAATCAAAAACCACTTAAAATTTTTGCAAAAATCAAAGTTTGAATTTTCAATTGAACCTTCAAGAGAGAACGTGTTTTTCTTTTTATATTTGCTCATTTGTTTGTCCTCCTAAATCATCCACAACAATTTCTTCATCGCCCTTGAAAACGCGAACTTGTTTTGGCAAGTGCAATTTTTTGTATTTCACGCTGTTGAAAGGCAAATACCACTTCACAAAGAAACGCAAAACAACAAGATTGTTGAACAACGAAAGAACAAGACCAATCAAGAGAGTGATTGCAAAACCACGGATGGAAGGTGTGCCCAAGATCAGCAGGAAAACAGCAAAGATGATGGACGCAATATTGACGTCAAAGATTGACCAGAACGAATTTTTAAAACCAGATTTAACAGAAAGAGGAATTTTCTTTCCTGTGCGATATTCTTCTCGAATTTTTTCGAAGATAACAATTGTTCCTGCCACCGTAATGACAAATGAAAGCACAACCCCCGCCAGAGCCGAAAGTGTGAGTGTGACGAAAGAGAATGCTTGCAAGAAAAAGATTGTCAAGAGAGCATAAATCACCAATGCGAAAGAACCCAAAAATCCAAAATCACCATATCTCAACCAAAGGAAAAGCATGGTGAGAACAAAGGCAACAACACCTGCAATGATAATCAAAAGAAGAGCATTTGGTCCAAGAGTGGCAGAAATTGTGGAATATTCCACCATTGTCAAGGATGCAGAAAATCTTCCACTCAAAAGACGTGCCGCAACAATTTTTGCGTCATCTTGATCGTCATACGAAATTGAGAAAGAAGTCATTTCTGTCAAATCATAGCCACTGCAAGAAATGTTGATGTAGCTTGATCCGCCAACTTCGTCAAAATAGATGTAAACTTCGTCAGTTCCTTCGTCGTCATCACTGACAACTTGTGCCAACTCTTGAAAATTGGTTTGTCCAGAAGTTGTGAAATTGATGACAACAACATAGGACCCGCTGTAATAAGAAATTTCCACATTTTTGATGTCGCTTCCTGTCAAATAGACTTCTGCGTCTGAGCCAGATTCTGCGGTGAAATAAACGTCTTTCCCCAACAACTCAAACACCGATTCGCCAATCGACACAGCTGACACTTCAACTCGAATTTTGTTGTCCCCTTGTTTTGTGATTGCTGTTTCAGAATATTCATTGCTCAACACATTGATGACATCAGAAAATTTTGCAATTGTGTCATCAATTGCCGAGTCCAAGTCGTCGTCTGCATCACATTCATAAACAACAGCTTCACCACCAGCAAGATCCATTCCAAGAGAAATGGAGTTTGCAAAGCCTTTGAAAATTGAAGATGTGAAAGGAATATTAAAACTGCAAAAGGTCAAAACCAACCCAATGACAGTCAAAACGACAACAGCAACAAAGTTGAGAATGGAATTTTTTTTGCTTCGATTTAATTTAGCCATTGTTTCCCCTTGAAAGATGTAATACTCGTATATTTTAATATATTAAGGGGCGATTGTCAAACAAAAAGTCTAATTTTTTTTCAAATTGACACAAATAATTCCACAAATTCCACCAATAACACTGCCAAAAATGATATCATTCAAAAGTGTGCGGTCAAATTGGAATGCCCCATCCAGCACAGAAAAGACCAAAAAAGCGCAAATTGTGAAAAACAATCCAATCAAAAACCCAGAAAGAAGACCTTTGCTCTTATGTTTTTTCATACCGACAAAAACGCCAAAGAAAATTGAAACGCCCTTGATGACTTGGTTGACCGGTGTGATGACATCGTCAGATATGGAAGTGAATCGCAAAATGAAAGCAAAAATCAAAATTCCCACCAAAGCGACACAAAGACCTGCAACAACACCTTTTGCAACACAAAGCCACAAACTTCCGCCTTTCTTTTCACTTTTAAGTGCTCTCACTTTCATTATTGACACCCTCCCCGCAAAACAAACAAAAATTTATTTTAGAACATTTTATGCGGACAAGGTTGAATTAAGAACAAAAAAAACAAACCATGAAAACATGGTCTGTTTTGAAATTAGTCTTTTTTAGATTTTTTGGAAGTCTTTTTCTCTGCAACTTCTTCCTTCACTTCTTCAACAACAGGTTCACTTGCAGTGCTTTCGTTTGAAGTTTCTTCAACCACCTTCTTTTTCTTGTTTTTCTTTGCCTCTCTTTTTGCTTCTTCCTCTGCCAATCTTGCTCTTTCCGCTTCCGCCTTTGCTTCTGCTTCACGTTTAAGTTCGGCTTCGCTCTTGAAAACAGTGTAGATTGCATATGCATCAACTGTCATATAGCTTTTTGTCTTTCCACCAGTTTCAATAACAACAACTTTTTTGGAGTCGTCAAATTGAAGTTCGGTGATTGTTCCATACACACCGCTCGTCGTCAAAATCTTGTCGCCAACCTTAAGCGAGTTTGTTTGTTCTTGAATCTTTTGAGTTTCACGCTTGTTTCTTGCGTTCATCATGATTGGAAGAGCAATCAAAAGAAGAACAACAATCACAATCAAAACCCAGCTCCAAATACTGTTTGTGTCAGCAAGCAACATACTTGTCATAGTATCACCTCTTTAAAATCATTTTTTTTGGAATTGATTTCATGTTTTACTTAAAGAAAAATCCAAAAAAGCAAACAAAAAACACAACTCCCAATGGCAAAATCAGCTCATCAATGCCCATATCTTTTGCACTCCTTCACATTCTATCACAGATTATGCCACAATGCAAACAAAAAATCAATACTTTTTTGAAAAATTTAGATTTTTTTGTCTTTTATCTCTTCATTCAGTCTTGAAATGAAGTCATCAAGTTTAAGTCCGCTCTTATTTTCAAACCCACGTCCACGAATGGAAATTGTCGAGTTTTTCTCTTCTTCATCGCCGACGATGATGAGATATGGAATTTTCATTGAAAGCGCCTCACGAATTTTATATCCAATCTTTTCGTTGCGGTCGTCAAGTTCTGCGCGCAAACCACGGTCGCGCAAAGTTTGATAAACCTTTGACGCATAGTCGTTGTTTCTGTCTGTGAGCGAAAGCACCTTAACCTGCACCGGCGAAAGCCAAAGTGGAAACGCACCAGCAAAATGCTCAATCAAAATTCCCATAAATCTTTCAATTGAACCATAAACCACGCGGTGAATCATGATTGGACGATGTTTTTCTCCATCTTCGCCTGTATATTCCAATTCAAAACGTTGTGGAAGTTGAAAATCAAGTTGAATTGTTCCGCACTGCCAAGTTCTTCCAATGGCATCTGTCAAGTGGAAGTC
The DNA here is from genome assembly GCA_964594865.1 of uncultured Lachnospiraceae bacterium. Taxonomy (GTDB): domain Bacteria; phylum Bacillota; class Clostridia; order Christensenellales; family UBA1242; genus Caccovivens. The sequence continues at coordinate 14,006 of CAZQMZ010000002.1, read as the reverse complement.
AATTTTTGGACCATAGAAGGCTCCGTCGCCTTCGTTGACAACATAATCAAGTTTCAAATCATCAAGTGCATTTCTCAAAGCGTTTGTTGCCATTTCCCAATCTTCGTCACTTCCAATACTGTTTTCTGGACGAGTGGAAAGTTCGACATGAAATTTGAAATTGAAAGTCTTATACACTTGGTCAATCAATGCCACCACATTTTTGATTTCACCACGAATTTGCTCTGGCGTCATGAAGATGTGTGCATCGTCTTGTGTGAAGCAACGAACACGCATAAGTCCGCCAAGTTCGCCCGATTTTTCATGTCTGTGCACCAAACCGAGTTCGCCAAGACGAAGTGGCAAGTCGCGATAAGAATGTGGACTGTTTTTATAAATCAGCACACCACCTGGACAGTTCATAGGTTTTATAGCAAAATCGACATCGTCAATTTTGGTTGTATACATATTTTCTTTATAGTGGTCCCAATGCCCCGAAGTTTCCCAAAGGTGTCTCGAAAGCATGATTGGTGTGGAAATTTCGTGATATCCCGCCTTGATGTGCAGTTCGCGCCAATAGTCAATCAAAAGGTTTCGAACAATCATTCCGTTTGGAAGGAAGAATGGAAAGCCCGGTCCTTCTGGAGAAAGCATGTAGAGTTTAAGTTCCTTTCCCAACTTTCTGTTATCCCGCTTCTTCGCTTCTTCCAGCATATTGATGTGCTCTTGAAGTTGTTTTTTGTCAGGATAAGCATAGGCATAGACGCGTTGCAACATCTTGTTCTTCTCGTTTCCGCGCCAATACGCCCCGTTCACTGCATGAATTTTGAAAGCATAGTTTTGCAAATTTCGACTGCTCTCAACATGCGGTCCAGAACACAAATCAAAAAAGTCGTCGCCGGTGTAATAAATGGAAATCACAGCGTCCTTTGGAAGTTCTTTGATGATTTCTGTCTTATATTCATTCCCCGCAAAAAGTTTGAGTGCCTGATCGCGAGAAACTTCTTTTCTTGTGAAAGGTTCACCCTTGTTTATGATTTCCTTCATCTTCTTCTCAATGTTCGCAAAATGCTCTGGCGTCAGTTGAACATCTGTGTCGATGTCATAATAGAAACCATCTTCAATGGCTGGACCAATGGTCAGTTTGGTTTTTGGATAAAGTTCCATCAATGCCTTTGCCAAAATGTGCGCAAGAGAATGTCTTGCGGTGTGCAATTTTTCATCTTTTTCTTTGTCTTTCATAACAGCCTCCATTTCAATGTTATTGATTTCTTGTCGATTTTCAAAAACAAAAAATCGCCCAAAACAAGAAATCTTTGTTTAAGGACGATTTATCAAACCGCGGTTCCACCTTAATTGCAACAACTGTTGCCACTCTTTGAATTTATGTTTTGAATGTTTTCATTCGCGCAAAAGTGGTTTCGCTCTTTCCATTCCGTCAAGGTTTTTCACCAACCAACCCTTCTCTGTGCACTTGTATGGACGCTACTTGTCTTTCACTAAACACAAAATCATTATAATACAATTTTTTTTTCTTGTCAAGAATATTGACAAAAAAACAAAAATATAAAAACAACAAAATTAGACATATTTTTTCACATTTCCTATTGACAAACGCAGATATATATGATAAACTCTTCGAGGTCAAAAAAATGTGAAGATATGCAAGGAATACTTTCAAGCAAAATGAAGTATAAATGATAACATTCACATTCAAAAACATATTGACATAAAACAAATTTAAAAGGAGAGAAAAAATGGAAAAAACAATCGAACCAGTCCTTAAAAAAGAAGCTTCTTCAACTCTCGATGTTCTCCGCATCCTTTCAGGAAGTGAACACACAAAACTTATGGAATTTCTTTTGAATAACCACAAAGAAGTTTTGGAAGAAGTTAAAGATCCAGAATTTAAAGGATATCTCACAGGTTTGATTAAAGAACCAAATGAAAGTGGCAGGGTTTTTTAATCTTTGAAAGACCAATTGGTCTTTTTTTTATTTTTTTTGACATTTTTCGCATTTTTTTGCGATTTTTTTTGTTTTTTTTACGTTTTTTTTGATGTTTTTCGCATTTTTATCATTTCTTCTTATTTAAAAAGACCAAAATTATTCACTTTTTCAACATTTTTGTTGTAATAGATGTTGATTCTTTCATCAAAAATTTTAGATAAAAAATTTGCTGTCTTGTCATCATTTTGACAAAATAGATTGATTTTTTTTGGACAGAGTTCAATCAATGAAGACACAAGTCCTTCTTTTGACAAAATTTCTCGTGGATAGTTTTCACTTTCCGGACTTAAATGATAGCCATTTTCGTCTTCAAAGACATCGATTTCTTCTTCGCAAATTTCCAGATTGTCAATCAAAAATTTAATTAAGTCAAAAAAAGCATCCGTACTTCCAAGATAGTCACTGTTTTCGTTTGCAAGAGTGATAAGTTCTGCCCACTTATCACGAAGCGACTTCAACTTGAAAAAATAGAACGAATCTAAATGCAAATTTTTTTCAAGTTCCAAGTTTTTGCTTATGATATAAAAATCAGTTTCCTTGTCAAAATTGATCAGCGCTTTCTTGAATGCTGTCATGCTCATATTTTCATGCAATGGCAGTCTCAAATTTTTCGCAAGATAATCTTCTTTATAGAAATTGCATATAACATTGATCACACATCTTTCAATCAACACCTTTGCACGAGATTGTTCTTCAACAGGACAACCAAAAAGGATATAAAAACTGTTGAATTCTTGATAGCACGTCACAACACTTCCAAGTTTTTCTGTCTGTCTTTTCAAGGTTTGATATATAAATTTTGAAATTTCAAGATTTAGCGAATCGACACAGATGCAAAACTCCCACATAAAAAAACTCCTTACAAAAGGTATTTTATGCAAGCACTTTAAAAATACTCAAAATTTAAATGAAATTTTTGTTGAAACCATCAATAAAAGTTTGCATTTTTTCACAAATTTAGTTATCATATTTAATAGGTATTGGTGTGAATATGAAGAAAAAGTTTTCAATGTTGCTTTTGTCAATACTAATATTGCCACTTGTCGCCCTTTTTGGCTGCGATGAGAGTGTTTCATACACCGTGAATGTCTATTCAAGTTCGACAATATACGGTTCTGTGTCCGGCAAGGGTTCATATTCAGAAGGTTCAACAGTCACACTGACGGCAACAGCACTCAAAGGCAGTCACTTCATTGCTTGGGTTCGCCAAAACACAATTTTGACAAGTGGCGGAACATATTCCATTTCCAACACCGAAGACGACAGCGGAGAAATCTCCAAAAGCACTTTGACTTTCTCGTCAAGCTCCAGCACACAAGGTGAATATTATGCCGTTTTCGCCGAAAACAACATTGTGTATGTCAAACTCGACTATTTCTTCATTTCAACCACAGCTGACAGTGATGGAGAAGAAGATTCTGAATCGCAAGCAGAAATCATGACCGCGTCATCCATCAATATTTCGCAAGGTTCGACTTCACTTTCAACAATCTATTCCACTTCAAATGTTTCCATCAAAGACGGAGTGCTTGTGACGACGGAAAACATCAGCAGTGTGCTCAAACTTTCTCCTTCAACCACCCAAAATGTGAGAGCGGTTTGTGTGTTCATTTATGGAACAAGTGTGCAGTCATTCACTTTCAACGGCGGACTTCTCTTCCAAGAAGACATCTCTTCCGATGACTACACCGTCACATATTCAAACGGCACCTACAAAATCACTTTTGAATTTTTGATTGGCGATGAAACTTTCTATTTGAATTTGATCTATAAAACCCTTTCATAAATAAAAAATTTACAAAAAAAATAATTTTATCAAGCAATTGATAAAATTATTTTTTATATTCCACCTTTTTCAAATAAAGCCCAGAAGCTTCCATAGTTATGCCGGCAAATTTTCGTTCTCCTGTTTCAAGCGCCTTTTGAACATCTTGTTTTGTCAATTTACCGCGTCCAACATCCAAAAGAGTTCCAACAATAATTCGCACCATGTTATATAAAAATCCATTTCCTGTCACAACAAACTTGAAAATATGACCACTTTTTGAAATTTTTATATCAAAAATCTCTCGCTCAAAATTTGTCACGGTTGTGTTTGCACTGCAAAAGCCTTTGAAATTATGTTTTCCAATGAGAAGTTTAGACACTTCTTTCATTTTCTTTATGTCCACATCATATGGATAAAACCCTTGAAGATTGTGATTGATTGCACTTCTCTGCCCGCCCACTTGTGCAATATATTCATAAGTCTTTCTCTTGGCTGAAAAGCGTGCATGGAAATCTTCTTTTGCACTTTCCACTTTGCACACTCTCACATCTGTCGGCAAGAGGTCGTTGAGTGCTTTTTTGATGTTTTTCAAAGGAATGACACTTTCAATTTCCACACTTGCCACTTGTCCAAGTGCATGAACGCCCGCGTCCGTCCTGCCACTTCCTTCCACCTTAACGATCTCTCCCGTCAAAGAAAGAAAAGCATTTTCAAGCTCCCCCTGCACTGTACGTTTTCCGTCCTGCCTTTGCCAACCGTGAAAATCGCTTCCATTATATTCCAACGTGATTTTAATCTTTCTCATGGCATTATTTTAACAAAAAACAGAGCATAAGACAAATAAAAATTTGAAATAAATTTGACATAGACAAAAAAAAGTCTTATTCTTATATTATAAGATAAACAGGGAGGATGAAACAGTGCCTGATTTGAAAAATCATATTGATGAGAAAATATTAAAAAGGGTTGTGGATGGAAACACTGCCACCGCCATGATTGCATACAAACTTTCCGAGGTCATTCCAATCTATCCAATCACACCGTCATCACCAATGGCGGAGTATTGCGATAGTGAACTCGCAAACGGACATCTCAACATTTTTGGCAAACTTCCAACTTTGATGGAAATGCAATCTGAAGGTGGTGCATCCGGAACTCTTCATGGAAGTCTGTGCGCTGGTGCAATGTCCACAACTTTCACTTCCAGCCAAGGACTGCTTCTTATGATTCCAAATTTATATAAAATTGCCGGTGAACACCTGCCTTGCGTTTTGCATGTTTCAGCACGCACCATTTCCACTCATGCTCTTTCCATTTTTGGCGATCACAGTGATGTCATGGCAACCAGAGCGACGGGATGTATTTTGCTTTCATCTTCTTCTGTTCAACAAGCACACGATTTTGCTTTGATTGCACATGTTCTTGCATATAAGACATCCTTGCCTGTCATTCATTTTTTTGATGGTTTTCGAACATCACATGAAACGCAAAAGATTGAGATAATTTCGGATGAAGTCATCAAAAAAATGCTTCCACTTGATGAAATTGAAAAGTTCCGAAGCGGACGCCTGACGCCTGACGCCCCATATCAAAAAGGCACTTCACAAAATCCAGATGTATTTTTCCAAAATCGCGAAGCTTCTTCTCCTTCCTATGTCAACATTCATTCCATCTTGAATGACATTTTGAAAGAGTTCTTCGCTCTCACAGGCAGAACATATTTGCCATATGACCTAATTGGTGCAAAGAAACCGAAAAAAGTGATTGTCAGCATGGGGTCTTCTTGTGAATGTATTGAAGAAGTGCTTTCAACAGACAAAAATTTCAAAGATGTTGCGCTTGTCAACGCACATCTATATCGCCCGTTTGAGTATGCTCAATTTTCAAAAATGTTGCCACAAAGTGTGGAAGAAGTGATTGTTTTGGACAGAACAAAAGAGTGTGGTGCACGTGATCCTCTCTATCTTGATGTTGTCACCGCACTGAGAGATCGTCCAAACATCAAAGTTTTGGGCGGACGCTATGGACTTGGCGGAAAAGATTTCACTCCTGCCATGGTTGAAGCAGTCATCAAAAATTTTGATATGCAAAAAGATGACTTCACCGTTGGAATTGTCGACGATGTGTCACACTCTTCACTTCCAATCAGTGATTATAAATCCAAAACAAATGCTTTTCAAATGAAGTTTTGGGGTTTGGGCTCTGACGGCACAGTGTCGGCAAGCAAAAGCACAATCAAAATTCTCGGCGAAGAACTTGACAAATATGTTCAAGGTTATTTCGAATATGACAGCAAGAAGAGTGGAAGTCTCACCCGCTCGCACATCCGTGTCAGCGACACTCCAATCAAAAGCACCTATCTCGTGGACAATGCTGACATCATCACCATCAACAATTTTTCGTTTGTGCACAGATATAACTGTCTTGAAGGCTTGAAGGAAAACGGCAATGTGCTGATCAACACCATTTTCAGTGCTGATGAAGTGGACAAGATTTTGCCGGATATATATAAGAAAACTTTGCAAGAAAAACATGCAACACTCTATGTCATCAACGCTATGAAGTTGGCGGAAGAATGTGGGCTTGGCAACAAAATCAACATGATCATGCAAACAGCACTTTTCAAAATTGCTGGCATAATCGACTTCCAAGACGCCACCTTGCAGATTGAAAAATATATCAAAGACACCTTTTCCAAAAAAGGTAAAAAAGTTGTTGAGAAAAACTTGAAAGCATCACGTGGTGCTGTTGAAAGATTGCAAAAAGTGGATGTTTCAAAGTTCACTTTCAAAGGCATCAATTTGACCGACAAAAACATCAACGACAAATTCTACCAATCGGTTATGAAACCAATTGAAAAATTGGAAGGCGACAAAGTTCCTGTTTCAGCATTCGAAAAAAGTGGAAAAATTCCACAAGGAACAGCAGACTTTGAAAAACGTGGTTTCGCTGGACACCTTCCAAAATGGCTTCCAAAAAACTGTATTCAATGCGGTCAATGCGTCATTGCCTGCCCACACAATGCCATACGTCCTGTGCTCGTCAAAGGTCAAACGCCACAAGAGCTTGAATTTGCTTCCGCTTTCGGCATGAATGGATGTTATTATCGACTGCAGGTCAGTCCAGAAGATTGCACTGGCTGTGGAGTTTGTGCCAAAACTTGCCTTGCCAAAGAGAAAGCGCTTGTCATGCACATGGCAGATGAACTTATGGAAGAAGAGAAGAAAAACTATGCTCTCACCAAAACTTTGAAAACAGAAAAGGAAACACCATTTTCCACCGACCTTCCAAAAGGTTTGCAGTTTAAGGATTGTTATTTTGGTTTCTCTGGTGCATGCGGAGGCTGTGGAGAAACGCCATACATTCGCCTTGCAACCACCTTGTTTGGAGAGCGCATGGTCATTGCCAATGCAACAGGATGTTCGAGCATCTATGGCGGATCATATCCGTCTTGCCCATATTTCAAAGACGAAAATGGAAAAGGTCCTGCATGGGCAAACTCTCTCTTTGAAGATAATGCCGAATTTGGTCTTGGCATCAAACTTGGAAGTGAATATTCCTCTCCAAACGAAAAGCAAAGTGTTTGGCTTATCGGTGGTGACGGCTGGGCATATGACATTGGATATGGTGGACTCGACCATGTTTTGAACTGCAAAGAAAACGTCAATATTTTGGTTTTGGACACAGAGGTATATTCCAACACCGGTGGACAGGCATCAAAATCGACTCCACGTGGAGCGATGGTGAAGTTTGCAACCTCTGGCAAAAAGACGAAAAAGAAAGATTTGGTGGCACTTGCAATCGCGTCGAAAAATTGCTATGTTGCACAGGTTTCTCTTGGTGCAAACATGACGCAATGCATAAAAGCCTTCAAAGAAGCAGAAAGTTTTGACGGTCCAAGTTTGATTGTGGCATATTCCCCTTGCGTTAGTCACGGTTTTGACATGAGCGAAACGATGACCGAAATGCGCAAAGCGGTTGAGAGCGGATATTGGTCACTTTTGAGATATAACCCAAACGACGACAATCTCTCACTCGACAGCGTCAGCGATTTTGAAAAATATGACGACTTTTTAAGTGGAGAAAGTCGGTTCAGCGCAATCAAAGAACTTAAAGGCGAAGAAGCCAGCAAAATGCTTGAAGAAAGCAAAGCGGACGCAAAAGCCAGACTCGACACGATCAAAAAATTTATAAAAGAAAACAAAAAAGCATAAAATAAATCATTAGAAACAATAATAAGTGTTAAAAATAGCGAAAAATTGTGCGAACAATTGACAAAAGTTGAGAAAAAAGATAAAATGATTTAAATATCAAATTTATTTTCGGTTGTTTAAAGGTGGAATGCTTATGGATTTATTCAAAACTTGGCTGGTGGAAACACCAATTGCTCATCGTGGTTTTCACACAAAAAATGTGCCTGAAAATTCAATGTCGGCATTTGCAAATGCCATTGAAAAAGGCTATGCCATTGAACTTGATGTTCATCTTCTTGCCGATGGAACAGTTGCCGTTTTTCATGATGAATCTCTCGCACGTATGACAGGGAATGATGGATATTTGAAATATCTCAACAAAGAAGACTTGAAATCTCTCAAACTTGGTGGAACAAAAGACTGCATTCCAACACTGCAAGAAGTCTTGAATTTTGTCAATTCCAGAGTGCCAATTTTGATTGAAATCAAAAATCAACACAAGGTTGGCAAACTTGAGCAAGCTGTGATTGACCTTTTGAAGAATTATAAAGGTGAATATGCCGTTCAGTCTTTCAATCCATATTCTCTCGCTTACTTCAAAAAACACGCTCCACAAATCATCCGCGGTCAACTTTCTGGCAGTTTCAAGGGAACAAAGTTAGCGTGGATAAAAAAGTTTTTGCTGAAAAGAATGCGTCTAAACAAAACTGTAAGCGAACCACATTTCATCGCCTACGAATCTTCCACCCTTCCAAATCGCATTGTCAAAAAATTCAAAAACCTGCCATTGCTTGCCTGGCCTGTGGACAGCAAAAAAGAATATATGCGTGTGGTGAAATATTGTGACAACGTCATCTTCGAAAATTTTGAACCAGAAATTTAAAGCATATAAAAAACAAGTGAGCACACTTGTTTTTTTTAATCTAGACGACAATATTTCCCCTGCTGTCTGATGGTTTGAAACATGCCATAATTCCTTCAATTAAGGAAATAAAGCACGGAATACCTGTCCAGAAAAACAGCAAGTAAATGACCCCAGAAGCCTTGCCTGCATAAAATTTGTGCAAGCCAAACCAACCAAGGAAGATGGCCAAAAGCACATAGACCAATTTGTTGACAACCTTACCTGATTGCGCGTATGTATTATTATCTGAATATTTGTTGCTTAAATCGGTGGTGTTGGTGTTTGAAACATTGACAACAATCCCTTTTTTCAAAGCTTCTTCCATATTTACATCGCTTTCCTTGCGTTTAGGCTCTTCGTTAACCGCAAACTGTTTTGGAGTTATGATAATTTCGCTGTCCGAAGAATATTTCTCCACTTCCATACCAAGTTTTGGTTCAAACCCCAAATCTTGTTTTTTCATTTGCAAAACTTGTCCCTCGTCAGTGCCAATCAAAACATTTTCTTCAGTGATTTTTATGATCTTCATTTTCATCTCCTTAAAATAGATTTCATAAACATTTTAGCACCCCCCCCGCAATGTCAAGCGTTTTTGAAAAAAAATTAATTTTTTTTACTTAACTGTTTTATTATCATTCCACCGTGACTGATTTTGCCAAATTCCTTGGCTTATCTGGATTATATCCCAACTTCACCGCCATTTCAAAAGCAAGTCGTTGAAGAGGAAAGATTGAAACAATCGGCATAAGAAACTGCTCGAAGTCAGGCAAAGAGAGAAAATATTCAACATGGATATCATGTTTGAAATTGGAAAGCAAAAAAATTTTTCCACCGCGCGCCTTTATTTCCAAAATATTGCTCTCCATTTTTTCTTTCAAATTTTTTTGAGTGGAAATGGCAACAACCAAAGTTTCATCGTCAATAAGAGCAAGTGTGCCGTGTTTAAGTTCTCCCGCTGGCAAACCTAAACAATTTATATAAGCAATCTCTTTAAGTTTCAGTGCTCCTTCCAAAGCAGTGACATAATCTTGTTGACGCCCAATAAAAAAGATTTTTTTGAAACTGCTTATTTGAGAAATCAATTTCTCGTCAAATGATTCCAAAAAATTTGATTGCACAAAGTTTCTCAATCTTTGACTCTCCATTCCTGCAATTTTCAACGCAAAAATAAGAAGTGTGAAGACCTGCGCAGTGTAGGCCTTTGTTGAAGCCACCGCCACTTCGCGACCAGCATAGGTCGGCAAAATGAAGTCAGCAATTTTATTGAGTGAACAATATGGAACATTTGTCACACACATCACCGACATTCCATGCTCTTTAACCAAACTTGCACACGCAATGGTGTCCGCCGTTTCACCGCTTTGACTGACAAAAACATAAAGACAGTTTTTGGAAAAAATGTTGTTGTCATATCTAAATTCACTGGCAATGGAAACTTTGCATTCTTTTTTGCAAAACTCTTGCACAAACCTTGCACCCAAAAGACAACTGTGATATGCCGTTCCACAAGCAATAAAATGAAAACTCTTAAATTTTTTTATTTTTTCAATTTCTACAGGAAATTTTTCAGAAAATAATTTGAAATATGTTCTTCTCAAAACCACAGGTTGCTCTTTAATTTCTTTGAGCATAAAATATTTTTCCATATTTTCTTCTTCAAAAAAATCAAAATTTTTAATAAAAAAGCGATTTTTTTTGATTTTTTCGCCGTTTTTATTGAAAAAAGTTACATTTTTTTCATTCATAACCGCAAATTCATCGTCATCCAAAATATAACAAAACTCAAACCTTCCTGCAAAAACAGAGATGTCACTGCCTGCCATTGCACCATTTTCATCCACCGCAACCATGATTGGACTGTGTCGTCTGGCAAGATAGATTTTGTTGTCACCTTTGTGCAAAAGTGCCACAGCAAAACTGCCCGAAACTTTTTCACATGCCTTCATCAATTTTTGCAACACTGTGCCACTTTGCGACGCAATCAAATTGACAAAAACTTCACTGTCCGTTTGAGAATAAAAATCAACAGACATCTCTTTTTTCAACTCTTCAAAATTTTCAACAATGCCATTATGAACCAAAGCAAACTCACCATTTGCCGAGATATGCGGATGAGCATTTTCTTCACTGACTTCTCCATGAGTTGCCCACCTTGTGTGTCCAATCACAACCTTTTCATTCAACAGCTTTGTCAATTTTTGTTCCAAATTTTTAATCTGCCCCACGCTTTTGATGCAATCAATTTTATCTCCATTTAAAAAGGCAATTCCACTGCTGTCATAACCGCGATATTCCAACTTTTTCAAACCAATCACAACATTTTTTATCTCATTTTTCTTTCCAATCCCCGCACAAATTCCGCACATATTTTTTCTCCTTGCTTTAATCTATATGAAAAATATATGCAAGAGAATTTTTTATGTTAATTTCCTAAAATGATAATAAAAAATACGAAAAATTAAATTACGTATTTTTAAAAAAAAACAAATAAAAATATATAAAAAATTTGAAAAAATAATAAAAATAAAATTAAAAAAATAAATAAAAATTGCAAAAATTAATATAAAAAATCAAAAATAACCGAATTTTTATTGTTTTTTACGTATTTTTTGATATCTTTTGAAAATATGTCAACATAATGTTTCCATATCTTTTCTCATCAAAAATTTCAAACTTATCACAAACAATTTCATCTTCTTTGGCGTGTTCGCAAACGATGATCCCATCATCCTTCAACAAATTTTTCTCAAAAATCTTTTCCAAAACACTTTCATAAAGTCCGCTTTTATATGGCGGGTCAAGGATGATTAAATCAAAACTTGCATCACACTTTTCCAAAAACAAAAGCGCATCGCACTTGATCACCTTTTGTTCAATGCCAATGTTTTTCAAGTTTTGCCTTGCCATTTCCACACTGCGAAAATCTTTGTCTACCATTGTCACACTTTTTGCCCCTCGGCTGAGCGCTTCAATGCTCATCGCTCCCGTTCCACAAAACAAATCAAGCACATCCTTCTCCGGCAAAAAGAATTGCAATTTCGTGAATAGCGCTTGTCTGACTTTGTCCGTGGTTGGCCTTATGTGAGAAAATTTATTCTCAACCAATCTTCGCCCTTTATGTTTTCCAGAACTTATTCTCATCATGCAATTATATTAACATTTTTTCAACCTTTTTTCAAACATTTTTGTTTTTATTTTCACCAACTAAAAAAATTTTGTAATTCATTTTTCCACCAAAATTTCTCCTCTTAAATTTGAAAAGCCTGTCAAAATTTCATACGGAATGGTGTCGCCAATTTTTGCAAGATAGTTTGCATCCGTCATCACTTCAACAACATCTCCAACAGAAACATTTTCATCCACTTTCACGAAAAAAGCATCCATGCAAATGTTGCCCACAGTGTGATATGATTTCCCATTAATTTTCACCTTAAACTTTCCACTCAAATTTCTTCTCAATCCGTCGCCATAGCCAAGCGCCACAACCGCAAACAACCCACCACGATTGACGCAATATTTTTTTCCGTATCCAACAAATTCTCCTTTTTTGGCATAAAAAATTTTTGAAACATAAGATCTCACAGACATCACCGGCAAAAGCCCTTTTTGCCCATAGCCATACATCCCAATCCCCAGCCGAAGAATATCAAACTCAAAAGGATAGGAATATATCCCGCTTCCACCAAAGCAAAGTGCCGTGTTTTGTGTGATCTGTTCACGCAATTTCAAAAAGGTGTCATAGTTCTTCAAAGTTTGTGCCCGATTTTCAGTGCATGGAAAATGTGTGCAGATTGATTTCAATTTCACATTTTCACTTTCCAACAACATGTTTATCATCCGCAGGTTGAGCACACTTTTTACACCAAATCTGTTCATCCCGCAATTTATCTTCAAATGTAAATTGTTTTTAAGCCCATGTTTCAAGAAATCTTTCAAATCGTTTTCATCATCAATCACAACATCAAAATTATTCTTCAAGCAAGTTGCATAATTTTGCACTTTGGCACAAATCAAAATTGGCTTATCACAAATTCTTCTCACAGCGATTGCTTCGTCAATATTCACCACACCGAAAAAGTCGATATGTTTTTCAATCATTTTGACAATCTTCTCCAAACCATGTCCGTATGCATTTGCTTTGACCATCGCACAGATCTTTTTATTCTTAAACTTTGACAAATTTTCAATCAACCTATCTTGATGTAAAACTTTCTGTGATTTCATATTATGATATATAATTTCCTCTGTTTTTTTGCCACTTTCAAGATAAAAAAGAATATTTTATAAAAAATCTTAAAAATTTAATGTCATTTTGACGTCATAATGCCGTCATTTTTAAGTATATTGTGTCGAATTTTAGTAAAATCAAACTTAGGAGGGATTATATGAGAAATTTTCCAAAATTTACACTCAGAATTTCAAACCATTTGCATCAAAAATTGAAATATATGGCACAATATAACGGAAGAAGCGAAAATCGTGAGATTGAAGCCGCTATAAAAAGATATATTAAAGATTTTGAAAGACTTCATGGCAATATTGAAATTGATGACGATTTTGAAGATTAATTTCTGCAAAATTAGTTGACAAGATTGAAAATGTGTTGTATAATACACATAGTTTTTTGTCGCGAGAAAAAAGTTTTTTCTTATGAAAAACAACAAAACAATTTTGGACTGCTAGCTCAGTTGGTAGAGCATCTGACTCTTAATCAGGGGGTCCAGGGTTCGAGCCCCTGGCAGTCCACCAACCAAACAGGATTTGCGTTGGAAAAGATATATGCCGAAGTGGCGGAATGGCAGACGCACGGGACTCAAAATCCCGCGAGGGCAACTTCATGTGGGTTCGACTCCCACCTTCGGCACCAAATGAAAAATTCTACTCAATTTAAATTATGATAAAAAAAAGACGGAGCGAAAATTTAGATTGAAGTGACTGCACTTTTAAAGAAAATGAAATCCGCTATGTTTAGATTGGAAAAATACCAATTTCTATAAAAAAAATATCTTAATTTAATTCGCATTTGACAAAGAAAATTAAAAAAAACTAAACATACACTCACTTTGAGTTTATTTACAAGCATTTAGAGTTGATGAACAATATCAAGGGCAAGGTTTGGGACAAAAGTTAATAAAGTATTGTATAGATTGTTT
>CAZQMZ010000001.1:0-206967 GCA_964594865.1 uncultured Lachnospiraceae bacterium | reverse complement strand
AGAGCATTTCTTTCTTTTCAATGATTGCTTCTTGAAATTTGTCAGAAGGGTTGAAGGTATCTTCCTTCACCTGCCCTGTCATGACATTTTTGATTTTTGCACGCACAAATGGAGAACCTTTGCCCGGCTTTACATGCATAAAGTCAACGACATTATAAACCGCCCCATCCATCTCAAAAGTTGTGCCTTTTCTGAAATCTCCTGCTGTGATCATAAAAACTCCTATAAAAAAATTTATTTTACATCCTATCATGTGTATGATAACATATTCAACCGACATATATCAAGTGTTTTTGAAAAATTTATTTGCCTAAACTTCCGCATTTTGAAAGATATATCTCCTTCATTTTCACAGAATCTTCTGCCATCGTGCCATTGCTCTCACAAATCACGTGACAAGACATGTCATTTTCCACAAGAACTTCGCAAAGTGGCTCAAAGTTTGGACCATAAATTTGATCTTCAAAAGTCAAATGTCGAATTTCGCCCTTTGAACCATATTGAATTTTTGAGAAGTGAATATGTGCATTTTTTGTTCGCTTTTCACCCAATTTTTCAAAAGAATAATCAAAAATTCTTTGGAAATCTTCTTTGCTTTTCAACGTTCCTTGCGTCAGTGCGTTGATATGCCCAAAATCAAAAGTCGGCAACAGTTTTGGCGAGATTGTGCATAGATCAATGATTTCTTTCCAAGTTCCAATTTGCATTTGTTTGCCCATAGTTTCCGGACAAAGAAACATATTTTCTCCAAGTTCCTTTTCAAAAAGTGGCATGAATTCTTTGAAGCGCTCTGTCATCAGGGCAATCGCTTTTTCGCGCGATTCTTTTCCACACGAACCAGAGTGAAAGATGAATCTTTTTGCACCAAAGGCCTTCAAAAACTTGATTCCTGTTTTGACGTAGCCCAAAGATTTTTCATACATAATCGGGTCAGGATTGGCAAAGTTGATGAAATATGGTGCGTGCACCGACATCTCAATTCCAAAATCGGCGAACGCCCTTCCAATACTTTCCGCTTTTTCCGAACTCATGCGATAACCCTGTCCAAAACTATATTCAAAAAGGTCAAGCCCGCCTTCGAATTTGTCCGCACCTTGTTTTGTCAGCCATTGCGGTGTTTCAAGTGTGGACTTGTGCCCTTCGTTATAGAAAGACTCACTGTTTCCAGCCGGCCCAAACAAAATTTTCCCCATACAAATCTCCTTTAAAGCAATCTCAAAGTGAGTTTCAATTTTCCGCTTTTCACTTCTCCTAATCCCAAAAATTTTTCGCCATAAACTTTGTATGTCCCATCTTCGAAAGAACAATTTTCCGTTTGTCCATTCAACAGTCTCTCGGCATCATTTGAAGAGAGTTGGATTTCATCAAAATCGAGCACTTTGTCGGTTGGAATAAGAGTGAAATTTCCCTTTTTTATCTCTTCCAAACTGCTTGCATCTTCAAGTTTGAAACCACCACATCTTGTGCGTAGTATGCAATGCATAATACCATATGTTGACAACTTTTCCGCCATATCTCTTGCTATGCAACGAATGTATGTTCCGCTTGAACAAGAGATTGAAAACTTGAAAACATTCTCTTTGACTTTTTGCAAAACTTTGATGTCATAGATTTCAATTTCTTTCGGTCGAAGGTCAACTGCTCGCCCCTTTCGCGCTTCTTTATATGCCACTTTTCCGCCCACTTTCTTTGCTGAATATTGTGGCGGCATTTGTGCATATCTGCCAATCATTTCTCTGGCAACTTCTTCAACTTGAGATTTTGTGATGTGGCACGCTTTTGTTTTTGTCACTTGCCCCGACAAATCAAGAGTGTCAGTTTCAATTCCAAATTCAAACACTGTTTCATATGTCTTGTCTTTGTTCAAGAAAAAGTTGAAAAGCTTTGTCGCGCTGTTGACCGTGACAG
Organism: uncultured Lachnospiraceae bacterium; assembly: GCA_964594865.1. GTDB lineage: Bacteria > Bacillota > Clostridia > Christensenellales > UBA1242 > Caccovivens. The sequence goes on along the minus strand of CAZQMZ010000001.1, from coordinate 205,059 downwards.
GAAGGAGTCCCTCTCCTTCCAAATCTAACGTGCCAAGATGCCCACATTTTTTTGCGCCCAGAGCATATTTGACGACATTAACCACTTTGTTTGACGATATTCCCGCCGGCTTATTCACAAGCACAATCCCTGATTTTGTGAAAATCTCAATCGTCTTGTCAACCATTGAAAATCTCCTTTGACCATTTTTGAATCAGTTTTTTGATTTCATGCGGTTTTTCTTCAACTTCAAAACCAGCGGCGCATTTATGTCCACCGCCACCCATGGAGTTTGCAAAAGTTGAAACATCTTTTCCGCAAGAGCGCATACTGATTTTGAAAATTCCCTTTTCGCGCTCATAACAAAAGAAAGAAACTTCAATATCTTTGATTGTGGTGATTTTGTTGCTGAATGTTTTGATGTCATCCATATCAACTTCCATTTTTTCGATATCTTTTTGCGTGAAAATCACATAGCCAACCTTTCCATCTTCCAAGAAATTCAAATTGTTTAAAAAGAATTTGTTTACTCTTATCTGTTCTTGCGTTATGTAGCGATAAAGGAAGTTATAGACATGTTGAATCCTTGCTCCACAATCTTGCAAGAAAATTGCATTTTCAAAAACTTGTCTTGTCAAGTTGTCATGCAAAAATCTGTCGGTGTCGCCCATCATACCGGCATAGATATATGTTGCACAATCTTGAGATGGTGTCATTTTTTCAATCTTAAACAAATCGAGAAGCATTTGAGAGCATGAAGCAACATCTTCAATCCAATAGGTTTTGCTTACCACTCCTTCCAGATTGTTGATTAAGTGGTGGTCGATGATGGCAATGTTGTTTGCCTTTTTCAATTCATTATGAAAAATTTTTTCCGTGCGATTTATTGTGTGAATGTCCACAAGCATAACCAAATCAAAATCAGACACAACAAAATCCTCACGTGCTTCATCGAGTGGAAAAATATGGTGCAAATATTTCGGTTTTGTGTTTTTGGCAAACACAACAACCTCTTTACCCAAATTTCTACAAAATTCTCTCAGCCCAAACATAGCTCCGCAAGCATCCGGATCAGGATCGCGATGCGCAAAAATGGCAATTTTATTTGCTGATTTAATCTTTTTGATTATGGAATCTTTGTTCATATTTTCTCCTTTTAATTTTCGAAAACACAACTATTCTTCATCATTTGGAATATTCAAATTTCGCAAAATTTCTTCCACTCGAATTTCATTCTCTGCACTTTTGTCCACAACAAAACGAATTTTGGGAATTTGTGGCATAGGCACCATGGTTGCAAGTTCGCGTTTGATGTATCCTTCACTTTTCTGCAAAACTTTTGTGATTTTGTCAATCTCAGCCACATCCAAAACGCTGATCTTCACCTTACAATTTCGAAAGTCCGGAGAAGTGTCGACATCCATTATGCTGACAATCTTATTCAATCTTGGATCATTCATTTTGTCATGAACAATTTCGCTCAATGCCTTTTTGATTTCGCTGTTGGCACGCTCCATTCTTGTGCTCATAAAAAACCTCCAATATGAAGAAAGTGGACTTAATCCACTTTCACTTCTTGTTTCAAATAGCATTCCAACACATCGCCTTCTTGGAAAGCAATGTTGTCTTTAAGTTTGATTCCGCATTCAAAACCCTTGGCAACTTCACTCTTTTCGTCTTTGACCACTCTCAAGCTCTCAATAGTGCTTTCGCCAACGATTTCATTTCCGCGCTTAATTTTTGCAATTCCATTTCTTTGAATTTTTCCGTCAAGAACATAACTTCCTGCCACAATTCCAGAAGAAGAAAGTTTGAAGATAACACGAATTTCAGCGCTTCCAATATATTTCTCTTCATATTTCACAGACATCATGCCTTTTGAAAGTCTGGTCACTTGGTCAAGAACTTCATAGATGATTTTCGATTCAATGAATTGCACTTTCAAACTATCCATCATCTGCAAGATTCTGTTTGATGTTTTTATGTTGAACGCCACAAGAATTGCACCTGTGGTTTGTGCAAGAATGACATCGCTTTCGGTTATGTTGCCTGCACCGCTGTGGATGCACACAACCTTGACTTCATCATTTCGAATTGCTTCAAGCGAATTTTTGAGCGCTTCCACAGAGCCTTGTGTATCGGCTTTCAAAATGATGTTCAAACTCTTCAACTTTCCTTCATGAACGCGACTCATGAAGTCATCCGCACTGACGCCAGAAGTGTGCCTTGCACGCTCTGCTTTGATTTTGTCAATTCTTTCATGAATGACTTGTTTTGAAAGTTTTTCTTCAACCGCATAAACTGCATCGCCAGAATTTGGCACATCGTTGAAACCCATAACCGCAACAGGAGTTGAAGGTAAAGCCTTCTTAACCGATTTTCCGCTGTCGTCGAACATAGCCTTGACCTTGCCGTAAGTTATGCCGGACATGATTGAGTCTCCCACTTTGAGTGTGCCGTTTTGAACGAGAATTGTTGCCACCGGCCCGCGCGACTTGTCAAGTTCTGCCTCAATGACTGTTCCTGTTGCCATTTTGTTTGGATTGGCTTTGAGTTCAGAAACTTCTGCAACAAGCAAAATTGTTTGTTTCAAATCATCAAGACCCATTCCTGTCTTTGCCGAAATTGGAACGCAAATGGCATCACCACCCCATTCTTCTGGAAGAACGTCGTGTTCTGCCAACTGTTGTTTGACACGATCTGGATTTGCTTCCGGCTTATCCATTTTGTTGATTGCCACAATCATTGGCACTTTTGACGCTTTGATGTGATTGATGGCTTCAATCGTTTGTGGCATCACACCATCGTCTGCTGCAACAACCAAAATTGCAATATCGGTGATTTCTGCCCCGCGCGCACGCATTGCTGTGAAAGCAGCATGGCCCGGTGTGTCAATAAAAGTGATCTTTTCGCCGTTGAAAGAAATTTGATATGCGCCGATTTTTTGAGTAATTCCGCCCGCTTCACCAAGCACAACATTTGTCTTTCGAAAAGCGTCAAGAAGGGAAGTTTTGCCGTGATCGACATGCCCCATAACAGTGACGACAGGTGGACGCTTAATCAAATTTTTCTCATCATCTTCGTTTGAAACATCCAAAAGTTTTTCTTCATAGGTCTTGTCAAGCTTAAGTTCCATCGTCACACCAAACTCACTTGCCACAAGTTCGCACGTATCAAAATCGATTGTGCTGTTTATGGTTGCCATAATCCCCAAAATCATCAACTTTTTAACAATTTCAGCGACTGGTTTTCCAATTTTTTCCGAAAGCTCTTTCACAGTGACCTCACGGCTGTTAAGCACAGCATGAGTCACCTGTGTTGCGACAACTCTTGGCATTTCCTTACGCTTGCGAATAAGTTTGCGTGAGCCCATTGTTGTTTCTTCAATGCCTTCATCGTCCATGACAAGGATGTTGTTTTGTTTATATTGTCCCGCCTTTTGCTTTGCACTTATTTTCTTGCTTTCGTCCACATTTCGGCGTTCTTTGTTTTTGTTGCCATAGCTTCGCTCTGGTGTGGAAACTATGCTTTCAGTTGCCCCAGAAAAAGACTTGAAGTTGTTTGCTTTTGTTGAAACAAAACCTCCAGATTTAGTCTTGTTTTGTCCGGCAAAAGACTGCCCTTGTTTGTTTGGAGCATTTTTGAGCCTGTCCCCACCTTGAGCATTATTTCGTTGAAATTTTTCATTCTTAAATGACTTATTTGAGTCAAATTTGCGAAAATTGTTGCTTGTGTTGTTCCCTTGCGAAAAAATTTGTTTTTTCGGTTCAACATTTTCTTGCGCCTTTTTGCCCTCTTCAACCTTTTCCTTCACAGGTTCGACAACAACTTTCTGCTTGGTTTGTTCCGAATTTTTTCGCAACAAAGCCTTTTGATCTTGAATTTTCTTGGAAAAATTTTCAATTTCCAACTTTGCATCTTTAATGGACAACAATAAATCTTGCAAAGAGCCATCTCTTTGTATGTCGTTTATTGATTTAAGTGCGTTTAATTGTGCCAAATTATTCTCCTTTTAAAATTCTCTCAATTTCTTCACTGAGATTTTTGTTTCTTATTCCAATAACTTTGCAATTATCAATCTTCAAAATTTCTCCAAGATTTTCCACACGCAGAAGTGGAAGAGCTCTTCGTTTTGCAAGAAAAGTTATCTCTCTTTCAAGCGATTTTCCCGCGGTTTTGTCAAGAATGAGAAGATAGAGCTTTTTGTCATAGCCAACAAGATTTTCTTGCCCAATGACAACATATCCTGCCTTTCTTGCGATTGAAATCAACCCCTTCAAATCACTCAATTTCTTCTCCTATTTTTTGATATACTTCTTGTGGAACGTTGCATTTGAAAGCGCGATTTAATGATTTTTGTTTGCACATTTTCTCATAGCACTCGCGTGTTTTGCAAACATATGCCCCGCGCCCATTTGCCCTTCCTGTTTTGTCAACAAAAATTTCGTCATTTTTATTTTTGACAATTCTGAGCAATTCTTTTTTGTCGTTTTGTTCACGACAAACAATGCACATACGAATTTTTATGGTTTTGTTTTCCATATTTATTCCTCGTCATCCAAATCTTCCAAACTATCAAAGTCAGTATCAACCGGTTCAAGTTCTTCCAACTCACCAATGTCGAACGAAGTGTCATCAGAAAGTTCTGTCAATTCATATTCTGGTTCCTCTGTGCTCTCTTTTGTTGGTTTGAGATAACTTTCTGGCTTGACATCAATTTTCCACCCTGTCAAACGGGCTGCCAAACGAACATTTTGTCCACTTTTTCCAATTGCAAGCGACAATTTGTCGTCTGGAACGATAACTTGGCTCATGTTGAGGCTGTCATTTGTTTCCACAGAAATCACCTTTGCTGGCGAAAGTGCTCTTGCAATATATTCAAGTGGATCATTTGAATATTCAACAAGATCGATTTTTTCGCCATTCAATTCGTTGACAATGGTGTTGATCCTGCTTCCACGATTTCCCACGCACGCGCCAATGGCATCAACATTTTGCTTTTCGGTTGTGACAGCAACCTTAGAACGATTGCCTGGGTCACGCGCGATGTTTTTGATGATCACATCTCCGCTTGCAACTTCTGGAACTTCCAATTCAAACAATTTTCGAACAAAGCCAATATTGCTTCTTGAAACTTGAATTTGTGGACCTTTGAAAGAATCTTTGATTTTCTTGACATAGACTTTCACTCTGTCGCCAACGTTGAACTTATCGCCCGGAATTTGGTCATTTTTCATCATAACACCCTCGGTGTTGGTGCCGGCAATTTGCACATAGACATTGTCCCCATCAATACGTTTGACAATGGTTGTGAGAAGTTCGTCCTCTTTTTCAGAAAGCTCGTCAATTGCAGTTTGTCGTTCCATTTCGCGCAATTTTTGCATAACAACTTGTTTTGCGGTTTGTGCTGCAATACGTCCAAAATCTTTTGTTGTTTCTTCAACTGCAACAATATCTCCAATTTTGTATGACTTCTTCTCTTTTCTTGCGTCTTCAAGAGAAATTTCTTTGTCCAAATCTTCTGGATTCTCAACAACAGTTTTGTATGAATAAATCCTGATTGTGTTGCGCTCTGGAAAGAGTTTCACCATTGCCGACTTGGCTTCTCCATACATCTTCTTATACGCCGAAGTAAGTGCCGTTTCCAATGTCTTTATGAAAGTTTCTTTATCAATTTTCTTTTCTGCTTCAAGGTCATCAAGTGCCTTAAAAAAATCTTTGTTAACCATTTTCTCTCCTTATCTTCTCTTCTTTATTTTCAGTCAAACTGAAATGATCAATTTGATTGAGCCAATTTTTTCTCTTTCAAAAGAAAGTATTTCTTTTTCGGCTTTTATGGCGACAGTTTTTTCGTCAAAGCTCTCCAAAATTCCGCTAAATTTTTTCTTTCCATTTTGTTTTGAAAAGAGTGTAATTTCCACTTCTTTGCCAAGATTTCGTTTCAAATCTCGATCTGTTTTGAGCGGTCTGTCGAGTCCTGGCGAAGACACCACAAGTGTGTATGGTTTGTCATCGGTTGGATTGATTTCATCCAAGAGTGGATCAATTTTTTTGCTGACAACTTCACAATCATCAACTGTGACGCCGTTGTCACTGTCTATGGTGAAAATCAAACTCATTCCACCGCCTTCTTTGACATATTCCACATCAACCAATTCAAAACCCATTTCTTCGATTGTGCCCTTCAATTTTTCTTCACAAATTTGTTTTATTTTTGCCATTTACTCCTCCAAAATCTTTCTTTTAACACAAGGAGGAGGCAAAATTTGCCCCCTCCTTGTCAAGATAACAATATTATACCCTATTATAAACAAAAAAGCAAGAATTTTTTACGAAAAAATTTAAAAAACTTGTCAATCCGTCCAAATTTAGTGATTTTTAAATTTCATTCAACTTCAACAAAACCTGTGCAGTGGCAAAAACGTCGTTGAACGCACGGTGTGCTCCTTCATTTTTCAACCCCAAAACCTTGAGCACACTTGCCAAATTGAAATGTGAAATTCTGAGCCTTGCAAGTCGTGCTTCATTCATAGTGTCAATAAACTCATTGTCAAAATTGAAACCAAATTCTTTTCCCACTCTTTTGATGAAAGGCAGGTCAAATTTGATTATGTTATGCCCGCACAGCACACAGCCACGCGTGAAATCATAGAAATCTTTAAGCACATCTTCCACCATTGGAGCATCTTCCACCATTTCATTTGTAATTCCTGTCAAATTGGAGATTTTTGCAGAAATTTCAACTGACGGTTTGACAAAAGTTGAGAATTTTTCCATGATGTTTCCTCGTTCAATTTTGAGCGCTCCCAATTCGATGATTTCATCAGAATTTACATCCAAGCCGGTGGTTTCAATATCAAAAACAACAATGGTTTTGTCCATAATCTTGTTGTTATATTTCTGTTTTTGACCAAACATGCTGTCTTGTTCCAAAGAGGTCAATTTTTCAATGTTGACAACATTGCCAAAATTATGTTTTTTCGGTTTTGCTTTCTCTTCTTTTTCAATTTTGCTTGCAAGAGCCATTTTTTTGATGTTCAGTTGAAGTTTTCCTGTCAACTTGTTGAGGTTGACATCGCCAAGCAGAAGCAAAAACATCCCTTCTTCCAAAGCATCCAAATTGCGCACATTATATTTCGGACAGAAATAAATGCAATCAATCTTGCCCTTTTCATCTTCAATTTGAAAGGTATAAAAAGCTTTGGAATTTCCAGCATATTTTCCTTTCTTTTGAATGAATTCGTGGTGCTCAAGTTTGCTTATAACTCCCGCCACAATCACCGAAGATTTTGGCGAATTGATTTTGTTTAAAAATTCTGGTCTTGGAGATATATCCTTTCCTGCAATTTCTTTGACAATTTCCACATCATATCTTTGTTTGACGTTGTAAGTTGCCTTGATTTCAACATTTTTGATGTCCACTTCATCAATCAAATTTTCATTTTCGTTTAACTTAACAACAAAATTAACCAAAAAATTGTCTTTCAAATGTTTTTCCAATTGGTTTGAGATTTTGTTTTCAAGAAAAAAGTTTTTCAAACGCAAACTCAATTCCACTTCCACAACAACATCAATTGGTGTGACATTGATTTTAAAGTTTTTTTCTTTGAGATAGGTCATCACAAGTTTGAATTTGCTTTCAAAAAAATTTATAATTTCTTTCAAAATCAATTTTTCTTCAACAAAAACACGTTTAAATTTCACTTTCAAAGAAAGTTGTTCCAAATTCAATTTTTCTTTCAACCAATTTGTGATTTCTTTTTTTTCTTCTGGCGAAAGTTCTTTGTCCGAAGAAGGATACAAAAAAGTGATGATAAGCCCCCCTTCACCTTTTTTTACCTCAACACTTTTCAGTTCCAAATTTGAAAATTTTTCACCAAATTTGATTTTAAACTCTTGTTGAAAATTCATATTTACATTTTAAACCATGTCGAACAAATTGTCAAGTTATTCCATTCACAAAACTGTCAAAGCACAAAATGCAAGATATCCACAACAATCACAAAGCCAAACAAAATGCAAAGTCCGACAAAATGAATGACATTTTCAATTTTGCGATCTATTGGCTTGCCTCTTATCCATTCAATTATGGTGAACAACACATGTGCTCCGTCCAGCGCCGGAAACGGCAAGATGTTGAACACAGCAAGATTGGCAGCGATGAGCGGAATAAATATGAGAAGATATGACAAACTTTGAGAAGTCATAGTGGCGATTGTGGAAATTGTCGTGACCGTTCCGCCGATTTCTGTGATTGGAAGTTGAAAGGTTATGAGAAGCCACAGACTTTTCAAAACCACCCAGGCAAAACCAAATGCCACTTCAAAGGAGCGACAAAATCCTTCCCACGCGCCATAGACATATGCTTGTGTGCACGCCTCTTCATTCGTGCCACTTTCCAATCCAATATAGACATTGATCGAACTCTTTTCATTGCTCGTTTGCAGCACAGGATAGACCACAATTTCCAAATTCACGCTTTCACCGTCACGTTTGACAGTCATTTGAAAGGTGTATTTTTCAATTTCATCCAGATCGCCTGTCAAGTCATATTGCTCTTCATAATAATCCAACGCCAATTCTTTTTGTTCGTTGACCATTGTGACAAAATTGCCACCAAAGGCAAAATCAATCTCTTCGCCTTCAATATGTGTGATGACGTCGCCCACTTGATATTGATTTGGATATGCTTCATTAAATCGCACAATCTGTGGCACGTCATAGCCGATTGTGCAAAGAAGAATCCACGAAAAAATGATTGCCGTCAAAAAATTTGCCGTCACACCAGCGATAAAGACGATGATTCTCTTCCAGGGTTTTTGATTGTTGAAGGCTTCCGGAGAATTTTCATTTCCGTCCTCGTCTTCGCCATAAAAAGAGCAGTATCCTCCCAACGGAAAGATACGCAAAGAAAATTTTTCACCGGTTTTCTTGCTGGTATGCGAAAAGAGAGCAAAACCAAAACCAACAGAAAATTCTGTTATCTTAAATTTCAAAATTTTGCCCGCAATATAATGTCCAAATTCATGAATAAGGACCATAAAAAGAAGAATGACAATTGCAAGCAAAATGTAAAGAACGATCATAACATTAATTTCCTAAAAAAATCACGTGTCGGTCTTTTGTTAAATTGCAAAAATCCAGAAAGCAATCAAAATGTATGGTGCCATGAAGATATAGCTGTCAATTCGGTCAAGCATTCCGCCATGCCCCGGCAAAATTGTTCCGCTGTCCGAAACTTCGGCTTTGCGTTTGATGATGCTTTCAAACAAATCGCTCGCCTGTGCCAAGCAAGAGCCAAAAAGGACAATCAAGAGATATGCCCAAATTGGAAAGATTGACATGAAAGATTCAAAGCTTTCGATGCAACCAAAGATGAGATAGACACAAAGGCTGACGAGAACGCACCAAAGCACTCCTCCAACCGCACCTGAAATTGTTTTGTTTGGGCTGATTTTTGGACATAATTTTTTCCCGCCAATCAATGAACCCATAAGCATGGCAAAAGTGTCTGTGATCATCGGGATCAAAAGTGCCGTCAAAACGATGAATATGCTTACATTTGAATCAATATCTTCAAGTTTCGAAAAAGGAAGAATGTTGAAATGATTTATGAAAAGTATGCAAAGGAAGAGAAAAGATGGATAGATGAAAGTTATCGCTGTGTGCAATGATTTTTTGAAAGCAAACTTGGACACGGACATACTGTTTTTGATGTTTCTGACGGTCATTTCATTGAGTGCCTTTTTTCTTCGCATAATGCAAAACAAAAATGCAAGAAAAGCGACAAAAACGATGAGCACAATATCAATCAAGATGCTGTAAAGCACCCACATTTCATCCGAAAAAACTTCAACCAAATATAGCCCAACAAGATTGACAACCAACAACAAAGTTGGAAAAATCACAGAAAGCAAAGAATAATTATAAAGTCCCATTTTTGTCAACAGTCTTGACATTTCATATGCTGCAAAGCACGCAATTATGGCAAAAAATGCATCAAAGAAATAGTCGCTTACATAGACTTTGAGCACAAACAGCAACACCAAAGTGATGACAATTGCCACAGATGTAAAAATTCTATTTTTCATCATTTACCTCCAAATCTTCTGTCTCTTTTTGAAAATTCCTTGATGGCACGCATAAGTTCTTTTTTATCAAAGTCCGGCCAACAAGTTTTTGTGAAATAAAGTTCGCTGTATGCCATTTGATAGAGCATAAAATTTGACACTCTAATCTCTCCACTTGTGCGAATGAGAAGGTCAATATCAGGTGCTGGTGCGGAATATAAATTTTCTTGCAAACTCTTTTCCGTCACTTTTTCACCCTTTTGAATGAGAACGTTAACCGCATGAACAATGTCAGCACGTCCGCCATAGTTGAGTGCAAGGTTGACAACCAATCCTGTGTTGTTTTTGGTTTCTTCAATCGCCTGTTTTAGTGACTTTTGCAAATCTTCAGGAAATTTTGTGATGTCGCCCATTGCAACAACCTTGATGTTCTTGTCTTTGAACTGCCCTTCATTCTCCTCAATCAAATTTCTGACAAGTTCAAAAATATAGTCAATTTCCTTTTGTTCACGATTCCAATTTTCAGTTGAAAATGCAAAAAAAGACGCATATTTGATTCCATCAATTTTTTCAATGTCAAATACGAGATTTTCCAAAGCAATCGCGCCCTGTTTATGCCCCAACATTTTGTTCAGTCCACGCCTTGTTGCCCATCGACGATTTCCATCCATGATGAAAGCGACGTGAGTTGGAATTTTCAGTTTTTGTTCTTTCTTTTTAAACATAATAAATCCTTCACTTTGTCTTGTTCTTAGGCAACAAAATTTAAATCGTCATAATTTCCTGTTCTTTGGTTTCAGCCTGCTTGTCAACATTTTCGACATACTTATCAACAATTTTTTGCACCTCTTTTTCGTATGCAGAAAATTCATCCTCAGAAATTTCTCCATCTTTTTTGAGTTCTTTAAGCATATCAAGTGCGTCGCGTCGACCGCCACGAATTGCCACCTTTGTTTCCTCACAAATTTTCTTAACATTTTTGACAATTTCTCTTCGTCTTTCTTCAGTCAGTTGAGGAAAAACAAGCCTGATTGTCTTGCCATCGTCAGTTGGAGTTATGCCAAGATCTGCCTGCGAAATTGCTTTTTCAACATTTTTAAGTTGCGAAACATCCCAAACACTGATGTTCAAAATTCTTGCTTCAGAAACTGTGATTGTTGCCATTTGAACAATTGGAGTTGGCATGCCATAATAATCCACCATAACCCTGTCCAAAATGTGAGGGTTTGCCCTGCCAGCTCTGATAACAAGATATTCATTTTGTTGATGCAAATATGCTTTTTCAAGGTCATCTTTAAGACTCTGAAAGATGTCTTCAACCATTTCGTTCATAATTTTCTCCTTACAATACTGAATTGTAACATACTTTAAAAATATTTTGCAAACATTTTCACGTAAAAAGAAAAAACGATTGAATATAATTCTTCAATCGCTTTCTGATTTATTTCAACTCGGCTTATTTCCCTGCCATTTGTTTTGCAACTTCTTCTGCCAAATTGTCAACGCGTTTTTCCAATCCTTCACCAAGTTCATAGCGAACAAAACGACGAATGGAAATCTTTTCGCCAATCTTGAGAGTTGCTTCTGTGAGCAAATCTTTGATTGTTATATCTTGATTCTTGACAAAATGTTGGTTGAGAAGACAAACATCTTCATAGAACTTTTTAACTCTTCCTTCCACCATTTTTTCAACGATTTTCTCTGGTTTACCTTCGTTGAGTGCTTGAGCACGAAGGATGTTTTTCTCGTTTTCAAGTTCAGCAGGGTCAACGTCTGCTTCACCGACATATTTTGGATTTGCAGCAGCAATATGCATTGCAATATCCTTGACCAATGTCACAAAATCTTCACTTTTTGCAACAAAGTCAGTTTCGCAATTGACTTCCACCAAAACTCCAATCTTTCCGCCCATGTGGATATATGATTGAACAAGTCCTTCGCTGGCAATTCTTCCTTGTTTTTTGTCAACAGCTTTCAAACCTCTTTCTCTCAAAAGAACAATGGCTTTTTCAAAATCTCCGTTGGCATCTGTAAGCGCCTTTTTGCACTCCATCATGCCCACTCCTGTTTGTGCTCTCAATTTTGCGACATCTTGTGCAGTAAAATTCATGATATACTCTCCTTCTTTGATTTATTTTTTCTCAAATTATTCTGCCTTAGCTTTTTTGACAGTTTTCTTTGCGACAGGTTTTTCCTCTTTCGCTTCAACAGGTTTTTCTTCTTTTTTCTCTTTCACTTCATCAGAAGATTTTTTCTTTTTCACTTCAACAGGTTTTTCTTCTTTAACCTCGACAGGTTTTTCTTCTGCTGTTTCAGTTTTTGAACTTTCTTTCACTGTTTCTTTCTTGACAGCTGGCTTTTTCTTCGCTGGCTTTTTTGCCTTCTTTTCTTCTTCGCCAGCTTCTGCAAGCTCAACACTTGGTTTTGCTTGTTGCAAAAGGCTTTCAAGGTCAACATTTTCTTCTGCTGATTGCTCTTCGTCTTCTTTCTTCATTGAAACACCTTCTCTTGCTTCAATCACAGCGTCTGCAAGAGCGCCGGCAATCAACTTAACTGAACGGATTGCATCATCGTTGCCTGGAATGACAATTGCAACGTCGCTTGGATCGCAGTTTGTGTCGACAAGACTGACAACAGGGATGTTCAAAATTTTTGCTTCATGAACGCAGATTTTTTCATTGCTTGGGTCAACCACAAAGATGACTCCCGGCAATTCTCTCATATCCTTGATTCCGCCAAGATTTTTTTCGAGTTTGTCTCTTTCTTGTTTCAAAAGAGCAACTTCTTTTTTTGGTAAAAGCTCAAACTCACCCACCTTTTCCATTTGGTTGAGTTTATTGAGTCTTTCGATGCTGTTTCGGATTGTTTTGAAATTGGTGAGTGTTCCGCCAAGCCAACGAGTGTTGACAAAGAACATTCCGCATCTTTCAGCTTCTTCTTTCACAGCTTCTTGAGCCTGTTTCTTTGTGCCAACAAAGAGCACACTTCTTCCGGTTGCAGCAATGTCGCGCACAAAAGCATACGCCTTGTCAACTGCTTCGGACGTAACTTCGAGATTGATGATGTGAATATCATTTCTGGCAGTGAAAATGTATTTTTTCATCTTTGGGTTCCACTTTCTTGTTTGATGACCAAAGTGAACACCCGCCTCCAAAAGTTGTTTCATTGAAATAACTGACATAAATAACCTCCTGTTTTTTAAACTTCCCCAAGACATCAACTTTCAATGGAGCCCAAGTTCGACGAACTTTGACAAACACTCAAATTCGACTTTGATTATTTTTTACACAAAAGAGTGTTTGCGTTCAGGCAACAGATATTGAAATACGCCCTGAGTGAATATTTGTCTTCAATGACCTGTTCATTCTATCACATCAAAAACAAAAAATCAAGCATTTTGCACAATTTTTCAAAATAAATTTTCCCTATTGACAAAATCTTTGTTTTGTAGTAAAATCATATCAACAGACGACCCAGAAAGAAAAAAATATAAAGGATGAAAACATGAACAACAACATTTTCAAAGAAAACTTGTCAGACGAAAAAAGAGATGAATTTGAACGTCTTTTCATAAGTTACAGGCAAAAGACAGAAACTTTGGATGACTGTGTCAAAATGATGAATTTTCTCAAACAAGAAGCACAAAATTCCTATTCGCCTGAACTATGGAATTTCATCCAAAAACATAACGAAGTACAACAAGAAAAAAGAAACTCTCTTTTGATCTTTTTGAAAAGGATCAGAGATGAAGTGAAAAGTGACGTCAACATAATTGAAGAGTTGAAAATTGACAAATCTTTTTGCAAATGGATTTATGAACAAACAATCGTTTTCGAAGCAGACATTCTTTACACAAGACAACCTGTTCGACATATGAGAGAGAAACCACGTTCCATACGACAAATTTTGATTGACAGCGGATTTAATTACACTGAAAAAGACTTGAATAAGTTTGATAAAGTCACAAAGTTAACCAAACAACATAAGCAAAAACTGCTCAATGAAATTGCCAATTATCCTCAAAACAACAAAGAAGAATATGAAAACATCCTAGGAAAATAGAGAAAGGTTTCGACCTTTCTTTTTTATTTGTGATAACTTTTTCCATGCAAAATTGTGAATGCACGATAGATTTGTTCCAAAAGCATAATGCGGAAAAGGTTGTGTGGAAATGTCATCGGTGAAAAAGACATTTTTTCATCACAAGATTTTTTTACCTTGTCACTCACTCCAAAACTTCCGCCCACCACAAAAGTTATTGTGGACGTCGTCTGCATGAGATCTTGCAAATGTTTGGCAAATTCTTCGCTGGAATACTCCTTTGCACCAATGTCACACAGAATGGAAACACCTTTAAGTTGCGACAATATCTCTTCACCTTCCCTTTCCAGAATAAGTGCTGGATTGTCCAAATGATTTTGCTCTTTAAGCTCGACAATATTCACTTTGCAAAAAGCAGACAGCCTTTTGAGATATTCCGCTTGTTCCTCGCGTGAAAATTTTTCTTTCAAGTTTCCAACGCACACAATATTGATCGTCATGAAATCCTCCCACAATTTTATCTAAACAATCCCCAAACAAAAGTCATGAATGTGACGACTGCCGACAGCACAAATGAACCAATAAGAAGAATTTTGATTTTCAAGTCGACATTTTTGATTTTCGAATTTTCCGTTTCAATTTGAGTATTTTTCATCTCTTCCATATTTTTGCTGACAAAATCCATAAACTCTCGAAAATCGATATAAATTATGTTTTTCTCGGTGGAATATATGGAATTTCCGTCATTCGTATCATTTCTTATGTTCTCAATCTGTTTGAAAAAGTTCTCTCTGACAGCCATATTTGTCAATTGTTTTTGACGCTTGCCAAAGTTGTAGTTGAAAGAATCTTTGATCAAAAAACGCGTCAATTCGCAAGCAAGCATGAAGAGCAAAACCAAAGCAAGAATGAGAATGACAAAGCCAAGAAGAGAATTGGAAAGCAAAAATTTGGAAATCCAAGAGAATATGTTTCCAATCGCCCACCCTTTCGCCGAAGCAAAGGAAAGAAAAACAGAAAGTGCGTTGTTCATGAAATGGATGATCATGCAAGGATATATGGAATCACAGCACCAGCAAAGATATCCCAAAAACAAGCCAATTATGCTTGCATAGAAAAATTGCTCTATGTTTAAATGCAAAAGTCCAAACAAAAAGCCGGAAATAAGGACACTTTTTTTGATTCCCATTTTGGAGTTTCCGCGGAGAAGCATACCGCGGTGCAATGTTTCTTCACAAATGGCAGGCAGAACGGCAGTGGTGAGCAAATTGAGCACCAACACCCACCACGTTGCAGGAAGTCCGTTTCCGGAAGAAGATGACGGAGTGTAGCCAAACAATTGAATCAAACTGTTGAAGAAATTTGAAACATAGACATTAAGACAAAAGACAATGACTCCAAGACCAACAGCAACAAAGACTGCCTTCCACGAAATTTTTTTATAACTAAAAAATTTGAAAGTGTCTTTGACAGAAAATTTGTTTGTCATCTTGAATAGAACAAAAGGAATAAGAAAGATGAGAACAACTTGTGTAAACAAACTCATGATGTATGAGGCATAATCGCCCATAAAAGAAAAGACTCCAAAGTTTGAACAAATTCTCACGATAATGAAAGCCACAAGAACGATAAAATATATTAAGTTGGAATTCAAACAAATTCTTTTTGACATAAAATCACAAACACCTTTCAAAACCCATTTAAAATAATATACTCAAAACCAAGTGCGTTTATAACAATCAAATGGCACTAATAATGATCAAAATAACCGCCAAAACCATGCCAAAGATCAAGATTAAAGGAAATTTTCCCACCATTGTTTGTTGTGTTTGATTTGATTGACCCTGCTTTTCGATTTCCAACTTTTTTTGTTTTCGAAGATAGAACCAATAGACCAGCCACAAGAGTGCCACCGTTGCGACAGCCACCAAAATGGCACAAATCCAGCCCCACCATTCAACCGGAAAACTTATTGTCCCTGTGGAACTGTTCACCACGATGTAATTGAGAACAATCGTCGTGAAATTGTTGAACATATGGATGAGAATTGGATAGAGCAAATTGCCGGTTTTTTCCATGACGAAAGAGAGCAAACAACCCAAAATGAAAGGATAGATAAACTGCGTGACACTGCCATGCAAAAGAGCAAACAACAATCCGCACAGAAGGATGCTGGCTTTTGGTGAAAATTTTTCTTTCAGTCCATTGAAAATCATACCGCGGAAAAGAAGTTCTTCACAAATTGCCGGCACAACTCCAAGAATAATCAAATTTAAAATCAGCCAACCTATATTGGTCATAGGCAGACTGTATGACACTGTTTCAAATCCCACCCATTCAAAAAAACTACCAAAACAGCCTTCAATCAACCAAACAAAGCCAAGCACACAGACAATGCCAACCAAAGCCGACAGAATGGCTGTCCAAGGATTCAACTTTTTGAAGGAAGCGCTGGAAGCGGAATATGAAATTTTGCACGCCGGATGATAAGATAACCAAATGCAAATGAAACAAACGTGCGTTATGAGCAAATAAGGAATGGAGAACCAAAGATAATTTTCAAAAATTTGTTCAAAGTCCACTTCTTCAACATTCACGCCAATCTGTGCAAGTGCGAAAAGAGAGATATATAAAAAAACAAACGAAACCAACAATGGCACAACAATGGCAAGAAGATAGACAAGTCCACTGTCTTTGATAGTATAAAAATTGCGTTTGTTTGAAACCTTCAAGAAATCTTTTGTGTTTTCCAAATTATCCATAGCAAGATTTATGATATCACATTTTTTTAAAAAAAACAAACAATCCGCTGGACAAAACAAATAAAATTGTTTTAGAATGAAAGTATGAACACAAACTTTTTTATGGAAGAAGCCTTGAAAGAAGCAAAAAAGGCATCAAATCACGATGAAGTTCCAATTGGTGCAGTGATTGTGAAAGATGGAAAAATCATCTCTCGCGGACGAAATTCACGCGAGAAAAAACAAAATGCGCTTATGCATGCTGAAATTGTGGCAATCAACAAAGCATGCAAAAAACTGAAATCTTGGAGATTGGAAGATTGTGAAATGTTTGTCACTCTTGAACCCTGCCCAATGTGTGCCGGAGCGATTGTCAACGCCCGCATTTTGAAAGTGACATATGCGTGCAAAGAACAAACATCAAAAGACAATCTTTTTGAAAAAATTCTTGAAAGCAACCGGCTGAATCACAAGTGCGAATATGTGCAAGACAAGACCTATGAAAACGTTTGTCAACAACTTCTGACCGATTTTTTCAAAAATAAACGAAAATCAAAAAAGTGACAAATGTTGTGTGGTATGCATGCATAATACACCATATTTTGTGGTGATATGCAACATAAACAAACTTCTATTTCGAGAAAACTCTCACCGCAACTTTGAAAATGATGTGATTGAGATAGTTCTCCTGATCGTCAAGAGAGTCCAAAAAATTCAAGAAAGCCCTTCTGTTTGAATTGTGCAATGTGGTGTAGAAATTTGCCATATCAAGTTTGTTTTCTCGCATAATTTCAAGCCCTTCAGCCATCAAATTTTTCACATCTTTTTCAATTGCAATTGCAATGTCATCTGTGATGACAAAAAGTTCGATGTTCTCTTGTTCGACCCCTTCTTCAGTTTTGATTTCCGTCAATCTCAATTTCAAATTTATGTCCATATAGATGACAGGAATGGAATTTTCAAACTTAATCTTTTGATTGATAGATTGCCCAACAATATCAAAAGCCATTTCAGCATTTGTGATTTCATCATTGCTGAAATTTTTTATGTTTATCGACCCCGTTTTGAAATCTCCACGCAAAAGATTGATTTTTTTAAGTTCATCTCCGGAAATAACCAACTTCTTTACAGCATTTTTTAAAACAACTGTGTCACCATTGTTGAGAATTCCGCTTGACTCCCCTTCACTTGACGATTGTTCACTGCTGGAGGATTCTCCTTCAATCAACGACGCAGAAATCCCTTCACCATCACTTGTCGTCATTTTTGACATCAGTCCAACGCCGGTTGGGCCATACGTTCCCTTGAAAAAAGTTTCAAGCGAACTGTCTGTGGCATAGATATAATTGAGATTATATGAAATAAGTTCACTGACCTTAATTGAACTTTCACTGTCCAATTTTTGCGCTTGAGTCAAAAATTCCTTTGCTGTCGAATCGGTTGCAATCAATTTTGTGCTTGACGAAAGATTGTTGTTTCGCATGAGAAAATCCAGAAAATCAGACACATCCGTATCCAACATTTCTTCGTTCAAAACGATGAATTTGATGTGAGATAACCCCACCTGCCTGCCCAAGTGGAGCCCAGCATAATCAGTCGCCTCAGACAAACTGTTCCCTTGAGAAGAAATCATCTTATATTTTTCTGTGAATGATTCTTCCGCAACAGGAATGAAGACAAGAAAGGATATTTCATATTCATATTCACTGTCCTCTGCAAAATCAATTCCAATGGCGGTGGCGATGGCATATCTGTCCACTTCCGCCACTTGTCCGATTGCTGTGAAACCAAAAAAAATGCACATTACAGCAAACACAAAAAGCATTGGAGTCTTCACAAGTTGTTTGACAAACAATTTCATCCGCTTCCCTCCTTATGTTTTTTGAAAAACAACACAATAAGAACAAGAATTGGAATGATCAAATATGGCAAAATGATGAGATATGGCAAAAGATTTTCGCCATAGACCACCGCCATTTCAAGATTGAGTACAAAGAAATTTACGACAATCAAAAAGATGAAGTTGAATGTCAAAACACTGAAAATCTTATCAATTTTTTCAAACACACCATCAAACGAAAGCATAAACCCTTTGAGATAAATTGCCAAGTGAAAATATGTGAAAATGATGATCACAACCATGGATATGATGTCAATTCGTCCAAGCCCGCCATATTCTTTGACATAACTCATGATTTCAAAAATGGCAAACGGATGCAAAAAAGATGTG
The DNA here is from genome assembly GCA_964594865.1 of uncultured Lachnospiraceae bacterium. Taxonomy (GTDB): domain Bacteria; phylum Bacillota; class Clostridia; order Christensenellales; family UBA1242; genus Caccovivens. The sequence continues at coordinate 185,998 of CAZQMZ010000001.1, read as the reverse complement.
TCAGCATAAAGAAAAACAAACACCACGGTCACGCCAATCACAAGCAAAGAAGAAAAAATCGCAAGCAAAAAGATGATTTTCCATTCCCCTTTTTTGACTTCAATTTTGTTCATAACAACAAACAAAAACAACACGTCGCCAAAAGAAGATATGTGCTTCAACCCAGTGAAAAAGTTCTGCGAAAAGGAAGTGGAAAACAAAAGCAAGGAAGAATTCATACCAAGCAAACCAACCAAAATGCAAAACACCACGATGAGCAACATCAAAGGAAAGAAAAGTTGAGCTGTCCGCCCAATCACCCTAAGCCCACAAATCGCCAAATGGCTGATGATTGGAATAAAACAAAAAAGAAAGAGCAAATTGGAATAATCTTTATATATGACATTTCGAAAAAAGATGTATGAGATGTTATACAACAGCACAGCCTTACTTAAAAAAAAGACCATAAACAAAACATAAACAATAATTTGAACAATTTTTCCAAACCTGTTTCTCAAAATGGTGACAAAACTTTGAGTTGGATATGCCTTTTTGAGTTTATAGAACAAAAACAGCAATCCCATTTCCAGCACAAAAAGCACAAAAAGAACGATGACGGACTCTGACTTCGCGCCGTCATATAACAGTGATGGCAACACCAAAATTTTGTTGGCAAAAAGAAGAATAAAGAGAATTATTCCCGCTTGCCATGCATTTATTGTCCTATCAAGCACTTTCATCCATTCTGTCCTCTTTTTTATTTTTAAATGTTTTCGGCCGGCTTTTCATCTCATCAATCGGCACCTTAAAAAGACCGTCCTTGTTGTCTGACAAAATAAATGGCGAAAATGGCGACAGATATGGTGCGCCAAAGTTGTCCACAGTGTTGGCATATGTAAGAAAATAAATTGTTCCGCCAATCAATCCCAAAAGTCCCAAAGAAGCACCAATCAAAAGAAATATATATTGAATGATTGTGATTTGAGATGCTTGCTCTGGAATGGTGTATAATGCAATCTTTGCAATTGCCACCACAATGACAGCTGGCGGAGAAATAAGCCCCGCCTTGACACCGGTATCTCCCAAAATCAGCGCCCCAACAACAGAAGTCGCCAGTCCCAAATAGCTTGGCAGTCGCAAGCTGACTTCATACAAAATTTGGAAGAGAAGAGAGATGAACAAAATTTCAATAAAAGGCGTGAACGGCACTTGTTGAGTGGAATTGGCAATGGTTATGAGATATTTCAACGGCAAGATGTTATAGTGAAAAAGTTGAAGCGCGATGTAAGTCCCTGGACCCAACGTCGCCATCAAAAGCGCAATAACTCTGATCAACCTTATGAGTGAAGAATAGACATAATTGGTGTAATAGTCATTGCTGCTTTGCAAATCTTCCAAAAAAACAAACGGCACTGTCAGCACGATTGGAGAGTTATCCACAATCAACGCCACCCTTCCTTCCAACATTTTGGCAGCCACAATATCCGGTTTTTCTGCCGTGCCCACCTGTTTTAAAATTGATTTTGGACGATTTGAGAGTAAGGACACAAGATAATATGAGTCAACAATGCCGTCAATTTTGATGTTTTCAAGTTTTTTCTTGACCTTTTTGACCAAATTTTTGTCAACAATATTCTCCAAATATGTGATCATAACCTTTGTTTTTGTGACAGAACCAACAAAAACGCTTTCAAAAACCAATTCTTTGGTGTGAAAACGTCGACGAAGAAGAGAAATGTTTGTTTGAAAATCTTCGGTAAAACCCTCACGCGGTCCCATGATGACCGCCGATGTTGGTGGTTCGTCTGGTGTGCGAGTGCTATACTTCATGATGTCAATCGCCAAAATTTTGTCGCTGTTTGAAAGAAAAATGATCACAGCACCTTTCAAAATATTTTCAATGATTTCAGCTTTTTGAATTTCAGTGACGTCATTTGTGTGAATGATGCTCTTGACGGTGTCAAAATCAAGTTCGTCGCCCCTGAAATCTCTTATCGGTTTGAAAATGGATTCTGAAAAAATTTCGTTATCAGTCATACTTTTGAGATAGACAAATCCAACATCAATTCCTGTTATGGTGATTTTTCGGTCGGCAAAATCGACGGAGTTGTGCATTTGTTTTTTGAATTGGTCAATAGTCTTTTGAACATCCATTTTTTCACCCCTTTTCCCTATTATGAAAAAAATGATGAAATAATATTCAAAAATAAATCAAGTCTCAAAACAACAAAAAAAAGGAGAAAATTCTCCTTTATCGTTTCCATAAATCTTACAAAAGTTCAAACAGTTTTTGTTTATATTCCTCTTCTGTGATTTCTCCGTCATCGCGCATTTTCTTCAATTTTTCAATTTTTTCAACCTTTTCTTCATACGCCTTATCAGAAAAAACACTCTCTCTTTGTTGTTGTCTTTCTTCTTGTCTGACTTCGCTTGGTCGATTCATGACAACAATGTCCGGAATGAACAAAGAAATAAACAAGAGAATCCAAGATAAATAGCTTCCGCAAATCACCACAATAATGAATCCTGCAATATAAACTCCTTGCGAATTTCGAAAATATTTGCCCTTTTTGCGAACAGAATAAATCAAAAGAATGCTTCCAACCAGTCCCGTTGCGACACTGAAAACAGAATAGATTATATTTGTGGAATATCCAAACAAGTAATCCAGACCATAATATTCAACAAAAAATTCCACATCGACGAGCAACAAAATGGAAAGAATCAAATTTATTGCAACACTCACCAAATTTACAATCGCCGACGCAAGAATCAAATTACGTTTTGCTTTATTCATATACATAGCACAGCCTCCAATTTCCAACACATGACTTAATAAAATATTATTGATTACATTGACCACTTTATGATATCATTTAACGAAAAATTTGTCAAATTGTTTTGAAAAAAAACAAAAAATATTTAAAATGAAGATATAACCATGTTTTGGAGGAAAAAATGCGCATAGAAAAAAGAATTATTGTCATCACCGGAGCTTCCAGCGGTCTTGGAAAAGGTCTCAAAGAAAAATTTGAAAAAATTGGAGATGTTGTCATTGACATTTCACGCAACGGACAAGACTATGCCATTGACGTTTCAAATCACAAAAAATTGAAAGCGGTTTTTGATGACATATATCTAAATCACGGCGAAATTGACATGCTTATCACCTGCGCTGGTTATGGCATCAGCGGAGCGATTGAACTTTTGAACGAAGAAGACACCAAACAACAATTTGACGTCAACTTTTTTGGCACCGCAAACGCGTGCAAATATGCCATTCCAATGATGAAGAAAAACGGCAAAATTATCATAATCGCGTCCGCAACAGCACTTTTTCCACTTCCATTCAAAGCATATTATTGCGCAAGCAAATCGGCTGTGGACAGTTTTGCACACAGTTTACGCATGGAGCTATCTCGCACGAACATTCAAGTGACTTCCATTTGCCCGGGAGATGTCAAGACAAACTTTTCCAACAATCGTGTGAAAATCTATGAAACCAACGAGCGATATGGCTCTTCCATCGAATTGTCCACCAAACCGACAGAAAAAACAGAAAACAGACGAATGAAGAGTGGATATGCTGTCAAAAAGATGTATAAAATTTGCGAAAAAAAGAAGTTGAAAGCGCGATATATTGTCGGAAAAGAATACAAACTCTTCAATTTTTGTCGAAAAATTTTTACGGACAATCTCATTTCAAAAGTTTTGACCAAAAAGTTTTATAAAAAAGCAAAATAAATCAACTTTTTCGGGCGTATTTTCCTAAAACAACAAGCGAATTCCACCAGCAAGCATAACAATGGCGAAAATCACTCGCACGGCTTTCGACGGCAAAAATTTCAGTGCAAAAGAGCCAATAATTCCGCCAACAAGCACCCCTGCGCCGATGGTGTAAAGCGGAACAGCTTCAACGTTTCCGTTCAAACAATAAATCACCGCGCTGACAAAAGAAATTGGAAGAATAATCGCGATTGCTGTCGCATGAGAATATTTGTTTGGCAATTGCAAAACCTTTTCAAGAAGAGGAACGCAAATCATTCCCCCGCCGCCACCAAAGAAACCATTTAAAAATCCAATCACTGCTCCGCAAACTGCCAAAATCACTTTCTTCTTGAAAGATAGTTTTTCGCCTTTTTCCGCCTTAGTCAACTCTTTTTTCACTCAAATCTCCCTATATTTCTCATTTATTTATAAATATTATAAATAAAAATGAAAAAATTATTTGATATTTGATTTCACTTATGCTATAATGGTTAGGTTAGATTGTATAAAAGGTGTAATATGGAAAAAATCAGAAAATTCAAAAGCAAAATCATCATATTCCTGTTGGCAATAGTCCTTCCAATGTCTGCTTGCGGAATGATATATTCTTTTTCAAACTTTTCGCAAGTTTATAGTGACAGCACTTCTTCAACATATTATTCAAGTTATGTTGAAGAAGTGAGCATGACCAACAACAGTTTTGATTCCAGCACATCGACATATTCCATTTCCACTTCACTTTCAGGATGGACAGGACAAGTGAGCGACAGAAAGACGACAGCGGGCATAATCAATGTTGGAAGCACATTTTCAAGATATATGTCAAGCACATACTATCTCTCTTCCAATCCTTCAGCCAAAGGTTCTGACAGTCACATTTTGATGATAAACTCACGCACAAGTTCGGATGAATCATATTCCCCTGCACATCAAGGTTATAAATCAAGCTCAATCACTCTTGAAGCAAATTCATATTATTCCTTTGAAGTTTCTTTCAAAAGTGACACAAACTATTCTTCCGGCTATGCCTATGAGTTTGCTGGCGAAATTGAAGGCACTGTCAACATCTCAACCAATGTGTTCAACGGAAGCAGCACCACAAACATCGTAGGCTTTGGCAACTACATTCAATTCACATACAACAACAACACATATTATTTCTATAAAGCTCTTGAAGAAACTCCTGACATATCATTCAATTATGATTACGAGGGCTCCGTAGCAAACGATGAAGGCGATGAAAACGAATATTCCGAAAAGAATGTCACAGTTTTCTATGATGACGGCGAATATGTTGGTGTTGTGATTGGTGATGTTGGATATTTTGTGGACAGAAACTATGTTGTCGTTGTGGAAGAAACTTCGGGTTCCGCTTCAACCGTTCACATCTTGAAAGGTGCTGAAGGATATCTTTGCCAAAACATAACCTACAACCCAAGCACCACAAACTACACAATCGCAAGCGGAACAACTTTCTATAACAGACAAACAGAATACACACCAATGACCGCATCATCATATGGCTCAATCTATCTCACACAAGACGACGAAATTCTTGCTGAATTCCTTCAAGTTCAATCTCAAAATTGGGTAACGTTCTATATTTTCATTGCCACAGGAGATGAAAGCATTGACGTCAACCTTGAATTGTGGCTTGGTTCAAAAAACACAACAATCAGCGGAGTTGTCTTCTATGACGAATGTCATATCTTCCAATACAGCGAAAACGCTTTTTGGAGCACTTATCAAACATATTATGACATAAACTACACACAAAACTATATCACAACAGACAGCAACGGAAATGCAACTTCAATTGAAGAAGTGACAACCGATTGCACTCAACTTATCGATTTGAGAGATGAAAGCACAACAATTGATTTGACTGGTCTCAACTTCGATTTTGAAGACGGCATCTATAACTCCGACGTTTCCTCGCTTTCCGGCTGGACAAAAGACGAAAAGTCAACAGGGAATGCACGAATTTTTGATGTTAGATCTGCTTCATTCTTCAAGACAACAACAGGATATTCCTTTGTTGGTTCAATGATGGACTGTGAAGTCACCTTGGATGAAAACAATGCAGTGCAAGAAATCAATGAAAATCAATATGTGCTCGCCCTTTGGACTGATGACAACTATGTCAAAGTGACAAGTGGCGACATCTCCATAAGTTCAAACGAGATATACAAAATCACAGTATACTACAAAATCTCAGAACTCGACGGCAGTGTGTATGTGTATGTTGAAGAAAATGACAACTTGCTTGAAGTATACGGCTTGACAGAATACACAGTGACAGAAGAAACAGCAAGCAGTGCAGTCACAGAAAATGGCGACAACACCTTCATCAACGATTATGGCACAATTGAATTCTATGTCAAAGGAAGCGCGCTATACGACTCATCAATCAACATTTCAATTTCGGTTGGTTCGGAAGACGAAACAGCCACAGGATGCGTGGTTTTCGACAATATCACAGTTGAAAAAGCATCCACATCTGACTATTCAGACGCAACAAACTCTGTTGAACTTGGAACAATCTCTGCATCGCCAAGCATAACAAACGGCAACTTCAACAGCGTGACCATTGAAACCGGCGACACCGCCCCATTCACCCCTGAAAGTTGGACAATCACAAGCAGTAACGGAACATATGCAGGCGTGATCAACACCGATGCCAACAAATATGCAGAATATGTTGCTTTGCGAACAGAATATCAACAAAACGAAGAAACATCCAATCTCAACAACCCATATTATTGGGCATTCCAGTCAAATCCAAAGAGTTCCACCGACAACACAGAAACAGCTGACAATGTGCTTATGTTGGCAAACATTTTGAGTGATTCTTCGAGTAGTCTTTGGCAATATGTCGTTTCGGACAGTATTGAACTTTCCGCTGACACAACCTATAAACTCACTTTCAGCTACAAAACTTCTGGAACTTTAAATTCTTTCACAGTTTCCATTTATGGAGAAGATGGTTTCGAACTTTTCACTTCCGATCCTCTTTCCACAAGTAACACTTGGAAAACATATGACATCTATTTGGAAACTTTCTCCGGCGTGACCAACATCTATATCCGCATTGACTTTGGCACAGAAGATGAAGGCACAAACAGTTTCGCGTTTGCATATTTCGACGATTTCAAGTTGGACAGCGATGATGTGGAAGTGCCAGATGGTGCTGTTTTGATTGACATGACTGATTTCTATCTCAACCTTCCATCAAACAACATAACAACCACAGTTTCATCCAACGCCTCCCCTGCATACACCTACGCAATTTTATCAGGCTCTTCGTCAGGTATGAGTGGTGGAATTGTTTCAAGTGAGAAGTTCAACAGCGAATCCAGCGAATTCAAAATTGAAACCGATGAAGCAATCAATGTCTTCTTCCTTCAATCACAAGGAGAAGGTTCAAACTGTATTCAATCCAACTTCTATATCGACCTTGAAGCTGAAAATTATTACGCACTCACCTTCAAATTGAAGACATATTTCAACGAATCAGACCTCAAAAGCGATGTCACATATTCATATGGTGTAACAGTTGGTTTGACAGGTTTTGGTTATGCATCAGAGCTTATTTCAAATGATGGTTACAAAACTTACACAATCTATTTCTATGTAGATGAAGACACTTCGGCTCAACTCTATATCGCCCTTGTTTGCGATGCCAATGAAACTCGTGGTTCAATGGTTGCATACGATTTTGATCTGTCCACAGTGGAATCTAGTGACTATTCATCCGCTCTTGAAACCACAACTGCAAGCTCATATGACATCAATTCTGACAGAGTGTATGTTTCCACTGTTGTTGAATCCACAGAAACCAGCGAAGAAGAGGAAGAAGAAGATGATGACGACGAACCTGTTTGGTTGTTGTATATTTCTTCAATCATATTCGGATTTGCAATCATCATCGCCGTTGTTGGATATTTCTTGAGAAAGATCAAGATCAAGAAGATTGAAATCAAACGTAAAGAAAGTTATGACCGCAAGACAAGTTTGAATGTTGAAGCAATCAAACTCAAAGCAAAACAATTACAAGAAGAAGAAATCAACTCAATTCAACAATCTCTTGACAAATTCCAAAAAGAACTTGACAGCATTGAGAAAGAACATAAACAAAAGATCGTTGCCCTTCGTGAAGAAGAGAACGGAAAAATCACAAAGTCAACCGACAAAGAATTCAAACTGTTTGCTCAAAAACGCACCGTGATTGCAGAGAAACTCGAAGCATTGAACAAACAAATTGAAGACATTAAGACTCCTGAATATTTGCTTAACCTTGAAAGAAAAGTTTATGCTCAAGAAGAAATGAAACGTCGTGAACTTGAAAAAGCTTCGAAAAAGTTGAATGCAGAAAAGTCCAAAACTGAGAACGAAGACAAAAAGTAAAACAAAAAAAGATGTCACAAAATGACATCTTTTTTTATATTTGAAAAATCTTTAAAAATCATCTTCGTCATTGTCGTCATCGTCAATTTCGTCAAAGTCGTCGTCATCTTCATCAAAATCTTCGTCAAAGTCGTCGTCATCATCGTCAAAATCTTCGTCATCAAAGTCTTCATCCAACAAATCTTCTTCATCATCAATTTTGTCGTCAAAGCCTATGCTTGAATCCAAATCATCGTCACCGATAAGTTCGTCATCAATGTCGTCAGTCACCGACACCATGTCACCTGTCTCTTCGTCGTCATAAACCATTTCTTCTTCGTCACGATTGAGATAATCTTCCCAATCTGTGTCACTGTCAATATCTCCAGATTGGTGCTCTTTCAAACATGTTGCACACATAATTTCGTCTGGTTGAATATAGTTTGTTTTACAGATTGGACAAAGTTCCAAATCCAAATCGTCAAGAAACTCGTCCTTCTTTGCAGAAAGTTCTGCCTTGCACACACTGCAAAGTTTTTCTTTCTTTTCAATATAATTAAGTTCACATCGTGGACATCTTACATAAACAGGTTTTTTCATAATTTTCTCTCCTTACTTTACGTATTCTACATAGATTATAGATTAAAGTCAAACATTTTTCAGTCTTTTTTTCTTTTTTTTAATAAATTGTCTTCTGCTTGCGACAATCTTATATACCTAGGCAACAATTCTTCCCGTTTTACATAATTTTTTGACTCTTCAACAGTCCTTGCAAACTCAATAAGGTCGACACTTGAAAGACTTATTTCGCAAAACTCTTCATCAAGCAAATCTCCAACAAGCACAAATTTTTTCTCCTTGATTTTGTCAAATTCTTGCTTATCTATCATTCTCTCATCTTCCAATTTTATTCCTTTTGAATCAAAATATGCAACAAAATATTGATTTGATAAGGCGTTTAATGCGCAAACAAAATTTTCGTCGGTCAATTTTCTTTTGCAAACAGTATATGCCATAAACTCCAACGATGACAACGAAAGAAACTTCAGTCTTTCATTGACACACCCAAGCGCTTTGCCTATGGATGCCCCAATGCGAAGACCCGTAAACGAGCCGGGCCCCAATATGATTGCCACAACATCGACATTGTCTATCCTCATGTTTGCCTCTTGACAAATTTGGTCAATAGTTTCCAAGACATTTTCAGAATGTTTGCAGTTGGCATCCAAATCGCGCAAGAACTTTTGCCCATCAGCCGTTTCAAGTGCAAGATTGGCCTGCATAAACGCCGTGTTAATTGCCAGCAAATTGGTTTTCACTTTCCCTCCTCAATTAAAAACGTTCTTTCAAATTCCGCCGTTTTTTCAATTTTGACGATATAGTCGACTTCACCAATCAATCCTTCAACATTTTCTGCCCATTCCACAAAAACTACTCCGTCCAAGCGTGATTTGTCAAAATACTCCTCAAAGCCACAATTTCGCGCTTCTTCTGCCGACGAAAGTCGATACATATCAAAGTGATAAATTGGAAATTTGCCTTGATATATATTCAAAAGTGTGAATGTTGGACTTGTGACAAGCTCTTCGCATCCCAGCGCCTTGCAAACAAATTTGACAAAAGTTGTTTTGCCACTGCCCAAATCTCCAGAAAGAAGAATAACCATTGATGGCTTCAAAATTCCTGCAAATGATTTTGCAATCAATTCTGTTTGTTCAAGGTTTGATATTTCCATTTTAAGTTTCATTTTTTTGTTTCTCCTTACGCTTTTGACAAAATTTCATGAACAACAGCCCCAAAACGCAAATCACCGCTGAAATCAAAACTCCTGCAATCAGATCAGTGAGATAATGTTTGCCCAAATACATCCGTGACAAACACACAAGCGCAACATAGGCCGTCAAACACACCACAATGCCCACACGCGCCTTCTTTGATTTGAAATACTGAAACAAGAAGTAACCCAAAAAAATGGCGATTGCGGTGGCACACGCCGCGTGTCCACTTGGAAAACTGAAATCTGTGGTTGTGTCACCCAAATTCAAGATTGTGTCGGTTGCATTGAATGGCCGAACTCTTTCCACAACCCCTTTGACAATCCTGACAGTCAAAAGAACAAATCCATATGTGAAAAGATACCAAAAACAAAGTTTGGGACGAAAGCGCAAGAGCAAAATGCAAAGCGCAAGCACTCCCAAAACGCTACCAACCCAGGATATCACTTGAAAAGAAACATCAAAAAACTGATTTCTCCCAGACTGCAAAAATTCAATTATTTCAATTTCAAAATCCATGCAATTATTTTAACAAATTATGACAAATAAAACAAATATTTTGCCAAATATGACAAATTTTGATATAAAGAAAATTAAAAAAACACAACTTCAAAAAAAGTTGCATTATTTTTTCTTTATGCTGACACTGACCCCGTCTTCAAAATCATAAATTTTTGTATCAAAATCCAAATCCGCTTGCAATTCTTTCAAAAATTTTCGCAAATGTTCCACAATGGAACGGTGTTTGTGCTTGACCACACCACCTGTGTTTACAAGTCCATAAAAAAGCACATCGTCACAAACAAGAACTCCACCAATATTGAGAAGCTTTTTCAAAAATGGTAAATATTTGTGATATTGCCCTTTGGGACCATCCAAGAAAATTAGGTCAAATTTTTCTTTGTCCTCGTTTTCTTTGAGATATTCAATCGCGTCACAGCAAAACAATTCCACGCGACCACCATATTCTTCCAAATTTTTGCAAGCATCTTCAAAATTTTCGGCATCTTTTTCAAGTGTGACAACTCGTGCGTAAGGACAAGCCTCCAAAATCAAAGAAGCGGAATAACCAATGAAAGTGCCGATTTCTAAAACGTTTTTAGGCTTGAATTTCAACAAAATCTCACGCAAAAGAGCTTCCGTCTTGGGACGCACAAGTGGATTATATTCATGTTTTGAAAAGCCAACAAATTCTTCTTTCTTCTTCATAACAACTTATCAATCCAGCATAACAATCGTCAAAATCATTGGACGGCGTTTTGTTCTTCGATAAATAAAGTTTGAAACGTTTCTCTTCACAGAATTTCGAATCACCGAAGGATCACAACCGCGCAAGTCTTGTTCTTTCAAAGAAGCCACAATCATGTTTCTCGTGTCTTGAACAAAGGCTTCCGCCTCGTCTTGATATACAACACCTCTTGTGATGATAAATGGATCTCCAACAACATCTCCCGAAACATTGTTGATTGTCATAACAACCACACAAATACCGTCTTCCGAGAGTTGTTTTCTCTCTCGAAGAACGTTACTATCCATATCACCAACGCCATAACCGTCAATCAATCTTTGTCCGGCAATTGTGAAGCCCACCTTTTTGATGCCGTTTTGCGTCAATTCAACCTGTGCGCCAAGTGTTGGCAAGATGATGTTGCGCTCATCCATTCCCAGAGCCATGGCAAGCTGTTTGTGCATTTTGAGATGTCTATATTCTCCATGAATTGGAATGAAAAACCTTGGTTTGACAAGTGAATGAATGGTTTTGATCTCTTCTTGACAAGCATGTCCAGATGCGTGAACCTCAGTCAGTTCGTCATAAATGACATCCGCACCTTTTTGGAAAAGAGAATTTATGACATTATATACACTCTTTTCATTGCCAGGAATTGGTGAAGAAGAGAAAATAATCAAATCGTTTTCACCAATTTTAATCTTCTTAAACTCACCCATAGCCATTCTTGACAATGCAGAGAGTGGTTCTCCCTGACTTCCTGTTGTCACAATGACAAGTTCTTTATCAGCATATTTATCAATCTTGTCAATATCAACCAAGTTTTCACGATTAAATGTAATTTCGCCAATTTTAAGACCAACTTCTGCAATATTGATCATACTTCTGCCGGTGAACGCCACCTTTCTTCCATATTTTTCCGCCAAATTCAAGATTTGTTGCATTCTGTGGATATTTGAAGCGAAAGTAGCCACAAAAATTCTGTTGTCCGGATGATTTTTAAAGATTTCGTCAAGTGTTCTTCCAACACTTTTTTCGCTCATGGAATAACCTTTTCGACAAACATTAGTGCTTTCGCACATCAAAAGAGAAACCCCCTTTTTGCCAAGCTCGCCAAAACGTTGAAGGTCTGTCATAACACCATCAATAGGTTCAAAATCAATCTTGAAGTCACCCGTATGAACAACATTGCCAGCTGGCGTGGAAATGCACAATGCCAAAGAGCCAGCAATTGAATGCGAAACTTTGATGAATTCCACTGAAAAGTTGCCAATTTTGAGAACATTTCTCGGCTTGACTGTCACGGCCTTATATTTAACTTTTGGATATTCTTTCATTTTGTTTTCAACAAGTGCCAAAGTGAGCCTTGAACCATAGATTGGCGCTCTGATTTCCGACAAAACGAAAGGAAGTGCACCGATGTGATCTTCATGTCCATGTGTCAAAATGATTGCCTTGATCTTATCTCTGTTGTTTTTCAAATATGTGATGTCTGGAATGACAACATCAATCCCCGGCAAATCGTCACCTGGAAAAGTCAATCCAGCATCCACGACAATGATTTCGTCGTTAAACTCAAAAGCGGTCATATTTTTTCCGATTTCACCAACACCGCCCAAGAAGGTGATTTTAAGTTTGTTACTCATTTTTTCTCCTTTTAATATAAATAAAGTGCAAAAGCACAAAAATAATAAACATCAACAAAACATCACGCTTGTCAACAAGCATAAGAAATTATGAACTTTTGCAAAATCAACTCACAGAATGAAGAGAGTTTTGTTTATGTTGTCAACCTCTTCCAATTTTCTTGGAGTGAGAATGTTTTCATTATTATAATAAAATCTCATACCTTGACTGAAAAAGAACATAACCATGTTATAAACACACAACAAAATCGTAATCAAAGGCACCAGAACCACCATGGTGTAAATTCCAAAAATTGTCACAAGAAGCCAGAAGATGAAGAAATAGAGCATTGTTGTGGCAAATGTCGGCCAAAAATGGCGTGTGACAGCTTTCATGCCTTTGTGATGAGCAGAGAAGATATTGCAATTGAAAACAATCAAAGCTGGCATCCATCCAAGAATAAACATTTGATATAATGTAAACAAAAGAACAAGCACGAAGAAAATCACAATCGGCAAGAGATATGTCACAAAAAATTCATTTGTGATTGAACCAATTCCAATCAAAACTGCCATTGTGAACACAAAGAACACGATGTTGCACAGTGTCTTGAAAAAGGCAAAAACGAGAGATTTTTTCAATCCTCTCATCATGGCACTGAAGAAACCTGTTTTGTTTTTGCTTGTCATATAAGAATACAGCATTTCACAAAATGTATATTTCCCCACATTGATAAGAAATGGCAAGATGAAGGAAGTAACAATCAATCCATAGACAGCAAGTCCCAAATTAGTTTCAAAGATGGAAACCAAAACATCATAGCAGGTGTTTATCAAAACGTGTATTCCGTCTCCCAACGAAGTTTGAAAGACACCAGAAAGCGAATTATAAAGTTGCGAATTGTTGATTGCCGACACAATGATGTCTCTAAACTCAGAAAACACTGGAACAAGCAAGGCAAAACAAAGCCCCCCAACCACAATATAGTAAAGGAACAATTTGAGAGTCTTTCCCCAATTGGAAGCATAAAGTTTCAAAGAATATAAAAACATCATAGAATCTAAACCTAGATATATTGTAGCACAAATAAACAAAAAATCCAACAAAATTATGACAATAATAATTAAAATTTTCTTGACTTTTCTTTAAAATTTTTCTTGGTATAAAATTTATGAAAACTTCATTAAATTGAGATGTCCATGATCTTATAACTTGCCAATCCGCCCGGAGTTTGCACAGAAATGACATCCCCTCTCTTGTGTCCGAGAAGAGCCTTTCCAACAGGTGAAACATTGCTGATTATTCCTTTGCGTGGATCGCTTTCAGAAGACCCTGTGATGAGATATTCCACTTCTTCATCAAAATCTTCGTCATATAATTTGACTTTGCAACCAACATTCACAGAACCATCATCAAGTTTTTTCTTATCAATAACTTCAGCGTTCAACAAAATGTCTTCCATTTCGGTGATTTCAGCTTCAATTTGTGCTTGTTCGTCTTTTGCAGAGTCATATTCAGAGTTTTCTGACAAATCGCCAAATTCTCTTGCAACACCAATACGCTTGACAACTTCTGGCCTTTTGACAGTTTTGTAATAATTCAATTTTTCTTCCAATTGAGCTTTTCCTTCAGGTGTCAAATAATGTTTTTCCATAATATTTCTCCTTTTAAGCAAAATTTTGTTCAAAAAAAATCGACCAACATAGGTCTATCACATTTTATATTCAATTTTGAAGCATAATGTGATGTTCGATTTCGCATTTACACCTACGTATTATATGCATTTTTTAAAAAAAAGTCAACCAAAATTTAAAAATTTTCAATTTTTTTACTAAAATATTTTTTCTTTGGCATAAATCATAATTTTTGTATTTTTTTCAAATAATAAACCTGTCAAGGAGTTCTATGATAAGTTTCATTGCTTTTCTCTTAACAATCGCAGGTTGCGTGAATTGGCTTCTCATTGGAATGTTGCAATATGATTTCATTGCTGGCATTTTTGGTTGGCAAGGAAGCATTTTTTCAAGAATTATTTATATCTTTTTTGGTATTGGAGCGATTTATGTTGTCATTCGCACAATTGTTGGAAAAGGCAATTTCAAAATTTGGGAAAAGAAAAAGAATAAGCAAGAGAAAATTCCCTCATATGCCAACGTTGAAGCTGGAGAAGAACTTCCTTCAAAGCCAATAAAGAAGAAATGGTGGCAATTTTGGAAGAAAAACAAAAAACCAACAACCCCAGAAAAAATTGAAATAAATGTTCAACCACTGAGCGATCCAACATATCAAACACAACAAACTTTTGAAAAAGAAGATTTAAATCAAGACGACAAAAACAATTTATTTGATGAACATTTGACATCAAAATAGTCATTTTTGTTGTTTTTTTTATAAAAATGTTGTATCATTTATATGCATAAAGCATGGGCATTTTTAATTAAAAAATCATAAAAAACACAAAAAAATGCAGAAAAATACAAAAAAATGTTAAAAAAATCGCAAAAAAATTAAAAAAATAAAAAAGGAGTAAGTTATGGTCACATTGGTCATTCTTGACGGATTTGGAGAAAAAAAAGAAAAATTTGGAAATGCAATAAAAAGCCAAGGAACACCAAATCTTGACAAACTTAAAAAGATATATCCTCACACCCTGATTGAAGCAAGTGGAGAAGCGGTCGGTTTGCCAAAAGGAATCATGGGCAACTCAGAAGTTGGACACCTCACTCTTGGAAGTGGACGTGTGATTTTGCAAGATTTGCAACTTATCAACAACGAAATTGAAAGTGGAAAATTTTTTGAGAATCCTGCCCTTATCAAAGCTATGACTCACGCCGAAAAAAACAAATCAAATCTTCACATCATGGGTTTGCTTTCAAACGGCGGAGTTCATTCGGAACTTGCTCACTTGTTTGCAATTCTTGATTTTGCCAAAAATTTTGATATCAGAAACATATACATCCACGCAATTTTGGACGGACGCGACACGGGAATTCAAGACGGAAAAAAATTTATTGAAGAAACAGAAAAAAAGATTGCTGGCACCAATGCACACATTGGCACCGTGATTGGAAGAGTTTATGCCATGGACAGAGAAAAGCGTTGGGAGCGCGTGGAAAAAGCATATAACATGCTGGTTGATGGTGTTGGTGAAAAATCTAGTTCGGCAAAAGAGGCCGTGCTTTCAAGTTATGAAAACGGTGTGAACGATGAATATATGAAGCCACATATCATAGACGAAAATGCACGCGTGCAAGACAACGACAGTTTCATTTTCTTCAACTTCCGCTCTGATCGTGCTCGAGAAATCACTTTTGCTTTGACCGACGAAAATTTCAAAGAATTTAAAACAAAAAAGTTGAAAAATTTTCTTTTCACACCGATGGCAGAATATTCTGACGAACTTTCGCACCTCAACACTTTGTATCCTCCAAAAGTTGTCACAGACAATCTGGCCGCAGTTTTGTCAGCAAACGGAAAAAAGCAATTTCATATTGCAGAAACAACAAAGTATGCTCATGTCACCTTCTTTTTCAACGGTGGAATTGAAGAGGCATATGCTGGCGAGGATCGAAAACTTATTGACAGCATCAATGTTCAAGATTTTTCTGAATATCCAAAAATGCGTGCTATTGAAATCACTCATGATGTTTTGGAAGCCATTGCATCGCAGAAATATGATTTTATTTTGGTGAACTATTCCAATCCTGATATGCTTGGTCACACCGGCAACTTCAATGCCACCAAAGAAGCGATTGAATGTGTGGAAAAACAAGCCTATGCCGTGGCACTTGCCACACTCATGGTTGGTGGCGAATGCATCATCACCGCCGACCACGGCAATGCGGAAGAAATGATTGACCATGCTGGAAACAAAATCACCACTCACACCACCAATCCTGTGCCTGTGATTTTGGTCAGCGAAAAGAACAAAAAAGCAAAACTGAAAAAGAGCAAAACACTCACCGCCATTGCACCAACCGTGTTGAAGTTGCTCGGCCTTGAAATTCCTTCAACTTATGACAGTCCACTGTTTTAGTCAAAAAAACAAGGTTTAACCTTGTTTTTTTAGTCATTGACAACTTTGGTCTTGTTTTCTGTTTGTTTTACATCAAATTTGGCAACATTGCCCAAAATCGTGACACTTTGGCAAGAAACTTCATATGCCGTTTTTGTTTCTGTCTCTCCGCTTGGCAAAGTTTTGTTATATTCTCGCGATTGAATGCGCCCAGAAAGTTCCACCTTGCAACCGATATGTTGATTTGCCACAAAACGCGCGTTTCTTCCCCACAATATGCAAGGAATATAGTCCGATTTGTGATAATTCGTTCGATTGACGGCAATCAAGATGTCGCATATTTCGCGTTCAAAAGGTGTTTTGCGATAGATTGGTTCTTTGCAAATAAACCCTGTCAGTTTGATTTCATTGAAAAATTCTTCTTTTTCGCTCAAAACTTTCAAATCTTTTGCAAAAACAGTCAAAATCAATCGACTTTTTTCGTTTTGCAATTTGTTGAAACTGCGATATTCTCCCACAATTTCAACAAAATCTCCGACCTTGACGCCGGACATGATTCTCTCTGACACAGTGACAGGCAAAATGTCTTTGTTGCTTGAAAGCCTGTCAACTTCCACTTTAAACTCGAAAAAGTTTTCTCCACACACTTCGTGCGATTTGGTCGGCTCGTCGACAACAAGTCCAACAATTTTGACATAATTTGTGTTTTCTTCTTTCATGTTTTCGTAACTCATATTTTTCCCTCCTAATTTTCGTGTTGCACTCCATTTCTGTCGATTGTGTAGTTGTCGCCATAGACAAGTTCGCCGACGGAAGTCACTGAATATCCTTGCGATTGCAATTTCATAAGCACCAACCTAAGTCCATCCAGCACATTGTCAGAATTGTTATGCATCAAAATGATTGACCCATTTTTCACTTTGGACATAACCCGACTGCAAATTTCGCTTGCAGAAAGTCCTTTCCAATCAAGAGTGTCAACATCCCATTGAATTGTTTTAAGCCCCAATTCTTCCGCGGTATCCAAAAGCGTGTTGTTATATGACCCAAAAGGCGCTCTGAACAAACTCACTTCAACACCTGTCGTTTCTTCAATGATGGAAATTGACGTTTCAAGTTCGTTCTTGATTGTGCTGGCATCGAGATTGGCCATATCCGGATGAGTGTTGGAATGTGTGCCAATTTCAAAACCCGCCTCAGCGATTGCCTGAGCCTGCTCTGGATAATCCTCCACCCAAAACCCGACAAGGAAGAAAGTTGCAGTGCAGTTAAACTCTTGCAAAATCTCAATAATTTCTTCCGTTTTATCCGCACCCCATGCCGCATCGAAAGTGATTGCCACCTGTTTTTGTTCGGTATCCACACTATAGATTGGCACCTTGCGAGTGGAATAACCAAAATAGACAGAAGCGGAAGTTGAGCCATCAATTGAAATTGCCAGCAGAACGACGACGATTGCCATAGCAACAAAAATTTTGATTGTTCTTGATTTGATTACGCAGAAATGCATACAAACCTCGCTTTCATTTTATATAATTGGCAAGTTTTCGGCAATGCAAATTTTGTCCCCAACACTGAAATTTTGTCCACCTTTGTCGAAAATACAATAATAGTTTATTTTCCCAGAAATTGAAATATAACCAAAAAAATGCATAAAAAAAAGTGGTTCAACGACCACTTTTTATAAAAATTGAAATTACCAATAGAAAATTCTTAAAACATATTCATCGTTTATTTTTATCCAAATTGATGTGTCATAATCATCCCAATCAGTAATTTTATAACCATTTCCGTCATAATAACCTGTGGAATCATAATAGTTTGTCATAGTGGCATTCCCATTACCATTAGCCAAAGTTGTTGATGACGTATAACACTGGTCAATCGAGCCACCATATGTATAGCCCACAAGTCCAGCAACATTGGAAGTATATCCAGATATGTTTCCATTAGTACCTTTCACAGTTGCTTGGTTGGAACATCCAATGAAGGTGCAACCGGTTGCATAGCCCACAAGTCCGCCAACATACTCTGTGTCAATTCCAAGAGCTTCCTGCCCAAAATATTCCGAGCCACTGACAGTGCAGAGATAGTTGCTGACATTTGAGAAATATGTGTTCTCAGCATAGCCCACCACAGCGCCAACATATTTAGCACCTGTGACCGAACCGTCGTAAATCGTCAAATTCTTGATTGTCGCGCCACTTGTATATCCAAACAGCCCAACCGCAGTCAACGTTCCATAGTCTCCCATATTCATGTTTTTGATCAGATAATTATTTCCATTGTATGTGCCTTTGAAAGGCTTGTCAGCCGTTCCAATTGGCGTCATATAAATTCCACTCATGTCAATGTCTTGTGTTTGAATGAAAATATAGCCATCAAAAGAATTCCCCGCTTCGACTTGTTGACTCAACCAAACAAGGTTTTCAGCGGAAGAGATGTAATACACATTGCCGGTGGTCGACATCGAAGCCGCCGTGCTTGTGATAAACTTGGCGGTGATTGTGTAAGAAATTTGTTTACCAGAAGAATACCCATATCCATCATCGGAAGAACCTTCATCATCAGAAGAACTTTTCTCCAAATTGCCTGGAGAATGAGAAAATATGTAAGTCGTGGAAGTGGAGAGCAATTTTCCGTCTCCGTCAAACCATCCCAAGAAAGTTGTGTTGCTTAAAGAAGACCTTACTTCCAGTGTCACATCAGTGGCACAATAAAGCGTTTCCCCTTCCATGAATGACGGTTGAGGAGAAAATCCGCTTGTTGTCAATAAGACATAACTCTTTGAATCAGGATCTTCATCCCCGACATATCCAAGAACATTAACTTTTCCGTTGAAAACAAATTTTGCCAAGGTGTAATAATTGCTCAATGTTATTTCTGCCCCTGCCAGAGAATAGCCGTTAATTATGAAATTGAAAATCTTGTCATAATAAAATTCTTCCAACAAAGTTGTCACCTCTATGGTTGAGGAAAATTTTTTGGTAGTGTATTGAGAATAATCATAATAATATCCATCTTCTGGTGATGTTGTCAAACGGACACTTTCTTGATTTCCATAGATAGTGGTGGTTTTTTCACTATCATCAACACTAAAAGAAGTTGTTCCACCGGCGGAGCCAGATGAATAAGAACTTGTGGCAGTGTTGTAATAATCCGCCAACGCCAATGTATATTCATTAACTTCCCTGACAAAAACAAGCGTGAAACTTTCGGTGGTGTTGTTAAGAACACCAAGCTCAGCAATATCAGCGAATTTGATTGTTGTGGAATTATAATACCCACTCAAATAATCCGAATACCCACTCAAATAATTCGAAGGTATATCTTCAAAGGTTTTAAGTAGGTTTTCATCCTTTTCTTCATTGATATAGACCTTATATGTATATCCAAACTCGTGAGAATAACTTAATTTATAATTACTTACACTGTCTCCATAAAGATTCAATTCTTCAACAACTGAATAATCGACTATAGATCCAAACATATAATTAGTTGAACTAGCGTCAATTAATGACGAAAGAGAGTTTCCTTCTTCATCCCAAAAATTATAACTTATTTTATACCACACCGGCACAAAGGTGAATGTCAGTGTAATGCTTTGACTGGAAGTTTTTAAGCTGCTTATATCTTCACTGAGTAAATAATTATCCGTATACTCTAAGGTGACATCTCCCAAATAAGTAGTGCTATAAGTAGTGCTACTTGTTTTATTTGTATTTATAGTACTGGTGTCGAAAGGAATAGTCCCTCCACTACTACATCCAATACTTGAAAGCGCGTATCCAACATTTGGTTCGATTGAGATTTTAAGATCATTTATATCTGCAACAACCGTGGAGTTTGAAGATGACGTGAAAGTCGTTCTGTTTATAGTCACACTTCCCAAATCCACACCTGAGTATTCATATTCACAATACATAACAACACTGATTGTCACTGTGTTAATATCCCAAATTGCATAAAGAGTAATCTCTGAACTGGAGAAGAAATCTGAACTGGAGAAACTACAACTTCCTCCAAGCGTATAACTTGTCCCTGTGCCATTCGACTCCGTGTTCCAACTTGACAAAGTGTAGCCATCGCGTGTGAAATCTACGAATGTGTTTGTATCTGCGGCATTTGCTCTTGTTGCCGTTGGTAAAGTATACAACTCGCCATATCCCGCACTGAATGTTGCCCAACCTGTCGATCCCGAATCAGAGTTGTTCTTATCGAATGTGATTGTGACAATCTTCCTTGTGAAAACTGCGTAAACATCATAATATAAACCGGAGCTTGAAGTTGTCACTCCAGCATCTCCGGTGATATAAGTTGAAAATGAGGATGACTCCGAAAGCTCTGTCCCAGTTGCGGAGTCATATGTCCAACTGGAAAATTCAAAATTGTCTGGTGAACCTGAGGAAGTAAAGGTCACATCAGTGCCAATCAAGGCATATACAGCAGATAGACTGCTTGAACCAGCGACAGTGACTGCTGCATATGAAGTGTTTTGATCTCTCTCAGTTGTGTAATAATAAACTCTCACACGCTTCACTGCCCAACTCAAAACCGGAAGCCCATCATTGATATAACTAGTGCTTCCTCCAACATATTTTGTCCAAGTGTAATCACCCGTCACGGTTGTCTCGTAACTGCCAGAATAAATATCCCAGCTGACACTTGAACTACCCCCAAGATAACTTGAACTCAGATAAAAACTTGTGGCATTATAGGAAATGGGACGATTAGCCACACTATATGAATTGTTGTCACTCCAGGTGGAAGTCTCCCACAAGAGGATACTACCACTCCTGCCTCCATAACCATCTGACATATATTCACTATACCAACTGCAATATCGGGCTGTGCTATAAGATAAATATCCCACAATTGCTCCAACATATGTACTAAGACTTGTATCAGTCGTTATTTGAGCATAAGTAAAACAAGAAATGATAGATGATGAGTCTGCAGCACATCCAACAATTCCTCCCGCATACCGACATCCAAGATAAGCATAATCATAGGGAGTATAAAAATAACTTTTGTATATTTGAGAGTCATCCATATATCCACATAACCCACCAACATATCCAAAACCATATACAGTCATCTGCCCAGAAAAATAGCAATCCGCTATTTGTCCAGAATCAAGATAACCAACCAATCCTCCAAGATATTGGTCAGTATAATCAGCATTGTTTCTAAGACTGTAAGATGTCTCTATTTCCACATCATTACAAAAACTTTCCGATATCGTAACACGATATGCATATCCAACAATTCCACCCACACACGTAGTGTAGTAGCTTGTAAATGCAGTATAGTTAATGCTAATAGAACTTGAAACCACTCCTATTTGCGAAATCGTAGACCTACTGGAATTATATAAACGCCCAGCAAGGATACCTATTCTGTAAGAGTAACTTGGCGCTGTGTCAGAAGAAGTGGTTATGCTTGCGTTTCTAAAAATAATATTTGAAATCTCTTCATGATGATAAAGATAACCAAATAAACCGACATAACAGAGCCGCTCACCATCCACATAATAAGAACTTATTACACTGCTTGAACTCAAATTTATTGTCATTCCCGAAATGACATGACCCCGTCCATCAAAACTTCCTCGAAAAGATGTAGTTACAGATAGTCCAATTGGAACCCAATAATGATCAGAAAGATCAATATCTGCTGTCAATATGTAATAAGCTTCATAATAGCTTCCACTGCCATTATTAACCAAATAAGCCAACCCTGCCAATTGTGCCGCTGTGGAAATTTGATATGGGTCTGAAGATGTCCCCTCACCGTCAAAGGATGTAGAACGATAACTAGAACTCGTCCAATAACCTGACGCCTGTGCGGAGATATTGTCGTCATCATCAGAAGTGCTTACAGTGATGCTGTTTGTTATTTCGTCCGTTGTAAGTTCGTTGGAAGAATCTACGCCGGATTCACTCTCTTCGGTGTAATTTTCGTCTGTGGAAGTGTCAATTTCTTCAACATCATCAGTTTCATCAACATCATCAGTTTCATCAACTTCTTCCACTTGTGAAGTGATTGATTGTGTTGTGCATCCAGCGAGAAAAAGCATGTTCCCACTTGTGAGAGTGAAAGCCAACATGATGCACAAGAAATTGAACCAAAACTTCTTTACACGCGTCATATATTTATATTTTACATATTTTGTCACTTTTTAGCAAACAAAATCGACCATTTTTCAATATTTTTAAGAAAATCAAACTTCAATCACAATTGAAGTGAAATCGGAAGAAGGATTCACATTTTCGTCCATTGAAGTTGCGACGATATAGACAGTGTAGACACCTTCTGAAAGGTGATCAAAAGAATATGACAACTCGCTGGTGAACTCTTCAAACATTTCGCCATCTTGCGAAACGAATGTGAGGCAATAGTTGTCCGCACCCTCAACTTCTTCCCAAACCAACATTTCACCAAGCACCTCAACTCCTGTGACATTGTCCAGAGTTGAACCCACAGTCCAAATCAAGAAATCACTGAACTCTCCGTCCACACTGTCTGTGGTGTAACAAACCGAAAAGCGATATGTTTGACCCGCTTCAACTGTCACTTTCTGCTCGTTCAGTTTGAGAACATTGCTGGTTTGTTCGACATATTCAATGACAGCAAATTCGCCGTCAATCTCCAACTCAATACAAAACTTATATCCATAATTTGCGTTATATTCCGCCACAAGACAAGGCTCGTCCTCAATGTTTTCAACAGTAAGAGAGTTTGGAATTTCTTCAATTCTTCTCGTTGCAAGGAAGAAAAATGTCAGCCCCAACAAAACTGCCACACCTGCCAAAACCGAAACACAAATCAGAATAATTCTTTTTGTTTTCATAATTCTCTCAGTTTTAGTATATATTAAAAAAGAGAATTTTGCAATTTTTTTGACAAAAAATATAAAAAATTTAACTTTTTTTGTTATTTGATATTGACAAATGAGTTGCATTGTGATAGAATATAGAAAACTTTGGAGGTAGTTATGTTGTTAGATAGTTTGAATTTCAAATATTTGTCAGCCGAAAGTTATGCGACTTTGATCTTGGCGATCATTTTCACAATCGTCACAATTGCAGGATTTATTTATTACGCAAAACACGAGAAATTAAGCAAAACATACAATATTGTGCTCGCAATCGTTTTGCCTGTCATCACCATCTTCTGCTGGGTATATCTCCTTATGAACGTGCTTGGCAAGGACATCGGCTTGTCAGTCGGAGTTGCAATTGGATGCGCTGCCGCATATGTTGTTGTTGGATTTGTAATTGCATTGATTGTGAAAATTGTTCAAAAGTCAAAACAAAATGTTGAAGAAATTGAAGAACCTGTTGCTGAAGAACAAAAGACAGAAGAAACAGAACCTGTTGCTCCTCTTATGATTGAAGAACACAAAGACGAAGTTGCTGTTGAAAATGAAGAAATTGAAGAAGAGACAGCAGAAAATGAAGTTGTTGAAGAAGAGACAACCGAAAACGAAGTTGAAGAAGAAATCAACGAAACAGAAAATGTTGAAGAAAACAACGAAGTTGAAAACGATGAAAAAATCGAAGAAGTTGTTGAAGACGAAACAACTGAAAGTGAAATTGTTGAAGACGAAACAACTGAAAGTGAAGAAGTTGAAAACGTTGAAGAAATTCAAGAAGCTTCTGATGAAGTTGTTGAAAACGAAACAAATGAAAGCGACGAAAACGAAACAAATGAAAGCGACGAAAACGAATAAGAACAATAAAAAAATGGCCTGTGTAGGTCATTTTTTTATGCATTGTCCCAGC
This sequence comes from uncultured Lachnospiraceae bacterium, assembly GCA_964594865.1. GTDB lineage: Bacteria > Bacillota > Clostridia > Christensenellales > UBA1242 > Caccovivens. Next base: position 161,434 of record CAZQMZ010000001.1, on the reverse strand, counting down.
ATTTTTGCCGGCACACTTACCCTCGCGCCTGGCCAGAAAACACCGCGATTTCTGACTTCCACCAAGTAACGCGCTGCTTTAATTCTATTTAACAACTTCCACTCCAACGCCCCACTTCGCAAGAGAGTTGCGACCAACTCGCCAGCATAAGCGCGAGTTGCGTTTGGTCGCAAAAATGAAAAACAAGCGTCAAGCGAAGCTTTTGTCACCTGTGACAAAAAGTATCGCGCGCCGGCAAACTGCACTCTATTTCAACTTTTTCCAAGCCCGCCATTATCTCCGTGAATTATGAATTTATTATTCGGACGCGTTCTAAGTTTTCCCATGTATGTTTTATAAAAAGGCGTAAGATCTATTGTTGACCATTTGCCGTTCAGGAAAACTTCATTCCACGCATGTGGTTTGCCTTTTAAATCAATAACATTTTCATCTTTTCCGTGGATTATCTTGCAATTAACCCCTATTAAATCGCAAAAATCTTTAAAAACAATTGAAAAAGATTGACAAACTCCTTTATGCAATAGTATAGGCGCATATTTTTCACCACAATGAATAAAGCAGTCTTTATAAGGATATAGAATTGCCGTAAAAGAACCGATACTATTTTTCCTTTTAAGTATATCATTATCATAACTAACATTCGCAGAAAACCAGTCAAAGAATCTTTTTATCTGTTCTTGTTTAGTTATAAACTTTTTACCACATCTTAACAATTGCAAAATGCGATTTAATTCTTCTTTATATTCGTTTTCTAAATTTTTTCTCGCAATTAATTCCTTTTCATTATATTCTATTTTTTTAATTTCAAATTTCATTATTGATTAACTCCCCTTTTTATTGTATCATATTCAAAACTAAATTTAAAACATTTTTTCGCATAAATATTTGAAGAGATTCCAAAAGACGGCAAACTTTTCTAAAACAAAAACAATAAAAAATAACCAAAAGAGCCCAATAGGTCGGATTGTTTGCACTTGGCAACGAAGATGGATTGAACCCCTCGCGCCTGGCCAGAAGACACCGTGATTTCTGACTTCCACCAAGTAACGCGCTGCTTTAATTCTATTTAACAACTTTCACTCCAACGCCCCACTTCGCAAGAGAGTTGCGACCAACTCGCCAGCATAAGCGCGAGTTGCGTTTGGTCGCAAAAATGAAAAACAAGCGTCAAGCGAAGCTTTTCGCGCTTGCGCGGAAACGAGCCCAAAGCGCAGTTTGAAAATTGTTCATCAATTTCCACTCCAACGCCCCACTTCGCAAGAGAGTTGCGACCAACTCGCCAGCATAAGCGCGAGTTGCGTTTGGTCGCAAAAATGAAAAACAAGCGTCAAGCGAAGCTTTTCGCGCTTGCGCGGAAACGAGCCCAAAGCGCAGTTTTTCATTTGGTGCTGGTGGTGGGAGTCGAACCCACACGTCCTTTCGAACTCGGGATTTTAAGTCCCGTGCGTCTGCCATTCCGCCACACCAGCAAACGATTTTGCACAATCCTTGCTTCTTTTCATCAAACATTCATACCAAAAAAAATAAAGAGGACACTCATCCCCTTTTTGTTTTTGACATTCGATTAAATTTTCAAAGTTTGCAAAGGGGGTATTTAAGCGGCACACAATCGTCAACATCATGTGCCACTTTGGAGGTACCACCCGGATTTGAACCGGGGAATAAAGGTTTTGCAGACCTTTGCCTTACCACTTGGCGATGGTACCACACCATATCAGCAAATGAACACATTAAATATATCACATTTCAAATCGTTTGTCAAACATTTTTATTATTTTCATTTGGAAAGTTTTTTGCAAAAAACATGAAATTATATATGAAAGTTTTGAAAATTATGATTTTTTTTGAAAAATATAAAAAAACGCTTGCATTTTTGATTTATTTTTGCTATTATATTTAAGCATGACAAAGTTTTGCGGGAATGGCTTAGTGGTATAGCGCAGCCTTGCCAAGGCTGAGGTCGCGGGTTCGATCCCCGTTTCCCGCTCCATAAATTTTCACTTAACCTTGAGAGTAATCCACAAAAAAAAACACCTTAATCACAAAAATAAAGGTGTTTTTTTTCAAATCAAAACAGCATTTTCCCTGTTGATCAATTTCTTTGACCGCTGACAAAACAAATGCAGCAAAATGTTTTTGTTGAAAGGTGCGTAAACTTTTCTCTTCTCAATTTTTTTACTCGCTGTCTGTGTCGGTCAAATCTTCCAGGCCCAAAACCTTTAAACTTTCTTTTGAGTCCAGACGCTCAACAGAACGAAGTTTGCTTGCAAGCAATCGGGTTCGCGTGCCAACAAGTGTGTCAAAGTCTTTGCTTGTTTTTTCAAACTGCCCACGAATTTTGACAACAATGTCATTAAACTTGTCAAATTCTGTTCGAACGGCGCCCAAAATTTTCCAAACTTCGCCTGATTTTTTCTGTATGGCAAGTGTTTTGAAGCCCATTTGCAGACTGTTTAAAAGTGCGGACATGGTTGTTGGGCCGGCGATGGTGACATTATATTTTTCTTGCAGTTCTTCAATTAAGCCCATTTTGGCAACTTCAGCATAGAGCCCTTCAATCGGCAAAAACATTACGGCAAAATTGGTTGTTTTTGGCGGATTGATATATTTTGTCTGGATGTCTTTCGCCATTTGCAAAATTGTGTTTTTGAGTTGCACTTTTTTCTGCTTGACTTCTTCAAACTGGTTGTTTTCATATGCACTTTGCAAATCACCATACACAGTGTATGGAAATTTGCTGTCAACAGGCAACAAAACAAATTCATCATCCGCTTGCCCCGGCAATTTGATGGCATATTCAACCGGTTCGCGCCCATCACCTGTCACGACATTGGTTTCATATTGCTCTTTTGTCAACATTTGGTCAAAGATTGCACCAAGTTGAATTTCGCCAAAAACTCCCGTAGTTTTGACATTTGAAAGCATTTTTGTCAAATTTCCAACGTCGCTGGCAATGTTTTGCATTTCGCCCAAACTTTTATAGACGCTTTCAAGTTGATTGGATAGAACTGCAAAACTCTCTTTAAATCTGTCGTTGATGGTCTTGGACAATTTTTCGTCAACCGTTTCACGCATTTTGTCAAGCTGGCGATTGTTGTCTTCTTGAAGAGATTTGATGTGTGCATCATTGGAGCGCCTTATGTTTTCCAACTTCTCTTCTTGCATTTTGGAGATGTTTTGCATACGTTCGTCAAGTTGCCCAATCAGCTCCATAACGCGTTTTTCAAGCGATTGCGAATTTCCTGATACATTCTCTTGAAAAGCTTTCATAGTCTGCAAAATTGCTTCATTGTTGGCTTTTTGAGTTTCGCTCAAAGTTTTGCTGATGAAATCAACATTACTGTTGAAACTTTGTTTGATTTCATCTTTATCTTTTGAAGAAATTTCGCTTTTACTTCTCGTCTTCATGCAAACAATCACGCAAATAGCACTCATAAGAATGGAAATGCTAACCAAAATGCACAAAATGATTTCAATGTTCATAATCTTCTCCTTTTCACAAAATTATATCACAAAAAAAAGTGTTTTGAAAAACAAAAACACTTTATTTTTAAGTCAATTTATTGATAAAAACAGCCAAATTTGTCGTTAAACAAGATTGAAAGAAATTGTGCCGTTTGTATAAATTGTGATTATTCCGCTGTCGCCGTTAAGACTTTTGTTAACTTCAAGTGGATTGTTTCCTTCGCCCAACGATCCAATGTTGACTCTAATTTGACTGCTGTTTCCAGCAAGTTGCGTCCCGGATGCATTATACATTGTGGCAACAAACTTCGCTTGATTTGTGATGTTGATTGTCACACTTCCACTTGAACTTCTCACAACAACACCAGAACTGCCTGTCGAAACTGAACCCCCAAAATTGAGAACAATGTTTCCACTGCCGTTCTCAATTCCTATTGCATTGTTGTTTCCGTCAGCAATTGTCAAATTTACCGTCAAATTTCCATTGCTTTGAATTTCCACTGCACCAGAAGTTTTTCCAACAGTTAAACTTCCGTCATCAACATAAACAGTCAGTGCCCCCGTGATTTCAGCAATATTTATGTTTGGAGAACCATCATTGTCGATAGCAGTGCCATACAAGAAATCTCCGTCGAGAACACCTTTAATTGTCACATTTGGCGAAAGAATGGTGTCATATGACTCAAAATAAAAATCACCATAAATGTCTGTCAAAATATAGTTTCCTTGTTCACATTGAGAGAGAGTGATTTCGCTTGCTTCGAGATAGTCCACAACAAAATTTCCCTTTTTGCAAGTGATTTCAACAGAATTGTCATCAACCTTCAAAATTCCCAAATTGATTGTTCCACTCTCTGTTTCAAAATAGACAGGGCATGACACATCCAATCCTGTTCCCGTCAAAGATGTTGCTGAAATTGCATTTGTCACTTCCACACTCTTTCTTGAAGAAATGTCTCCACTTGTGGTTTTGAAGGAAATTTTTGAAAGTGCATCCGTGTCCAAACGATTTGTGATATAAATATCTCCCGAATCAGTTGTCACGTCCACTTCGCCAATCGCTGTCAAAGGCGTGCCTGTTCTTGCGTTATATGATCCGCCCAAATTGACATCACCTTCGGTCGTGACAATTGTGATTTTGATGTTATCAAAATTTAATCCATCTTCATCTTCGCGAGCATGCAAAACGATGTCAACATTTTTTGAAAAATACAAAAATCCTGTTGATTCAGTCACTTCAACAATCAATTTTCCAGAATTATATAAAGTTGCTGTATATGAAAAGTCCACTGCACTGCTCGACACTGCAAAACCTTTTGCATTGTTTTTGATGTAAATGCCATCGGAAGAATAGTCTTTGTTGTCATCCTTTTCCACAGTTACATCTGCATATGAACAACGAATTTCAATCTCTGTCAAACTTGACCAATCAATATCAGTTCCATTGCTATCCTCTCCCGTGATTGAATATGTTGTGTTTGATGAAAAATATTGCAGCCACAAAACACTTTTGCCCGGATTGAAAATCATAATCACAACGCAAACCATGAAAACGGCAAATAAAACCAGCACCAACAGGCCGAAATAGAAGAAAAATCCTTTTTTAATATGTCCTTGAGGCATAATAACTCCTTACATAAGATATTGTATCACAATTCAAAAACATATGTCAAACGATTGGATACAATCAATCCAAAATCGCCTTAATTCTTCGAATTCCGCTTGAAGAACTCTCTTCTTTAGTAATTTTCAAATGGTGTAAATCTTTGGTGTTTTTCGCATGAGGTCCACCACAAATTTCTTTGGAAACATCGCCCACAGAATAGACCTTCACAACTTGTCCATACTTGCTTTCAAAAACGCCGACCGCACCACTCTTTTTTGCGTCAGAAACACTCATTTCTTCGCAAGTGACAGGAATTTCGCGAGCGATTGCATCGTTGACAAATTTTTCAAGTTCGGCGATTTCTTCCGGCGTCATCTTGTGATCAAGATTGAAATCAAGTCGAAGTCGCTCCGCTGTGATGTTGGAACCCTTTTGCATAACTTGATCTCCAAACATTTTTCGTAAGCCCGCCATGATCAAATGTGTTGCAGTGTGCAACTTTGCACTTTCATAAGAACTGTCCGCAAGCCCGCCCTTAAAGGTTCCAGCCGACGCCGTTCTGCTCTTTTCTTGGTGCTCTTGAAAGGCCTTTTTAAAACCTTCTTCATCGACATCATAGCCCCTTTCTTGTGCCAATTCTTTTGTCAATTCAAACGGAAAACCAAAAGTGTCATAGAGCCTGAAACAAGCTTTGCCAGAGATGATATTTTCCACAACTTCACCTTTTTGAGAAGCAAAGGCTTTGTGTTTTTCAATTCCAGCAATCACCTTTTCAAATTCTTTGTGACCTTCTTCCAGCGCCTTGGAAAATTTTTCCACCTCGGCATGAAGCTCATCCTTGATTTTCTGTCGATTTTGTTTCAGATCGGAATAATATTCCTGATATTCATCCACATACATATCCACAATATGCTCAAAGTTTGCCGTATCAAAGCCGATGTTTCGCGCACAGTTGACTGCCCTGCGAATAAAGCGACGCAAGATATATCCTTGTCCAACATTGGAAGGAACAACTCCGCAATAATCTCCCAAAATGAAGGTTGCCGAGCGCAAATGATCGGTGATGATTCGATATGAACGCTTGGACTTTTCGCTGTCAAGATATTTCACCTGTGCCTTGCTTGCAATGAAGTCGATCACTCTTTTCAAGCAACCGATGTCATACACGCTTTTTACGCCGTTCAAGGCAACAATGGTTCTTTCCAAACCCATGCCCGTGTCGATGTTTGGACGCGCCAATTTAACTGCCTTGTCGCCCGCCTTTTCGACCTTATATTGCATGAACACATCGTTCCAAATTTCGAGATATTTCCCGCAATCGCATGCTGGCGAACATTCTGGACAACATTTTGGTTTGCCCGTATCGAAAAACATCTCTGTGTCCGGACCGCAAGGCCCAACACCACCACCAAGAGCCCACCAATTGTGCTCTTTTGAAAGATAGAAAATGTTTTCCTTTTTTATCCCGCACTTTTGCCAAGCTTTTGCCGTTTCGTCATCACGCGGAGCAATCTCGTCGCCTTCAAAAACACTGACAGCAAGTTTCTCGACAGGAATGCCCAAATATTTCTCACTCGTCAAAAATTCATAAGACAATGCCACCATTTCTTCTTTCGGACAACTTCCCAAATACCAATTTCCCAACATTTCAAAAAAGGTCAAATGGCTGTCATCGCCAACTTCATCAATATCGCTTGTGCGAATGCAACGTTGAACATCAAAAATTTTGTTTCCTTCTGGATGTGGCTCGCCCAGAAGATATGGCACCAGCGGATGCATTCCAGCAGTTGTGAAAAGCACCGTCGGATCATTTTCAGGAATGATTGACGCACTTTCAATTCTCTTAAAACCATGTTCTGCAAAAAATTTAAACCATAATTCTTTCATTTGTCTGTCAGATTTCATTAAAAACTCCTTACATCACATGAGTATACCAAAAAATTGCCAAAAACGCAAACAATTGAGATAAAAAAACATATATTTAGCGTTTTGCAATTTGACTAAATTTATTTTTTGTCTTATAATGCAAGTATGGAAAATAATTCAGAAAATAAAAAATATATAATTTTTAATGTTTTGGTCATACTTTCATTGTTTTTGCTTTGCACTTATCTAATAGTGAACATAATTTACTATTTCGGTTTAATAAAGGTGGGAAATTTTGCAGATTTTTTTATAAACTCAATAGGAATAACTTATGTTATAACATATTTTTTAATTTTATTTGCAATAATTTTGTTTCTTATTTTATATATTTTCAGATTTTTAAGAAAACATAAAATTTTTAAAAATGTCACAATTTCTCTACTTTGTTTTATCATACTTATTTATTTAATTCAACAATTTGTCTTAAAACTACTTTTCTATTTAGATGGTTCTTCATTATATTTATCAACAATCATTACAACCGCAATTTGCATCTCCTTACTAATTGCTTCATATGTCATTTTTTTGATAAAAACGATCAAGAATAATGATTTTAAATTTCTTAAATACATATTCCTTATATTTTTGATAAGCATAATTACTTATCTCATTTTACATACAATTCTCATCTTTCAATTGATAAACGAATATACAAGTTTTATTAATTATATGGAAAATGATTTATTTGTTTCTATATATAAAGTTTTAATTTTAGCAAATGTATTTGAATCAACAACAATTTTGATGACTTTGGTTTGTGTTATCATATTTACAATTATTTACTTACTCTTGATGATAAAGTCCAAAAACCTTTCAAAAACTTTAATATTGTCATTACTTTTGATAATGACATTTATATCGTTCATACGTTTGTTTACTACAAGTGTTATATTATTCAGTAATGAATCGACAAGTGCACCTTACTACTTATATATGATTATCATATCTTCACTTTGTGCAATATCTTTCATCGCATTATATAGTTATTGTTTATTTTTACAAAGAAAATATCAAAATATCCAAACAGATCAGACTAGAGGCTCAACATAAAAAAGGTTCAACGTAAAAAAAGAGGTCATTTTCCCTCTTTTTCAAAATCGTTGATGGCACTGACCAAATGAGCATGCCTTCTTTTGCGCTTAAACTTCTGCACCATGTGCGGATATTTTTCTTTGGTGTCATATTTGTCCAAAGTGTTGCTCATAGAGCGAACAAACGCTTTGCTCACCTTTCTTGTGTCAACTTGCTTGTTGACAATGTCTGTTGTCCTTGATTTTTGCACAGCATATACACACTGTTTCATCCCCTTTTTCTTCTCGCAAGAAAGATAAATCACCACCGTCAAGAAAAAGACCAGATAAGCCAACATAAAACCAACATAAAACAAATTAAAGTCAGAAATGAGAATGAAAAAGACGATGAAAGATGCGAAAAAGAGAAGAGAAATCCATGCATTACGCAAATCATTTTTTGCCGATTCAACGATGTTCTTTCCTTCAAAAAACATCAAGTGATATTCGCCTTCCACATTTTCAATATTTTTTATGTTCATTTTCGCCATTCTTGATTCTCCTTCAAGCAACATGATATCAAAAAACAAACAATTTGTCAAATTATTTAAAGAATTTTAAGTAATTTTGTTTCAAATAAACATTGTCACTGATCTTCGTCACTCATCTTCGCAAAATGTCACCTTTTTTTAATGGTAATTTACATGGCACAGTCACGCGTTCTTGCACAACCTTTGCGCTTGAAATTTGTTCACCAGAAGAATTGGTGATTTTTTCAATTTTGAGTTTTTTGTTGAAGATTTTCTTGTCAGGACTCAAAATTTCGAGCACTTCACCAACCGAAAATTTGTTGCGCATTTCCACTTCCACAATTTTGTTGTCACAATCTTTTGTGACAACAGCCACAAATTCGCTCTCTTGCACAGGCATGGAATCTTCCAAAAATTGTTTTTGCTCGTCGCCGAAATAGAATCCTGTTGTGTATCTTCTGTGACTCGCCTTCAAAAGTTCGTCGCAAAGTTCTTTGCTCGGTCTTTTCGGCAAAATGTCAATCGCCTGCCTATATGCGTTCACCACTGTTGCAACATAATATGCCGACTTCATCCTCCCTTCAATCTTCACACTGTCAACCCCGATGTCTTTGAGTTCCTTTAAATGTTCCAACATATTTAAATCTTTGGAGTTGAAAATATAACTTCCTTTCTCATCTTCCTGCACTTCCAACTCATCTTCGCGACCAACTTCGCGAACCATATATTTCCAACGACACGCTTGCACACATTCGCCGTGATTGGAATCTCTGCCGGTGAGATAGTTGGAAAGCAAACATCTGCCAGAATATGCCATGCACATTGCTCCATGCACAAACACTTCAATCTCCACACTTTTTGGAAGACTTTTTCGAATTTTTGCAATCTCTTCAAGTTTCAACTCTCGTGCCAGAATCAACCTTTTTGCTCCAAGTTCCGCCATTAGATTTGCAGAATATGAATTGATTATATTGGCTTGAGTGCTGACATGAACAGCAAGGTTTGGTGCGTGTTTTCTGATAAATTGAAAAACACCAATGTCAGCAACAATAACCGCGTCCACTTTTGCGCTCTGCAAAAATTGCAAATATTCTTCCAATCCAACAAAATCGCCGTCCCTTGCAATTATGTTGATTGTCACATACACCTTTTTCCCTTTTTCATGCGCAAGTTTCACTGCCATTTCAATTTCTTCATCACTAAAATTGCCAGCGAACGCCCTAAGTCCAAAACGTCCACCTGCCAAATAAATCGCGTCCGCCCCAAAATGAAGAGCGGTTAAAAATTTTTCAAAATTGCCTGCTGGCGCCAAAAGTTCCATACAAAACTCCTTTTTTTTAAGAAAAAACACGATTTTTTTCACTTTTTTTGCGTTTTTTATCATTTTTTTGTGTTTTAAGTTTACAAACTTTCTTTCAAAACATTTTTTATTATATCAAAAGCCTTATCTTTATTTTGTATTTTTTGAGTTTTTATCCAATTTATTAACCCATAAATATTTAGAATAAAATAAACAATGATATTCACAAAAGTTATCAACTTCGACAAATCATTTGTTGTTACAATCAAAGAGAATTATAGACAACGCTAAGTGTAATGATGACAATAAGCGAAATTGCCACAAACACAAATTCATACCATTTGACATCACAAAAAATGTTTTTGATTAGTTTCATTTCATCATCCTCTATTCTTAAATTTGAACAACTGCTTTTGCCGTCAAAGTCAAGTCCGCAAGACCGATTCCTGCTTTGATATAAAAATATGCCATTGCGCCAATCATAGCACCGTTGTCTGTGCAATACTTGAGGTCCGGCATAAAAATCTTCACACCAATTTCATCGTACATCTTCGCCAACTTTTCTCTCAATCTTGAATTTGCACCAACACCGCCCGCAATAACCAACTTTTTGACTCCAAATTCTGCACACGCTTTCTTTGTCTTTCCAACAAGTTCGTCTGTGACGAGTTCTTGAAAAGAATATGCCACATCTTCTTTGGAAAAATCTTCTCTTTTCTGCTCATGATTGTGAACAAAGTTGACAACGGCAGTTTTGAGTCCACTAAACGAAAAATTCAAAGTGTTTTTGAGTGGTGGATTATAGTTGAATTTCACAACATTCTTTCCACTTTTTGCCAGCCTATCAATGTTCGGTCCACCTGGATATGGAAGACCCAGCACACGTGCCACCTTATCAAAACATTCGCCGACACTGTCATCCACCGTTGTGCCAATCAGTTTGAATTTGCAATAATCTTGTGTATCAACCAAAGCAGTGTGCCCACCGCTGACCATAAGACACAAAAATGGCGGTTCAAGGTCTTTATGAGAGATATAGTTTGCACCTATATGCCCGTGCACATGGCTGACAGCAATGAGTGGAACGTTGAGAGCATATGCCAGAGTTTTGGCAAAGTTCACTCCCACCAAAAGCGCGCCAATCAGCCCTGCGCCATATGTGACCGCCACCGCATCGACATCTTGCAAAGTTTTTCCCGCATTTTTGAGCGCTTCTTCCAAAACCCCATCAATGTTTTTGATATGATTTCTTGATGCCACTTCTGGCACAACTCCACCAAAAACTTTATGGATTTCAATTTGAGAAGAAATGACGTTTGAAAGCACTTTTCTGCCATTCTCCACAAGAGCAATTGAAGTTTCATCACAAGAAGATTCCACAGAAAGAATCAAGACACTTTCTTTTGTCCTTAGACTTTCAAATTTTTCTTTTGCAATCTCTTGATAAGTTCTCATCATGCTTTCACGCTTGTCCTTTTGAGATATTCGTTGATAAACCCTTGTATATCTCCATCCATCACCCCTTGCACATCACTGGTTTCATAGTTCGTGCGATGATCTTTCACCATGGTGTATGGACAGAACACATATGAACGAATTTGGCTTCCCCACTCAATCTTCTTGACATCTCCACGAATTGACGCCAATTTTTCCATTTCTTCCAATTCTTGCTTTTCGACAAGTTTGGAGTAAAGCATTTTCATGGCAGTTTCGCGGTTCTGCACCTGTGAGCGCTCCGTTTGACAAGCCACAATAATGCCAGAAGGGATGTGAGTGATTCGAATGGCAGACTCAGTTTTGTTGACATGCTGACCACCCGCACCCGAACTTCGAAAAGTATCTATTTTCAAATCTTCCGGACGAATGACAATGTCAGGAGCTTCGTCAATTTCCGGCATAACTTCCACACTTGCAAAACTTGTGTGACGCCTTGCATTTGAGTCAAAAGGAGAGATTCTCACCAATCTATGCACCCCTTTCTCCGCTTTCAAATATCCATATGCAAACTCACCGGAAACCAAAAATGAAATTGATTTAAGCCCCGCTTCTTCGCCGTCGAGAACATCCAACACTTTGATTTTATAGCCGTTTTTCTCGGCATACATGGAATACATTCGATAGAGCATATCCGCCCAATCTTGCGCTTCTGTTCCGCCCGCACCAGCATGAATGGTCAAAATGGCGTTATAGTTGTCATATTTTCCAGAAAGCAAGGTTTCCAAGCGTGCACTTTCAATTTCGCTTTCCAAATCTTGCAAAGTCGAATTCAATTCTTCCAAAAGTCCAACATCATCCATTTCATCGAGAAGTTCAATGGACGCTTCGCAATTTTCAATTTCTGTCTGCAATTTTTTTACTTTTTCAAGTTTATATTCGCACAACTTCACCTCCCTTCCCACTTTTGAAACACGTTTTGCGTCAGCAAAAAAGCCGTCGGAAAGTTGTTCTGCTTTCAATTCTTCCAATTTTTTCTCTTGCCCAGCCGGGTCAAAGACACTCCTTTATGAACGAAAAATCTTCTTTCAATTTTGCCAATTTTTCTTTTTGCGCATCAATAATCATAATAAAAACTCCTTAAAATCAATTCAAGTTAGATTTTAACATATATAATGAAAAAAGTAAAGTCGATGAAAGAAAAATATACAATTTCCACTTCGACGCCCCACTTCGCGAGAGAGTTGCGACCAATTCGCCAGCACAAGCGCGAGTTGCGTTTGGTCGCAAAGATGAAAAAACAAGCGCCAAGCGATACTTTTTGTCACTTGTGACAAAAATGAGCCCAAAGCGCAGTTTAAAAACTGTTCACCAAATTTCCACTTCGACGCCCCACTTCGCAAGAGAGTTGCGACCAACTCGCCAGCACAAGCGCGAGTTGCGTTTGGTCGCAAAGATGAAAAAACAAGCGTCAAGCGATATTTTTTGTCACTTGTGACAAAAATGAGCCCAAAGCGCAGTTTTTTCATCTAGTCTTCATTCTTCTCAATCACTTCACTTATATGTGCTTTTCTAAATTCTTCATCCTGCTTGACAAGTGCACGTTCCAACCAAATCAGACTTATGCCATACATCACATACATCAAGCAAACAATCCCAAGAGCTACTTTCAAGAAGATGGTGCTTCCGTTTCCCATAAGCATATCAAAGAGTCCGGCAAACAACACAAGGCTGGATGAAAGCACTCTGCCAGCGCCAAGAAAGAATTCTGCAAGCGCATTGCTTTCCAAGATATGCGAATGCAGTGACAACACTCTCACAACGCCGGAGCGACGAGAATCGGATATAGACATCAAAATGACATTCAAAATGGTGTAAACGGCATAGAAAATCACAATACTCACTTGGTTTGTCGCAGACAATATGCCAACGATTGTGCAGGAAACGAGCGCAATTGTTGTTCCAATGAAAGCTCCCGCACGCTTTTTGCGATAATATCTCAAATAGAAGAACATTGTCAAGAGAGAGCAAGCTGTGAAAATTGATTGAAAAGTTCCTAAACTTGTGTTTGTTTTGAAGGTTTGAATGACAAGAATGGTGATGAGAGTTGTGAAGCAGTCATATGAAGCACCACGAAAGAAGTTTGAGATATAGACAAGCCAAAGAGGTTTTGTGGATTCCTTATTCTTTCTCATAAATTTGCTGAATTCTCTCAAGTGGAAAGACAGTTTATATGATTTTTTCGGTTTAATCAAAAACGAAAAGACAATCAAAAGTGCCACCACAAAAAACATAACAAAAGTCGTAACAGTGAAATCAATATCTGCCAAAACGCCCAACGTTGCAGGGAAAATTATGTAAGTCATTTGGAATAGAATGCGTTTCACAGCAAAAAATCGCACTTGATGCTTGCTTGAAATGGTTTCCGCCGTCAAATTGTTATATCCTGACGAGAAGAAACCAAAACTGATGCCATACATAACTGCCAGCACCGGCACAAATCTGAATGATGTGACATCATCTCCCAGCAAAAAGACTGTCAAAACAACGAAGGCAAGCAAAATTGAACCGATTATGACAAAAACATTTTTCTTGATTCTTCTAAGCACATGGCCGGATATTGCATATGAAGAGGCCAAAATTGTGTAATAAATTGCATAGAAAAGCCCAATTTTTATGATGTTTGTCGATATATCACCAGAATCAACATCCAGCACTTTTGAAATGAAGAACAAGTCGATATATATGCAAATGACAGCTTGTAAGCAATCGCAGGCGATGATAGATATAGCGCTCAAATCAAAAATTTTGGGACGTTTTCTTTTCTTTTTCTTAACCGGTTTTTCTTCTTCACTTTCATTTTTTATAATTTCAGAAAAGTGAACGTCATAATCCTTTGCTTTCATCTTTTCTTCCTTCTTTGCGAACATCTCATAAAGAATTTGACAATTTCAAAATATGGAATAACAAAAATTCCCGAACCAACTCCAAGAAGCCATTGCCACCAATTCAAACTTGTTGTCACATTCAACGCAACATCCACAGGTCCCAAAGGAATGATGACCACCAACGCAGTCAAAACGGCGGATAACAAAAATGCCCAATTCAAAAGTTTGTTATCAAAAGGATTGCTTGAAAAGAGTGATTGAGTTTTATGTTTCAAGTTATATGCATGGAAAAGCTCGGTGAACACCAAATGCAAGAAGCAAATTGTTGTCACTTCTTGACTCGACAAATTCAAAACAAAGGTTGTGATGCAATATATCGTCAACATCATAACCGTTTCATAGAGCGCCGAACAGAGAATGTTCACTCCAACATCGCCCTTGAACAGGTTGCCGGTGTTTTTGCACGGTTTTCGTTTCATTATGTCTTTTTCTGCTTTTTCAAAACCAAGAGCCAGCCCCACAAAAGTGTCAGAAACAAAATTTATCCAAAGAATAAGTGCTGGTGTGAAAAAGTTTTCATCTCGAAATGCCAATGTTATGACAGTCAAAATGATCAACTCAGCAATCGAGGTTCCAAGAAGATACATCAAAATTTTTATGATTGTGTCATAAATTCGACGTCCTTCTTTCACTGCGCCGACAATTGTGGCAAAGTTGTCGTCCGTCAAAATGATGTCCGCAGTTTCTTTTGTGACATCCGTTCCGCTGATTCCCATTCCAATGCCAATGTCTGCACACTTGATGCTTGGTGCGTCGTTCACACCATCGCCCGTCATAGCAACAATTTTTCCTTTCGCTTTGAGAGCCTTGACAATCCGCACCTTATGTTCTGGACTCACTCTTGCATACACCTTGAAATTCTCAACAAGCCCAACAAACTCTTCGTCCGAATAATCATTAAGTTCTTTTCCGGTGATAACTTCATCAGGATTTGTGCAAATACCCAACTCTTTGGCTATTGCAAATGCCGTATCTTTGTGGTCGCCAGTGATCATAATGGTGGTGATGCCCGCCTCTTTGCAAGTCTTAATGGACTCTTTGACTTCTTCTCGTGGCGGATCGATCATTCCAACAAGCCCAAAGAAACAAAGATCAACTTCGGTGTTTTCGCTTGTCGGCTTTCCAATTTTTTCAACAGTTCTTCCAGCAAAAGCCAAATTTCTCAATGCAAGAGAGGCAAATTCAGAATTTTTCTGCAAAATTTTCTCTTTGTCCGCGTTAGTAATTTTTCGAATCCTTCCATTATCCAAAATTCTGTTGCAACGTGAGAGAATGTTGTCCACGGCACCTTTTGTATAGACAATGATTTTGCCGTTTATGTTATGAAAGGTGGACATAAGTTTTCGGTCGCTGTCAAAAGGTATTTCGTTGATTCGTTTAAACTCACCTTCCAAATATTCCTTATTGAACCCGCACTTATATCCATAATGCACCAAAGCAATTTCCGTCGGGTCGCCAATCGACTCCAACTTTTCATCGTCAAATCGAACTTTCGTGTCATTACACAAAAGCATACAGCGAATCAGTTGTTCAAAATTCTTGTCTTTGGCAAAATCGTTTTTTTCGTTTATTTCATCCAAAGATATCACGCTGTCAACCACACTGCCACTTGCCTTGGTTTCAAACTTCATTTGATTGATACTTTCACAATTTTCGCCTTCAAAATAGATTTGTCGCACTGTCATTTTGTTGAGAGTCAAAGTTCCCGTCTTGTCCGAACAAATCACTTCTGTGCTTCCCAAAGTTTCCACTGCAGGCAAAGTTTTGACTATGGCGTTTTGATCGCTCATTCTCTTCACACCCATAGACAGCGTGATGGTGTTGCAGGCAGGAAGCCCTTCCGGAATTGCACAAACCGCAATAGCGATTGCCATGGTCAAGGAAGAGATGAAATTTTCACCCAACAAAACGCCCATAACAAAAATAAGCACACTAACAACAATCACCACCACAGTAATGATTATACTGGTGGATTTAATTCTCTTTGTGAGTGGAGTTTCGGTTTCTTCCATTTCGGAAAGTGCAGAAGCAATTTGCCCCATTTCGGTGTTCATTCCTGTGGAAACAACAACACCAACTCCACGCCCATATGTCACAATCGTGCCCATGAAAGCCATGTTCACCCGATCACCAAGCGCGGTTTCAGCACCCAAAATCACTTCCGCATCTTTTTCAACGGAAACACTTTCGCCGGTCAAAGCGCTCTCTTCGATTTTGAGACTGTTTGCTTCAATCAATCGCAGGTCTGCTGGAACAATGTCGCCTGCTTCCAAGATGACGATGTCACCCACAACCAATTCTTCAGTTTTTATTTTGAGAGTGTGTTTGTTTCTGATAACCTTACAAAACGGCTTGGTCATGTTTTTTAACGCTTCCATGGCCTGCTCGCTCTTTCTCTCTTGGATGTAACCAACCACGGCATTAAACAAAATAACGACAAAAATGATCGCCGCATCAACAAATTCGCTTACCGAATTTTCAACAAAGCCGATCACCACACTGATTATGCAACTGACAATCAAAACGGAAATCAAAATATCTTTGAATTGGAGTAAAAATTTGACGATGGCAGATCTCTTTTTCTTTGGTGTCAAAATATTCTTCCCATCACGCTCCAATCTCTTTTTTGCTTCAGCAAAAGAAAGCCCATGCAAAGATGTTTGCAGTTCTTCCATTTTCTTTTCCTTATCTAGCGTGTAAGAGATATCCATAATACTTAACTAGTATATCAAAAAAAAATTTGAAATCAAAATATTGGAAGAAAAATTATAAAAAAATTTTGAAAAAAGTATTGCATTTTTACCAATGTTGCGATAAAATGTAAGCAATCACAGCTGTCGAAAAAAAATAAAGGGAGAAGAAAATTGAGTAAGAAAAATTTGAATAACCACAAAGGCCCAATAGAAAATAATTTACACAGAAATCCACGTTTTTGTCCATTTAAGAAAAAGAACAATAAGAAAAAGAAAATTCCTGTCGTTGCACTTGATTCCAACATCTTGATTGATATGGAAAGTGTCTTTTTGAGAAGACCAGACAAATATTTGACACCTGAATATAGAAAATGTTTGATCAATTTATACACAATGTTCAAAGCAGGAAGAATTTGTTTTTGCATAACTCCAACAGTGAAAGAAGAAGTCACCGACAATAATCCAAATTTGCACGAATTTTTGTATGATGTTTTGAGCGAATCAATTATGCTTGACATAAACCCAACCAAGAAGAAAGATTTCAACAAAAAAATCTCAGCCATCGCAAGTGACTATGTTCAAAACGGAGTTTTTGTCGACCAAGAGAACGATGCAAAAATTTCAGCCGAATCGGCATATTTCAACTTGACCCTAATCACACACGACAAACATTTCAAGCCAATCAGGATCATGCACGTCAACAACAAACATTTGGCAACAGAGACTTCAAATCCAGACTACGCACATTCGATCAACCCACAAGATTTCATGAAAATGTACAAAAATAATAGGGAGTGGGAAATTCCAGATCCAGAGAATTTAAATGATTTGTCTGCAAAAGTTCAAGACAAATTCTCAAAAATCGGTTACAATCCAAAAAAAGTTGTTGAAGTTAAACTTGTTCCAACAAAACGGGCAAAGAAGGAAATGATAGAAAGTGGTATAACATTATAATTCGAAAAAAAATCACGGTCAAACACCGTGTTTTTTTTATTCTTTTTTCATCAAATCGCTTAAAAATTTTATTTTATTATGTTTATAATTTTGTTTGGAACATAGACCACTTTTTTCACTTCACTCAAACTTGAGCAAATTTCAGGATGGTTCTTGAAAATTTCTTGCATAACTTCATCTTGAGAAATTCCAAGAGAAATTTTGATGACTTGTTTCAATTTTCCATTCACTTGCACCGGCAAGTTTATGGTGTCCTCAACCAAAAATTTTTCATCATATTTTGGCCATGTTTCATCCAAAATTTGAGAATTGAAAACTCGTTCAAAAATTTCGCTTGTTATGTGTGGTGCAAGCGGATTCAACAAAATCAAAAATTGACGCAATTCTTCTTTGGTTATGAAACCGTCGTCACGAATTTTCTTGATGAAAATCATGAACGCAGAAATGCAAGTGTTGAGTTTCAAATCTTCCAAGTTTTCACCAATCTTTTTGATAAGGCGGTTTAAATCATATATATGTTCTTTCGAAACATCTGTCCCCTTAACCATATCTTGAAGAGCCCAAACACGATCCAAAAACGAAGTTATGCCCGTGATGCCGTCATATGTCCACGGTGTGTTGTCTTCATATCCGCCCAAGAAATGCACGTGCAATCTTGCCACATCGGTGCCATATTTGTCAATCACTTCAAGTGGTGAAACACCATTTGCAGAGCTTTTGCTCATCTTCTTTCCTTGATCGTCCAAAATAAGCCCACTGCCCATTTTTCGCACAAACGGGTCACGTGTTGGAACGGCACCAATTTCATAAAGGAAGTTTTGCCAGAAAAACGCATAAAGAACATGTCGCGTGATATGCTCGGTGCCACCCGTATAACAATCCACACTGCCCCAATATTTCAACTTTTCAAAATCGGCAAGTGCATGGTCATTATGTGGATCGCAATAACGAAGCCAATACCAACTCGACCCCGCCCAATTTGGCATTGTGTCGGTTTCTCTCTTCGCCTTTTGTCCGCATTTTGGACATTTGCAATTGACAAAATCATCTATTTTTGAAAGTGGGCTGTCGCCGTTGGCATTTGGAAGATAGTCATTCGTCTTTGGCAACACGAGAGGCAGGTTTTTTTCATCAAGCGGAACAATTCCACAGTGCTCACAAAAGACAACAGGAAATGGCTCTCCCCAATATCTTTGACGATTGAAAGACCAATCTTGCATTTGATAATTCACAACACGCTTGCCCACACCCATTTTTTCCGCCTTTTCGGCAATTTTCACTTTTGCTTCTTTGACAGGAAGCCCAGAAAATTCTGCGGAATTCATCATTTTGCTGTTTTTGGCAAGATATTCCTTCTTCTCGACTGCACACTTGCTGACATCGCCCTCAATAACTTGAATGAGTGGAATGTTGAACGCTTTGGCAAACTCATAGTCACGTTGGTCGTGTGTTGGCACAGCCATAACAGCCCCCGTGCCATAATTCGCAATGACAAAGTCAGCCAGATATACCGGCACTTTGGCACCATTCATTGGGTTGACGACATAGAGCCCTTCAAGTTTGCATCCTGTTTTTTCTTTAAGGTCAGAAATTCGGTCAAACTCACTTCGAAGAGCCGTTTTCTTGCGATATCCTTCCACTTCCTGCCAATTCTTGATTTTGCCTTTAAGTTTGTCCACAAGTTCATGCTCTGGCGCAAGCACAACAAAAGTTATGCCATAGATTGTCTCAATACAGGTTGTGAAAATTTCGATTTTGCCAACCTTTTCATCCTGTTCATCAAACAAATCAAAGGCAACTTGCATGCCTTCGCTTTTGCCGATCCAATTGCGTTGTGCATCTTTCAAATTTTCTGCCATTTCAATTCGGTCGACATTTTTCAGCAACTTTTCGCTGTATTCTTGCATCTTCAAAAACCAAACATCACGCGTCTTTTGAACGACATCTCCGCCACAACGATCACACTTCCCGCCTTGGCTGTCTTCGTTTGAAAGCGTCGTTTGGCAATGAGGACAAAAATTGACAACACCCTTTTTCTTATATGCCTTTCCGTTTTTGAAAAGTTGCAAAAAGATCCATTGTGTCCAATGATAATATTCCGGATCGCTCGTGCAGATTGTGCGATCCCAATCAAACGAAAGTCCCAGTGCTTTTGACTGCTCAATAACCTTGTTCATTCCTTGTTTGACAAAATCATGCGGATTTATACCCGTCTTGATTGCAGCATTCTCGGCAGGAAGACCAAAGGCATCGCCACCAATTGGAAAAAGAACATTATATCCCTGAAAACGCTTAAATCTTGCCAAAGCATCAGCAGGGATTGTTCCTTTCAAGTGCCCCATGTGCAAATTCCCGCTGATGTTATAAAATTCATAAAGAACATAATATTTTGGTTTTGTTGGATGAAAATCAATTGCCTTAAAAGATTTTTCTTTCACCCATTTTTGTTGCCATTTTTTTTCAATCGTTTTGAAATCGTAGTTCATTTTTGAAACTCCAAATTGTTATTTCCTTTTTCGCTTGACTGCCCAAATTGAAGAAAGAGCAATCACAAATTGTGATGGGATGTAAAGATAGAACGCAAGGTCATATTCAGAAAGAAAAGTGATGAAATCTGTATTTGTGATTTGAAGGATATCCAGCCATCCATTTGACAACATAGTGACAGCTTGAACCGCAAAAAGCAAGAGCAAGCCAAGCAAAAGCAACCATTCGGTTTTGATATTGAAAAGAAGGATGATCAAATTGACAAAAGTGTTGATGAAACACATCAGTGAAATCATTTGCATAGTGTCAAGTTCCACAAATTCTGGCAAAATGAAATAGGCAAGAAGGCATAATGCCACACGAAAAGCAACATTGATGATTTTTCTTCCCGCACCCTTGCAAAATGTCAAGGTGTATACAAGATAAACAAATTGAACTCCACACAATAAACCAAGAGAGATCCAAACATAGTCTTCCACAACTCCCGGCAAAAGCACAACAAAGATGTCAGAAACAACAGTGAGCAAAAGTGCCAAAGTGATCAAGATTTTTTTTGCAGATTTCTCTATGCAAAACAGCGAAAACAAGAAACAAACAAGCACACATGCAAAAGCCAAAATGTTTGTGAAAGTCAAGTTGGATATTTCATAAGTCAAATCGCCTTCAAAAAGCACATACCCAAACGTTGCAAACACAATCACAGCAAAAAGTATGCTTATAAAAATTTTCAAACCCTTTCTATTTTTTTGTTTTCCTTCCATATAATTATCCTAACACAAAATACGATTTTTTCCAAACATTTTCGACTTTTAAACGATATTTTTTGCAAACAAATTCCCTTTTTTTGCAAAAAACCTTGAATATTTTTCTGTTTTTTAACTCAAAAGTCAATCTTCATAGTTGTATACACCCAAAAATTTTCTCTTTATTTCTTCTTTTCCTGTGCTCAATCGGTCGGAAATTGCGATTTTTTTACTTTCAAGAAGAGTGAACTTTGTGCCCTGATCAATCGCGATTTTGTCACAATATCCAACAAAAGCAACATTTTTCCCGCCATTTTCAAAGTTGATATATTTCACACCCTTTCGATTTCGTGAACCGATTGAAATTTGCATAGCACTCAAACGTTTCACATATCCGTTGTTTGTGACAATCAAAAATTCACCGCCAAGATTTTGACCTGCAAAAACAACTTTTTCTTTATCTTCCAAAATTATGCCTTTCACTCCGCCGGCAACTCTTCCTTGAATTGGAACTTCTCCCCTTTCAAAGTTGATACAGTTGCCACCTGAAGACATGATGGTAAAGGTCTTACCCTTGATTTCGTGCTCGACATTGATGAGTTTGTCGTCATCTGCAAGTTTGATGACTTGATAATAAGTCTTGGAAATCACGATATCTTTTTCAACCGAACGCTTAACCATTCCATTTTGTGTGAAGAAAGCAATTTCTCCATCACCTTCAACTTTCATCACAGCAATCGGAACTTCCATGATGTCAATTGACTTGTCGATGTTTTTCAATGTCAGACCTTTTTCACGCCATTTGCATTCTGGAAGTTTTGCCACCACCATTTTCACACAATTTCCA
The DNA here is from genome assembly GCA_964594865.1 of uncultured Lachnospiraceae bacterium. Taxonomy (GTDB): domain Bacteria; phylum Bacillota; class Clostridia; order Christensenellales; family UBA1242; genus Caccovivens. Next base: position 139,491 of record CAZQMZ010000001.1, on the reverse strand, counting down.
CGATCAGTGAAAATGAGAACTGTGTCGGTTGGTTTGACAAACAAAATTTTTGTGTGAATGTCAAACAGTGTGGAATTGTCTGTCAATATTTTTTGAGATTTGTTATAATTTTTCAAATTCACTTTCTTGATTGTCTTTCCAGCAGAAAGAGCGATGACATAATCTTTTGATTCTTCCACTTCTTCAATTTTTGCGAGTTTGATTTCGTTGGTCATGATTTCTTTTGATCGACGTGAGGAATTGAATTTTCGTTTAATTTCCAAAATTTCTTTTTTGACAACATCAAGTTGCATTCTCTTGGAATTTAGAATTGCTTCCAATTCGCTTATGCGAACTTTGAGTTGAGCAAGTTCTTCTTGAAGTTTTGTCACTTCCAAATTGACAAGACGCGCCAATCTCATGTCCAAAATCGCCTGAGCTTGTTTTTCGGAAAGTCCAAATTTTTCACGAAGTCTTTGCCTTGCTTCTGAAACGTTTGCAGAAGTTTTGATGATCTTGATCACCGCATCAATATTTTTTATGGCAATCAAAAGACCTTCAACAATGTGTGCTCTTTCTCTTGCAATATTGAGATCAAATCTTGTTCGACGCACCACAACATCGCGCTGAAATGCTGTGTAATATGAGATGATGTCCATCAAATTCAAAAGTTTTGGTTTTCCGCCAGCAATGGCAACCATATTTATGGAATAAGACACCTGCAAGCTTGTTGACTGAAACAAGAATGCCAAAATTTTTTGTGCATTAGCTTCTTTTTTAAGACGAATGACAGCACGCATTCCGTTTCTGTCACTTTCATCACGAATTTCACTTATGACAGAAAGTTTGTCCTTGTTTTTTTCTTTAAGTTCGGCAATTTTTTGCAAAAGAAGAGCTTTGTTCACTTGATAAGGAAGTTCTGTGATGACCAAACTTTGCTTATCACCATTTTGTTCAATTCCAACTTTTGCGCGAACTGTGATTTTTCCTTTTCCTGTTTCATATGCCGAGCGTAAGCCGTCACCAAAAATCAATTCGCCACCTGTTGGAAAATCTGGGCCTTTGATTATCTTCATCATCTGTCCAAGAGAGATATGCGGATTTTCGATGTATGCCACAACGCCGTCAATAACTTCGCCAAGGTTGTGTGGAGGAATGTTTGTTGCAACGCCCACGGCAATTCCCGATGTGCCGTTGACAAGAAGATTTGGAAAACGTCCCGGCAACACATCTGGCTCTTTCAAAGTATCGTCGAAATTGAGACCCCAGCGCACAGTGTCTTTTTCAAGGTCGCGAAGAAGCTCCATGGCAAGTGGAGTCATGCGCGCTTCGGTATATCTCATCGCCGCCGCACTGTCACCATCCACCGAGCCAAAGTTTCCATGTCCATCCACAAGTGGTGCACGCAAAACAAAATCTTGCGACATTCTCACCATGGCATCATAGACAGAAGAGTCGCCATGTGGATGATATTTACCCATACAATCGCCGACGATTCTCGCCGATTTACGATATGGCTTGTCTGGTGTCAATCCAAGTTCCAGCATTGAATAAAGAATTCTTCTTTGAACAGGTTTCAAACCGTCTTCAACACGAGGTAAAGCTCTGTCAAGCACCACGTGTTCGGTGTAAGGAATCATCGAGTCATGCAAAACTTCTTCAAGCGGTTTATACAAAATTCCATTACTGCCACCATAATATCCGCCCACAGAATTACCACCACCACTGATGGTTTCATCGTGCTCAATTTTTCCTTCTGAATTTTCTCCTTCAAAATTGGAGAAATCCATTTCAACCTCTTCAAATTTTTGATCTTTCATATCTTCTTTCATCTTTTCCTCTTGAATTTTCTCATTGTTTTCAATCAAACTGTTGGAATCATTCACTCCCTGATTTTCTTCAAAAATTTCAATTTTTTCTTGATTTTTTTCTATCTTTTCTTCATATTTTTCATTTATTTTTTCATTTTCTATGTTCTCTTGTTGATTTTCTGCAATTTTTTCCAAACTCTCTTCAATTTTTTCTTGGCTTTCAATTATCTCTTCTTCAAATTCTTCATTTTCTGCTCGAATTTCAGTTATTTCTTCATATTTTTCTTGTTTTTTTTCAATATTTTCTTCATTTTCTTTGATTTTTTCGAATTTTTTTTCATTTATTTTTGGTTTTTTTTGAATTAAATTGACATTATTTTCTATTTTTTGAGATGTATTTTCAATATTTTTTTGTTTTTCCATACTCCAAAAATCCAACTGTCCGTCTGCAATGCTGTGATCTTCTTCCACTCCTTCCTCTTCGTTTTGTGGAAGCAAAAGTTCGTCATAACAAATCTGCCCCGGAATTGGTTCAATTGGTTCTTGCTCTTTCAATTCTTCATCATCTTTCATTTAAAGTACCCTCGACTTTTTTACATCTCTTTTTTATGTCAATTTAATTTTTTATATCTTTTTATATTCTTTCATAAACAAATCTTCGCGGTCAAAGTTGGCATGTTCTGAAATATAAACTTTTCTTTCTTCAATCGCATCACCCATGAGTGTGGTTATCATCTTTTCCGCTTCTGTTGCATCTTCAATTGTCACTTGAATAAGCGTCCTGTTTTCTGGATCCATGGTTGTTTCCCAAAGTTGTTCTGGATTCATTTCACCAAGTCCTTTATATCTTTGAATCATATATCCTTTTCCTGCGCTTGCAACAGCATCTGCAAGTTCGGCATCTGAATAAACATATTTTTCATAATCTTTCTTATAAACTTTATACAAAGGTGGAAGTCCAATGAAAACATGTCCATCTGTGATGAGAGGTTTCATGTATCGATAGAAGAACGTCAACAAGATTGCTCGAATGTGTGCTCCGTCTTGGTCGGCATCGGAAAGAATGATGACCTTGTTATATCTCAACGTCGAAAGGTCAAAATCTTCTCCAAAACCTGTGTCAAGCGCCGAAATGATCGTTCTTATCTCTTCATTGGCAAGCACTTGGTCCATTCTCTTCTTTTCAACATTGAGCGGTTTTCCGCGAAGAGGCAAGATTGCTTGATATCTTCTGTCTCTGCCTTGCTTTGCACTTCCGCCCGCCGAATCACCTTCCACAATAAACAATTCACTCTTAGTTTTATCTCGCGAAGTGGAAGACGCGAGTTTTCCAACCAAATTGAAATTTTCTGCATTGTTTTTTGCACGCGTCAACTCTTTGGCTTTTTTTGCTGCCAACCTAACCTTTGCCGCCTGTTTTGCTTTGTCGATAATCACTTCTGCAATTGTTGCGTTTTTCTTATCTGCAAGAATTTTTCCAAGTTCTTGAAGAGTGAGTGCCTCAACCTCTGTTCTGGCTTCTGGATTTCCAAGCTTTGTTTTGGTCTGTCCTTCAAATTGAACATTATTCATCTTCAAATTGATGACTGTCACAAGTCCTTCTCGATAATCTTCGCCAAGCAAATTCAATTCTTTCTCTTTCAAAAAGTTGTTGGCACGAGCATAGTCATTAAACACCTTTGTGAAAGCACTCTTGAAACCAACTTCATGCATACCACCCTCAGTGGTTGGAATGTTGTTGACATATGAAAATGTGTTTTCTGTGTAGCTGTCTGTGGAAATGAATGCCACTTCCAAATCAACAACCTTGCTTTGCGTATGGAAAAAGACAGGAGTTTTGAAAAGCGAATTTTTCCCTTCAACAAGATAAGAAACAAAATCAACCGTTCCGCCTTCATAGTGATATTCTTCATTCTCGCCAGTTCTTGAATCCTCAACGACGATTCTCAAGCCCTTATTCAAAAAAGCAAGTTCACGCGACCGCCTTGCAATCACTTCAAAATTGAAAGATTGCATTCCAAAAACACGGTCGTCAGGCAAAAAAGTCACCCTTGTGCCGCTTGATGTGCTTGTGCCAATTTCTCTCAAAGGAGCTTTGGCAATTCCACTGTGAATTTTGCCATTTTCATCTTCAAAAGAATGAAACTCGATAAAATATTTCTTTCCATCCTTGCACACTGTGACATTACACCACCTTGAAAGCGCATTCGTCACCGAAGCTCCCACACCATGCAAACCGCCTGAAAATTTGTAATTTTCCGTATTAAATTTTCCGCCAGCATGAAGTGTTGTATACACAACTTCCACGCCACTTTTGTGAAGAGTTGGATGCATATCCACCGGAATTCCGCGCCCATTATCTTCCACGGTTGCACTGCCGTCTTGATTTAGGGTTATGTGAATTGTGTCGCCATGCCCATTTGAAATTTCATCGATGGCGTTGTCAACAATTTCCCACAAAATGTGATGGAAACCACGTGCACTTGTGGTGCCGATATACATTCCCGGACGCAACCTGACTGCATCCAAACCATCCAAAACAACGATGTCTTTTGATTTATAATCTTTTTCTGCCATTATTCGCTCCAAAATTAGATTTTCCATTATATTTTAGCACAAAAATAAATTTAAAAAAAATAAAAATGCACATTTTTACAATTTTTATCCATTTTTAGTATGAAACAAAAAGAATAAAAAAACAGTTCAAAAAGAACTGTGTTTTTTATTTTTTCACATTTCGCAATTCAAGTATTTTTTCTCGAACAATTTGGTTTGCACGTTCCAAAGTTTCTTCATCAAGTTTGGCTCCATAAAACTCTGAAAGTTCAAACGGCTGTCCAATGTGATAGATGCTTTTGCGAAAAAGTTTAGGTTTTCTTTCAATCCAAATTGGCACAATTGGCGTTTTGGTTTTTATTGCAATCAGAGCAAGCCCGCTTTTTATCTCTCCCAACACTTCGCTTTCATCCTTCAGTCTTGTGCCTTCTGGAAAAATGAAAAGTTGTTTGTCTTCCTTCAATGCTTTAATGCATTGTTTAATGGCGTTGACGTCATTGGCTTCACGATCAATTTCAATGGCACCCAATTTGCTCAAAATCTTGCCAAAAAATTTGTTTTTGAACAGCTCCTTTTTTGCCAAAATTTTCACCTTTTTGCGTGTATGCAAAAGATAGAGCACAATATCCCAATTTGAACGATGATTTGACGACAAAATTGCTTTGCCTTTTGGCAAATTTTTCTTGCCATAAATTTTTGTTGGATGCAAAATTGAAAGTGGAATCCAAAGTAATGCCTTAACAATTCTATAAAACATTTTTCTCTCCATTAAAAAAATTCAAATTTTGTGATATCTAATTATATTAAACTTACACAAAAAAATCAATTGAAATGCATAAAATCAGCATAAAATTAAGAAAAATTGAATTTTTTTGCGTTTTTTTATGATTTTACAACAAAAAAATCAAAAATTTTTTGCACATAAGAAAGCTTCCGACCAACAGATTTGCAAATTAAAACCTCCCGTCAACGCGTCAACATCCAAGACTTCTCCCAAGAAATATAGCCCGCTGACAAGTTTACTTTCAAAAGTTTTTGGATTGATTTGTGAAAGCTCCACTCCGCCACTCGTCACAATGCCGGCATCCAAATCATAAAGCCCTCCAAAATGAAGTGGAAAATTTTTGAGATTAAACACAATTTTTTCTCTCTCTTCTTTTGTCACCGAATTGATCTTTTTTAACTCATCAATTCCAATCTCTTTGACAAAAACTTCTGCCACCGCCTTTGGAAGAAGTCCGCGCATAACCGATTTCAATTCCTTGTTCTTCGCCTCTTCAAAATCTCTCAAAAGCCGACTGTCCAACTGCTTTGTTGAAAGTGCAGGTTTGAAATCAATCGACAGTTCCACTTCTTGTGCACGATTGACAAAACTTGATGCTGTCAACACAATCGGACCTGTAATTCCACAATCAGTGAACATCATCTCGCCAAAAAATTCTTTCTTTTTGCCGTCAAAATTCACTTTCAGCGAAACATTTTTAAGCGACACTCCTTGAAGAGAAGAAACATCATCTTTAAGCTTGATTGGACAAAGCGCCGGCACGATTGGCACAATCTTATGCCCAAAATTCTGAGCAAATTTATAACCGCTTCCGTCACTTCCTGTCGACGAATAACTCTTCCCGCCCGTTGCAACAACAACCTTATCAAACTCAAACTTATGTTCATCGGTTGTCAAGAGAAATTTGGCGCCCAATTTCTCAATCTTTTTCACATTTTGCTTAAAACAAAATTTAACATCACGGCAGTGTTCTTTCAAAACTTTGATGACATCACTCGACTTGTCGCTCTCGGGAAAAACACGATTTCCACGCTCCAACTTTGTTCTCAGCCCCAATTCTTCAAAGAAGTTGACCGTATCTTGACTTGTGAAATTATAAATTGCCGAGCGCACAAATTTTTCGCCACACACAACAGATTGCAAAAACTCATCCGGCGGACACAAATTTGTGAGATTGCATCTCCCCTTGCCTGTTATGTAAAGTTTCTTTCCAGCCTTTTCATTATGGTCAAGCACAGTGACATCATAACCTCTCTTCGTCAAAAGCCCAGCCACCATAAGTCCGCTTGCACCACCACCAACAACTGCAACTTTCATTTTTTCTCTCTTCCTTTATTCAATGCTCTCATCATCAACAGCAAGTTCTGGATAAAAAGCAGTCAAAATCTTATAATCTTGCGGATATTTCTCTTTATCCATGAGCGGCTTGAATTGTTTGATAAATTTTTCCTTACTCTCTTTTTTCTCTTCTTCGCTTCTGTCTTCCCACCTGTAAAGTTTAACTCTTCCTGCACTTTCAAGTTGTAAAAGTTTTTCATAGCAATCAACAATGTGTTCACAATTTTTCTTGTCAAGTTTAATGTTCTTGTCATGAGAATAAACATGCCCCGAAAGTGTATGATTTTCAACCAATTTAGGATTGTCGATTTCTATCTTATATATATAACATCCGTGTCCCTTATACATTTTCTTAAAAGCATCTGGAGCTCGTTCAATAAACCATAAAACATCTTTGTCTTTATCATAACTATAAGTCCTGACTGTGCAACCAGCATAAAGAAAAGCGATTTCATAACTGTCAGTGAGATAAATTGGCACCGAATCCCCGCTTCTTGTAATTTTGAAGTCTGTGCGCAGTTCTTTCAAATTTTCGTCTTGCGTTCCGTGATATAAAATCATCTTATCTTCCCTCCTTAATTCCTGAAACTTTCAATCTCTTCTTGACTCATTGGCTTGGTCTTTCCGCGCGAAAGTCCGCCAAGACGAACATTCCCAATGCGCACTCTCTTCAAAAGAACAATCGTTCGCCCTATGCAATCAAACATTCTGCGCACTTGGTGATTTTGCCCTTCGTCAATACAAACAGAAAGTTTGGTGTTCCGTCCGTCAAAACTCAAAAACTTAACTTTCGCTTTTGGCATTCTCACGCCATTTTCCACAACGCCGTTTCGAAGAACAGCAAGTTCGCTTTCCTTCATTTCACCTTCAACTGTGACTTGATATTCCTTTTCAAAGTGAAATTTTGGATGCGTCACAAGATTGGCAAACTCGCCGTCATTGGTCAAAAAAATCAATCCTTCGGTGTTATAATCCAGCCTGCCCACATGCACAAGTCTTTCGTCACAATCCACCAAATCAAAGATGGTTTTTCTACCCTTTTCGTCCTTTCTGGTGCAAGCATAGCCCTTTGGTTTGTTTAATTTCAGATAGACGAATTCTTTTGGCATGACCACATTTTGTCCGTCCACTTTGACAACATCTTTTTTCTCGTTTATGGTCGTGCCAAGTTCGTTGACAATTTTTCCATTGACCATAACGCGTCCAGAAGATATGATTTCGTCACATTTTCTTCTTGAAGCCACTCCGCAAAGTGCCAGAAATTTGTTTAATCTCATAAAAAAATCCTTTTTGCAAATTTATCAAAAGTCAATCAGCAAAAAAGATTTTGAAATCAAAAAGTTGTGTTTTTTAATTTTCGCATTCGTAAATCGCTTCAACAGCCCAATTTCCGAAAAAATCTCCCATTCTTTGCCAAATTGACTTTGGTTTTATCTCTTCCATTATATAAATTTTTTCGGAAAATAGCAAGTCATTGTCCAAAAATGTTTCCACTTTTCCAATTTCTGTGTCTTTTTTAAGTGGCGCCTCCACACTTTCTGGATATGTGTATTCAATTTTGATTTTATCAAGTTCGGCTTCAGTGAGCGGATAGACATATTTTTCTTTTGTGCCAATTTGAGCACTTTCCACACGTCCATCAACCACACCGACCGTTTGGTCATAATCATAAAGTTCTGTCAAATCATAGAGTTTGAAATTGTCAACACACTTTTGAAGCATTGTGGCACTTTCTGGAAACATAGGCCCACAATTAAGCACCACACAAACAACTCTCATGCCGTCCTTTTCAATCGCGGAAACCAGACAGCGTCCAGCATCATCGGTAAAACCCGTTTTCACACCAATACACCCATCAAGTGTGGAGAGAAGTTTATTCTTATTTTTTAAATATCTATTCTCACCGTCACCGTTTGTGATTTTAATGTTTTTGGTGCTGACAATCTCTCGAAAAGTGTCATTTTCGAGTGCATAGGCAGTGATGAGAGCCAAGTCGTATGCAGTGGTGTAATGTCCGTCGGCATCAAGACCATGAGTGTTGGCAAAATGAGAATTTTCCGCTCCAATCTTTCTTGCCAAATCATTCATCATGGTGACAAATTCACTTGTGGAACCTGCCACATGCTCTGCAATTGCCACAGAGGCATCATTTCCAGAAATCAACATCAAGGCATACAAAAGATCACGTGTGGAATAAACATCTCCTTGATGAAGATAAAGCGATGTCCCCGGAATCCCCACCGCCTTTGGAGAGATTTCAAATTTTTCGTCAAGATCATCACAATTTTCAAGTGCCGTGATCGCAGTCATGATTTTTGTCGTGCTTGCCATAGGCAGTTTGGTGTTTTCATTGACAGCATAGAGTTTTCTTTTGGTGGACGTTTCAATCACAGCACAACCTTTTGCCGAAGTGTAAAAATCAATTGCACTTGCAGTCAAATGATATGTATTTGTCAAACCAAAAAACAAAAAAGCAAAACAGAGAAAGAAAATCAAAAGTGTGACAAAGACATTTTTTCTTGACAAACTAATTTTTGTTGGAATATCAATTTTTTCAAATTTCATTTTTGCCACCTTCAATCCATTTTTTCATTTTCTTCTTTTTGTTTTTGATTTTTTTCCATTTTTTGAAGTAGAGAATTAAACATATTCAAAACGGTTTGATAAAGCGACTTGTTTTCAACATTGACAAAGTCCACATCACCATCCGTATTCAAAATGAGAAAGCCAACCGGCGAAACACTCATCCCGCCTGAACTTCCACCACTCATTGGAAAATGATTTGCAACTCTTCTTGAAGAGAGGTCGGCATATTCTCCACCTCCAACAACAAAGCCGACAGTCACTTTTGAAATTGGAATGATTGTTGTGCCATCTGGCGTTTGAATGCTTTCTCCAACAATGGTGCTGGAATCGACAATCGTCTTGATTTTCTCCATGGCATTGACAATCAAATCGTTGATGGAAGTTGAATTTGTGTAAACTTTCATATTACAACATCTCCTTTTAAATCTTGCATAACACCACAATATATGGTGTAGTATGTGACATAATACACCACTCATTGTGCATTATTTTTGCTTATCTTTGTTAATATGAGCGAAAGAATGAAAGAATATACAACATCAAAAAAAGAAATTGAAAGTGCCACTCTGCCTGCAATCTCGCTTTGTGGTTTATTGTATGAAACAGTGTCATAGATGCAAAAAGATGCAGTTGGCTTTTTGCTTTTCACACACAGAAAAAGATAGGTCAGCATTTGGTTCAAAAGTCCACAAATTATGGCACTTTGAAAAGCGTCACCCGTACCGATGTTATAGAAAATATAGCATTTTTTCATCCTAATTTTGTCTTTGATTTGTTTACCAAATTCTTCAATCAAAGCAAACTGCGGACTGGAAAATTCCAATGCCTGCATTTTTGTTTCTTTCTTGTTTTGAAGTTCAATATACTTTCCGTGAAGCGAAACGATGAAATAAATTATATTGATTTTAAAGATGAAAATTGCAATCACTCCCCGATTGAACATTGGGTTGAAAGAAATTCTCACTTCAACAAAAATTGGAAAAACAAGCAGTATGATGAACACTGCAGGAATTATGTAATAAAGTGAAATCATCCAATTCATGAAAATATCTTGTTTAAAAAGCACAAAAAAATACGGACCAAGCCGTATTGTTTTCAATTTTTCTTTTCTTTCAAAGCATGCTTAACAACCTTATTAACATTGGCATAATTTAAGTGGATGTTTATATCAAAATAATCTGCATAAGGTTGAGAAGAAATCAAGTCAAAGATTTGTGCAAAAGCATTTGTTCTAAGTTTTTTAAGTCCACTTTTGATTTTGTTTCGCTCTTCAGGATTGTCCATGAGAAAGTTTATCTTTCTTGCTAAATCTTTTCGATTTTTGAAACTCAAACAGAGTCGCTTATCTTCCAAAAATTTGATATTATAGATCTCCTGACTTGGAAGTTTTTTCGTTGTGACAAGTGGCAAACATTTGTTTATGCTTTCCGTTGTGGAAAGTCCACCACCTTTTCCAATCATACAATCGCATGCACTCATGATCAGATCCACTTCTTTTGAAAAGCCGATGTTTTTGATGAAAAAGTTTTTGGGATATTTCGCCATTTCCCTGTCAATTTTCTTTTTTATTTTTTCATTTTTTCCATTGACAACAACAATTTGAACATCCTTTTTAATTCTCTTCAAAAGCCATTTCAAAACTTTATACGAACCACCTATACCTCCCCCGAACATGATCAAAATGGTGAAAACATTTTGTTTTAAACCCAATTTCTCTCTTGCCACTTCTTTGTCAATCTCTGTCAAAAACTTTTCAGAAACCGGAAGCCCTGTGCAAATCAATTTTTTATTTTCAAACCCCTCTTCAATCAATTCCGACCTAAACTCTTCATTTGTTATTGTCAAAAAATCAAGCCCGCCAGCCGTTGTTTCCCAAAAAGGTGAAACAACATAATCAAGCATGCAAGCGATGTTGACACTTGGCAATTTATACACCAATCGCAAGTTTGCAAGTGCCGTTCCGCAAGCATAGTGAGTTGCATAGATGACATCAGGTTGAAACTGATAGATCGTCTTCAACAGAAAACCATGAATTTTTTTCACGAGCTTTTGACAAAAGCAGTTTGGTTTGTTTCTATAATCGTTTCTCTTATATTTGTTGTAGAAAAAATTATATGTCCCGCGCAAATATCTTATTGAAATCAAATATCCTTCATTCTGCTCCCAAGCAACAAACTTTTGACCAGAATCTTTGAATATGTCCACCACTTTAACTTCATTGCCAGCCTTTTCAAGAGCATCTTTCATGGAGTATGCCGCCGAATTATGCCCATTTCCAGCTGTGACAGTCAAAATCAAAACCTTTTTCATGTGTCAATTATATCATCAAATTCACTTTTTTTCAAATTATTTTGGAAAATTATTATGAAATAATCTCAAATTAGGTTAAAATAAACTTGATATGGATGCTTGCAAATCTTTCGTTTAAATTTAACACAAGGAGATTAAAATGAAAACAAACGAAAAAAGAAAAAAAACTTCAAACAAAACTTCAAAAATTTGTTTTGACAACGAACTTTATCTCAAACTTCAAAGTGAAAATATTGCAAAACGAATAAAAAAATTCCACAACAAACTATATCTCGAATTTGGCGGAAAGATTTTTGATGACCTTCACGCCAGCCGTGTTCTTCCAGGCTTCGATCCAAACATCAAAATCAAACTCCTGCAAAAACTTAAAGACAAGACAGAAATCATCTTTTGTATAAGTGCCAACGACATTGAAAAGAACAAAATTCGTGCCGACCTTGGACTTTCATATGACAACGAAGTTTTGCGCCTTGTTGACAATTTAAGAAGTTTGGGGCTCTATGTTTCCGCCTTTGTCATCACGCTCTATAAAGGACAGCAAAGTGCCACAAAATTTGGTCAAAAATTGGAACAACGTGGCGAACATGTCTATTTTCACCGCTATACCAAAGGTTATCCAAATGATGTTGAAACAATCGTTTCTGACGAAGGCTATGGCGCCAACCTTTTCATTGAAACCACTCGCCCGCTTGTTGTTGTCACTGCACCTGGTGCGTCAAGCGGAAAACTTGCCACATGTTTGTGTCAACTATATCACGAACATAAGCGCGGTGTGAAGGCTGGCTATGCAAAATTTGAAACCTTCCCTGTTTGGAACTTGCCACTCAAACATCCTGTCAACATCGCCTATGAAGCTGCCACTGCCGATCTGTATGATGTCAACCAAATTGACCAATATCACTTCAACGCATATGGAAAACTTGCTGTCAACTTCAATCGTGACATCGCCGTCTTCCCTGTTCTGCAAAACATCTTGACAAAAATCACCGGAAAGGAAGTGTATAAATCTCCAACCGACATGGGTGTAAACATGGTGGCATCGGCAATCATTGACGACAAGGTGGCACAACAATCGGCAAAGAAAGAAATTTTGCGAAGATATTATCGTGCCGAATGTGACTATAAACGTGGACATTGCACCTATGAAACTTTGGAACGCAACAGATCTCTCGTCGCAGAAGCGGACGCAGAAAACAGTTTGGAAAAAGTTGTTTCAACTTCAAAAGAAACTTCCAAAACAAGTGGATATCCTTGCGTTGCGTTGGAACTTCCAAATGGTGAAATTGTGACAGGGAAGACAAAGAAAATTGTTTCCGCCTCCGCTGCCGTCGTGCTGAATGCTCTCCGAACGCTTGCTGGACTTGGCGATGATTTTGACGTCATCACAGACGATATACTCTTCCCAATCATTGAATATCGCACAAAAATTCTCAAAGAAAACAACAGTGTGCTTTCCATTGACGATGTCTTGGTGGCACTTTCAATTTGCACAAGCAAAAATGAAAAAGCAAAACGTGCCATGGCGGAACTTGAAAAGTTGCATGGCTGTGACGCACACTGCACCTACATCCTGTCAAGCACAGAAGAAAAAACTCTCAAAAAACTTGGCATAAATATCACTTGCGAACCAGTCTTCTTGAACTCAAAGTTATTTGAAGGATGAACTTGAAAAATAGTGCCAAAAAAGTGGCAATGTGTTTTCCTTTCCCGTCACCATAAACTGCACTTGAAAAGACGGCTCGCTTTCTCCAACAAAATGTTTTAACCGTCTTGCAACGCCGTTTGCACTGTCAAAAAATTCAACGTCTCTTCCAAGCACATTCTGCAAAATATTCTTGACAGCCAGATAATGAGTGCACCCAAGCACCACAGCTTTGGGTGCCTTTTTTTGAAATTCACTCAACTCTTGCAAAATATGTGTCCTCAAATTGTCCAACGCATCCAAATTTAAATCAATCTCGCTTGCAAGTTTTGGCATCGCTTTCAACAAAAGATTTGGTGTTTTGTTGATGAGAGTGTTGTGTTTTATTGTCACGTCCGTCGCCAAAACCAAAACATCCTTTGCATCATATTTTTCAAGTGCAGGCTTGACCGCCGGGACTGTTCCGATGAAGACAACATCAGGAAATTTTTCTCGACAAACCTGCAAGCAGGAACAAGTGAGCGTGTTGCACGCAAGAACGACAATTTCAAACGGAAAAAATGAGCGAATCTTATGTAAATTCTCAAGTGTGATTTGTTGCAATTCTTCCAAACTTTTGTTGCCGTATGGAAGATTTATTTGGTCGCAAAACATCAAAAAATTGCAACCGCTCGTTATTTTGACACACTCTTTGAGAATATTTATTCCACCGCTTCCGCTGTCAATCAAAAGCACATTTTTCATACTTCATTTATATGCCCGACAACTCTCATCTTGACATAAAAGTCTTAAAAATTCTTAAAGATTTCACAACAATTCATCAATCACCTCTGCAACAATGCCGGACAAAAATTCAATCTTCTCTTCAACATCCTTTTCCGTCAAAATGATTTCCCTTTTCTCACCAAACGCTGTGGAAGAAATCATCATTGGCACACCCAAGGCGAAGCATGGCACATTCAGCGTATTTTGATTGATTGGCATACCAAAATTGTTTATTGCACTTCCCGGCGTCAAGCCAGCGTCGTTGAATTGAATGGAATTCCCCAGCCTTGACAGATTGTTTGACGCAAGACTATCAAACAAAAACACCGCCGAAATGTCAAACGCCTCGACAATAAGCCGAATGATATCGCAAGAATTCAGTCCGGTGTTGGCAAAAACATTTGGCATAATTTTGAAAATTCGATTGTTTTTCTTGAACGGCATGATTGTGATTTTTTCTACAGTTTTCACGCCAAAACTATCCGCCATAATCTCCGGATTTCCAATCCCCACAAAAAGAATTCTGTCTTTTTTCTTTATCCTGTTTTCTTTGAAAAGAAATTTGAGTCGATAAATCATTTCAGCCTGCAAAATCTCTTTATGCTCTTCCATCAAAAGTGAAAGTCGCGGTGCGTTTATTATGAAATAATGTCCCTTGTCAAATTTGTCTTTTTTGCAATCGTTGACAAAAAGTTTGCTTACCGTGATGTCAAACTTCCCCAAATTCACCGTCTCATATCCATATGCCGACAAATCTTCGCCGCTTTCATCAATCAAATCGCTCATATTTCAAAATATTGCCAAAAAAATATTGAAAAATAAGTTGATTTTTTAAAATTTTTGTGTTATAATATGCGAGTTAGAGATTATCACAAGGAGAAAACACATGGCAAACATCAAATCTGCAAAGAAAAGAGTGTTGATTGAAAAAGAAAGAAAGGTAAGAAACAATTCCATTAAGTCTGAAATCAAAACCTACATCAAAAAATTTAAGGCTGACCTTGCACAAGACGTTGCAAAAGCAGAAGAGTCATACAAAATTGTCGCTTCCAAACTTGATGCAGCTGCAAGAGAAAATGTCATCCATCAAAACTCTGCAAATCGCAAGAAAGCACACTTTGCAAAATTGTTAGACGACGCGAAGAAAAAATAATCAATTTTCAAAACAAATTGACACATCTTCACGATGTGTTTTTTTGTTGATTAAAATTCTTTTATATGATACAATATATGTATGATAAAGATAACAAAAAGTTGGGCAAACTTACTTCAAGATGAATTTCAAAAGCCATATTTCAAACAGCTTCAAACATTTTTGGAAGAGGAATATTCTTCGCACACCATATATCCGCCTATGGAGAACATCTTCTCCGCTCTCAATGCCATAAAGTTTGAAGATGTCAAGGTGGTGATTATTGGACAAGATCCATATCATGAACCAAATCAAGCGCATGGTTTGGCGTTTTCGGTGCAAGACGGAATTTCTTTGCCACCTTCACTTGAAAACATATACAAAGAGATAAAATCTGATCTTGGCATAGATTGCCAGAAGACCGGAAATCTATCTCGTTGGGCAAGACAGGGAGTGCTTCTTCTCAACACATCTCTCACCGTGCGACGCGGACAAGCCAATTCTCATCGCGGTAAAGGTTGGGAGATTTTCACAGAGCACATCATCGAACTTCTTTCAAAACGCGAAGACCCCATGGTTTTCATGCTTTGGGGTTCAAATGCGCAAGTATTCATTCCAAAAATCGGCAGTCAACATTTTGTGCTCAAAGCCCCTCACCCAAGCCCACTTTCTGCCTATCGCGGGTTTTTCGGCTGTCAACATTTTTCCAAAGCAAACAAATTTCTTGAAGAGCATGGCAAAACACCAATCGATTGGCACTGAAATCTCACACTCTCTTTCGAGTTTCGCGTTTTCTTATCGGCACAATTTTTTCATCTTCTTCACTCTCAGCCACAGATTTTCGTAGAGCTTCCATAAGGTTGGCGATTGTCTTTGGCTTTTGATTTTTGACAACTTTGATTTCTTGTCCAGCAATCTTATCGTCAATCGCTTTTCTGACACGCTCTTTATATTCGTTCTTATAATCTTTTATATCAAATTTTCTTGTCATGTTTGCAATGAGTTTGACCGCAAGGTCCAACTCTTCTTTTTTGACATTCTCTTTTGGTTTTTCAACAGGGTTCTCTTGAACCTCGTCAGCAAAATGCAGTTTGGATGCCACCAACCTGCCATCAATCACTCTTACGGCAAGCAAACACTCGCTCGTGCCCAAAACAGCCTTGGCAACGCCAACTTTCTTTTCATTTGAAAGTGCCTTGACAAGAAGAGAATAGGCATTTTTTGCACCAGTTGGCTCAACATAATAAGAATCTTCATAGAAAATTGGGTCGATTTCATCCAATTTCGAAAATTGCAAAATTTCGATGTTCTCATCTTTCTTGCTTTTCAATTTTGCAAAATCTTCACTCGTCAAAATGACATATTTATCTCTTTCATATTCATACCCCTTGACAATGTCTTCCTGCTCAATCTTCACAGGACAGTCTTCGCAAGTTTTTTGATATTTGATTCTCTGCCCAGTCTTTTTGTAAATCAAATTGAAACCAATGTCGGTGTTTTTTGTGCAAGAATGAAGAGTGACCGGAATGTAAACCAAACCAAATTGAATTGCCGTCTTTATTTTCGCCATACGCATCTCCTTGAACATATTATGTGCAAAAATACTTAAAAATTTTTAAATATTATTGAATTTATAAAAAAATGTTTGGAAATTCTTAAATATATATGTTAGAATGAGATAGACGACTGACTTTTGTCATAATATGCGGAGGAGAATTATGGTAATAACTCTGGTCACAGACCAATTTTATCAAAACAATCACGGAACATCTGTTTCTGCTCAACGATTTTATGATGGACTCATCAAACGTGGTCACGTTGTGAGAGTGTTGTCGATTGACAACGAAAACAACACCATCTACGCCTTGAAAGAAAGATACTTTGGCAAACCAATCAACAAGATCATCAATTCGCAAGGTTTTCAATTTGCAAAACCAAACCCTGAAATAATCAAAAAAGCAATTGAAGGTGCAGACATTGTGCATGTGTATATGCCGTTCAAGCTTGGATATAAAACAATTGAAATTTGCCAACAAATGAATGTTCCTTGCACTGCCGGATTTCATCTCGTACCTGAAAACATAACCTTCACATTGTATATGGAAGATTTTCGCACGCTCAACAACGCTTTGTGGAAACGTTTTTACAATTCCACATACAGATATATTCAACACATTCACTGCCCATCAGTTATGGTGGCAAAACAACTTGAAAAGCACAAATTTCATTCCAATTTGCATGTTATATCAAATGGATATAACGATTTTTTCAAAGTGAAAGAAGAAGAAAAACCAAAAATTTTTGAAAATAAGATTGTCATCACATTTGTTGGAAGATTTTCCAGAGAAAAACGCCATGATTTGATTGTCAAAGCTGTCAATGTAAGCAAATATCGTGACCGCATCCAGCTTGTTTTTGGCGGAAAGGGTCCAATCAAAAAACAAATTATGAAGATGTCAAAGCGTCTGCCAAACTATCCGGTTTTTGGCTTTTTCACAAAAGAACAACTTTGCTCACTGTTCAATTATGCCGATCTATACATCCACCCTGCTGATATTGAAGTGGAAGGAATGAGCTGTCTGGAAGCAATCGCGTGTGGATGTGTGCCAATTGTGTCAGACAGTGCAAAAAGTGCCACCCCGCAATTCACAACTCACAAACAAAGCATTTTTCATCATGGAGATTATCATGATTTGGCAAAGAAGATTGATTGGTGGATTGAGCATCCTGACGATTTGAAAGCACAACGAAAAATCATTGCAAAACATGCAGAGAAGTTTAAGTTGGAAAGAAGTATGGATTTTTACATAAACATGTTTGAAGATGCAATCAAAGATTGGAGCAACACCTATGACGGCAAATCAAAAAATGCTCAAAAGACAAAAATAATCAACAATTATGAATAAAATCAAAAAAAAATAAAACGCATTTATGCGTTTTATTTTTCTCTGCAAAAATCTTTGCGAACTTTCAAAAATTCTTCATTCTTTGATTGTTCTTTTCTATGTTCTTCATAAACCTTATAGCATGTTGTTCTTGAAATTTTGCTGTTTTCTTGCGAAAGTTTTTCATTCGTCTTTTCCATAGTTTCCTCCGTACCTTTTTTCATTATATCACACCAAAACAATTTTGTCAAGTCCAAGCAATCAAGCACCAATCAAAACACTTCCGTCAATCCAAGACTTAAAAAGGGTTTCCAAATTTATTGATGCCGTCTTTGAAAAACTTTCAATCAATTTTTCCGCTGACGAATTTTTGAATGTATATTCTTCGAAATAATTTTTCAGGCAAGCAAAAAACTTCTTGTCGCTCATCATGCTTCGCAAACTGTCGAACAGCAACATCCCTTTTGTGTATGTGATGTTGACATATTCTGGCTCTGTGGCATATTCACTCAAATTTCTGTCCATGCTTTCGTCCAACTGCCCATATATACCCTTGAAAATTCTAACAAAATTTTGATATGACGTCATGGCATTTTGCATGATTGTGTCATAATCCAATCCATATTCTGGATTGGCCTCATAAAAAAGTGCACAAGAATATTCCGTCAAACCCTCATCAATCCAAGCGTCAGCATATTCATTGTTTCCAACAATCCCATACCACCACTGATGAGCAATTTCGTGCACAATCACATAGTCAATCGTGCCGTCGTCTGCCAAATCATCGGCAATCATAACAAGATTTGGATATTCCATTCCGCCAAAACAAAAATCGTTTTTGACCACAGAGAGTTGAGTGTATGGATATTCTCCAAAAAGTTCACCAAAAGTTTCCAACGCTTTCACTGCTGTTTCAAGATGCGCTTGCGCGTTCTCATCGTCATAATAGAAATATCTTATCTCCACATCTCCAACAGTTGCCGTGATCACTTCAAATTTTTCGCTCAAAACAAAGCAAAAATCTCTGACATTTTCTGCTGTGCAAACTGTCACTTTTGTGCTTCCATCATCCATCGTGCTTTGTTGCCCCGTTGAAGCAAGTGTGAAAGTGTTTGGATATGAAATTGTCACTTCAAAATTTGCAACATCGCTATAAAAAGGATCTCCGCTTGAAGTGAATTGATTTTTAACAAAACCGTTTTCATACACGCAAGCTATAGGGAAATAATTTCCAAAATTGACTGTGTCATCACCATATCCCAAACGGTGTCGAATGTTTGCCAAGTTCACAGCATATTCCATTGAAATTGTCACAGTTTCATTTGGATATAATGTACTTGGCAACACAACAGTCAAAATACTTCCGTCATCTTCGTCAATTTCATATTCCACATCAACACCGTCAATTCGAATGCTAAAAAATTCAATATTGCCAAAACTTTCTCCATTTGGATATACTTTGGAGTTATAAAAAGTTGCAACCGGCTTTTGCCCCTCTGCAAACGCATTTGGATATAAGAAAAAGCAAACTTCACTGATTGTGTTGTCACTGTTGTTGGCATATAAAACTTCTTGAATGCATTGTAAACTTTGGTTTTCACTGTCATATGTCGCCGTGATGACATATTCATTCAAAATTTCGCTTTCGTCAGTTGAACAACCAAAAAGAAAAAACGGAATGGCAAAGACAATCATTGAAAACAAACATAATATTATTTTACTTTTCTTCATATTTCAAACCTTTTAAAAATCTGTTTCTGTTTTAAATTTATGACAAAATATTCTATTCGCACCATAATCAAAACATTCGCGCCAAAAAAGTTGTCAAAATTTGAAATTTGTGATAATATATTTTCGAGATAAAGGAGTTCACATGGCTTTTTGTAAATTTTCAATCGATATGATTGCAAACAACACCACTTCGGTGGACAATATATTCATCAACAACTATCTTCCATATGCCGACGCCGAGGCGGTGAAAGTTTATCTTTATGGTTTATACAAATGCCAAGATTCCAACTCAACCGACAACACTTTGGAGCATTTTTCCAAAGAGCTTCATTTGAGCACGGAAAAGATTGAAAAACATTTTCAATATTGGCAAGAACAGGGTTTGGTGCAAATCTTGAATGTCATCCCTTTTGAAGTGAGATATCTGCCAATCAGCGACGTCCTTTCCAACACAAAAAAATATAACGAAAAAAGATATTCCAATTTCAACGCTCAGGCACAAGAAATTTTGCATGGTCGCATGATCACACCGAATGAATATCGAGAATATTATGAAATCATCGAAAGACTTCATATGGAAAAGGAAGCTTTGCTCCTGACGATTGATTATTGTGTGAAAACCAAAGGTGAAAATGTTGGCTATCCATACATAATCACAGTTGCAAAAAATTGGATAAGTCAAGGTTTGACAACAGAAAAACAAGTGAAAGACAAAATTTTGGAAATGGACACACTCAGTTCAAACATCGGTGAACTCATCAATATTTTGGGCATAAAACGAAACTTTTCGATGGATGAATATGAATTATATAAAAAATGGGTTGTCAAAGAAGGTTTTGACGAAGAAGTTGTCATCTATGTTGCAAAAAAGATGAAGAAAAAATCAAAAAATTTTGTTTTTGAAGCAATTGACAAAGAATTGGACAGATTATACTCCAAAAAGCTTTTCACTCTTGAAGAAATCAAAAATTTTGATGAAAACAGAGAAAAATTGAATCAAATTGCCCGCACACTGACAAAAAATTTGGGTTTATATTATGAAAACATTGAACCTGTTGTGGACAACTATATCTTTTCTTGGCTCAATTATGGCTTTTCAGAAGATATGTTGAGCAAAATTTCCACATATTGCTTCAAGACAAATGTCCGCACACTTGAGGGGATGAACAAAGTCCTTTCAAAATTCCACAAACTCGGCATATTGACCGAGCAAAGTTTGGACGAATATTTTTCCGAAGTTCTTTCGGTGGACAAAAAAATTAAAGAAATTTTGGAAAATATTGGGCTGTCACGTAATGTCAACCAATTCGACCGCGACAAATATAAAATTTGGAAAGAAACATGGGCAATGCCGGACGATGTGATTGAATATGCCTGCACCCTAGCCCTAGGAAAAGACCAACCAATGCAATATTTGGGCGGAATTTTGTCATCTTTCCATGACAAAAACATCAAAACGGTGGAAGAAGCAAAAAATTCTTTTGACATTGTCAGTCAAAAGTCAAGAAAATCAGATTTTTCCACAGGCAGAAGTTATACAAAAGAAGAAATGAATGCACTTTTTCAATCTATCGACGAAATTGAAGTTTAAAAATCAAATTAAAAGCAGGTGTAAAAATGAAACAGGACACTGTAAGAAAAGCATTGAATGTCATCATGGAGCGAAAACGCAAAGCAGAACAAGAATATGAAGAAAAGATTGCTCCATTATATTTCAACGAACAATTTGCCGAAACAGAAAAAAAATATAAACGCCTGATGATTGAAAATGCAAGAAAAGAAAGTTATGGCGAAAAGGTGGACAGAAAAGAAGAGTTGCAACTCAAAGCCAAATTGGACGAACTCAAACACAACATAAAAGCAAAGCATTCTTGCTCAATTTGTGAAGATGAGGGATTCATAAATGGTGAAATGTGCATATGTTTAAAGAAAGAAGTTTCAAATATTCTTCTGAAGGAAAGCGGTTTTGAAAAATTGGAAAGTTTTGAAAAATCTCTTCAAACTTCTGGAGATATTGCGCCTGTTTATCGTCTCATGCAAAAGTGGTGTGCAAGCGATTTTAAGAAAAATTTGCTGTATATCGCCGGTCCAACAGGAGTTGGAAAGACGCATCTCATTCGTTGTATGGCAAACGCCTTGATTGAGCGCGGAATGATGGTGAAAATCTCAACCGCATATCAAATCAATCAAGACTTCAAAGATTTCAGCAAAACATTTGATGATGACCTTTTGAAAAAATACACAGATGTCGAAGCTCTTTTTATTGATGACCTTGGTGCTGAACCACAATATCGCAACGTGACAAGAGAATTTTTCTATCTTCTCATAAACGAACGCAAAACAAAGAAAATTCCAACCATAATCACAAGCAATTTGGACATGGGAGATCTTCGCGACCGCTATGACGAACGCATATATTCTCGTATTGCCGATCGAGAAACTTCAATCACGATATATTTGGACGGAGAAGACAAAAGAATCAAAAAACAATAAAATTTCACAAAAAAATATAAAAAAATCAACAAAAACACGTCAAAACGATTGAAATTTGACAAATTTACATTCAAAACAAAAAAATAATAAAAAAGCAACTTTAGTCTATTATTTTTGAAATTAATATAAAAAGGAACTTACTTTATGTTAGTAGTTCCTTTTTTATTATGCTAGTTTCAAAATGGTTTAACCTTTTATTATTTTTTTAAATCTTATATTTTTTAATATTTTTATAAATTTTTATGGATTAAATATCACTTTTCATCTACTCAAAAATTTCATCCAAATTTTGGCCACCTTGTCTTGCGTTTGTTTGTCGTTATCTTCGCCATGACCAGAGTGCATTATGGAGTATTTTTGATTTAAGAGCACTTCCAAACTCTTTTTCATTTCATTTTTATTTCCACCATACAAATCAATTCTGCCCATATCTCGCCCAAGCAAAATGTCTCCAACAAAAATTTCGTTGTCAATTTCATAAAGCATATCACTCTTGCTGTGCCCACCAAGTTGTTTGAACTTCACCAAAAAGTTTCCAATTTTGCACTCACCTTCCCCAGAAAGAAAGACAAAGTTTTGAAAATCTTTAATTTCCAAAAACAGTCCTTCAAAATCTGTGGAATAGTTTTTCTTGTGGTCAGAAAGATATTCTTTTGCAAACTCACTTGCAAAAACTTTTGTGTTAAATTTTTTGGCATACTCATCAACATATAAAGCATGGTCAAAATGCCCGTGTGTCAAAAGCACTCCAACGACTTTCTTGCCTTCAACATATTTTTCCATTTCATCAGGTTCAACAGCGGTGTCAACAATAAGCACCTGCTCACCTTTTTCCAAAACAAAAACATTGCTGTCATAAAATTTGCTTACAAAACGCATTCATTCACCTCTAGTCACGATTGTATTCTTTTTAAAAATAAATGTCAAGGAATTTAAACCTTTTTAAACAAAATTGATACTTAGGCTAACATCATGCTACTGTGAAATATGTAATTATATGTTCTAAATTAATCTTTTCTCCTTTTAATAAAAAATACCTACATTTGTAGGTATTAATTTTGTTGTGGATTTAATATATTTGACATATCATATCTATTTTTTTTATGTTTCTCATAGTTTTTTCTTTCATTGACAGGTAACATAGTATTTCTAACTTTAAATGGTGCTGGTAAGCCTAAATGAAACAAGTCTATAAGTATAATTTCGTAAATATTATCATTACTATTATATGATAAATATATTTGACAACCAGTCTCTTTTTTATACTTACATTTAATTATCCCAGTTATACTTGTTATATTTGTATCATCATAACTATTAATAATATTTAATAATCTTTTCGTTGCTTTAGGCTTGTAGTTCTGAAGTTCATCAATTTCAAATCCTTTATCTAAAATATTATTATCTGAGTTAATAAGCAATCTTAACTTATTTAAAAAATCTTTTTCCTTTTGATTGCCAGTTTCAGATAAAAAATTTGTGAAATATTCTTCTGGTAAATCCTTAGAATTATAATGCACGATTAACACACCATTAAAATCCTTTATTAATTTATCATACCCTTTTGCCCTAGCAGAAAAGCTTGTAGTTGCTTTATTAAATAAATTTCCGTTTAGAATATTCATCTATTATATCTTCTTTTAAAATTTCTCGATTATGTTTCTTGTCATCTTCTATAAAATTCTTCTTCCAACAATTATCATTATGACTTAAATCTACTAACTTAAAATCACTTACTTTAAATATATCATCAAGTAAATCATCTATGAAAGATTTGACTTCTATAGGTAACTCATTAATCTTTTTTTCTGCTTCTTTATCGTATTTTCTTACAGAGTCAAATTTATGGTAAACATCAGTAATAACAGGTCCATAAATCCATGCTTCAATTCTATTATCAAAAAGATATTGTTTATAATTTGCATCTTCCGTTTCAATCAAACCTTCACCTTTCTTTGTTTGAAGTTCTTTAACAAATCCTCCCCAATATGCAAATAAAAAATAAAGAGATTTTTGCAGTTTTATACTTGATATATCACTTTTGAACTTTTCTTTATATTTTTTATTTATATACTTTGCTAAATCTATAGCATTAATATATCCTTTCTCTTTATTCATAAATATCTTTTCTCCCACTAAAATCATATTATATTTATCTTCATTTGTCAAGTTTTTTATGTTAAAAAACAATGACTTTTTTACAAAAAATTGAAAACTGATATATTGTATAATATATTCTATATAGAAAATTACTGCTATTTTTGTAAAATTTTCAATCTAATTCTCTATTTTTATAGACAATTTTTTTTATTTGGTTTATAATTAGTTAGGAGATAAATTATGAAAACTGCTGTTTTAAAAAGAATAGGCTTGGTTTTTCTTTGTGGAATGCTTCTGCTTTGCCCTTTGTTGTTTGTTGGATGTAACAGTTCATCAACACTAAATGAATATGAAGAACAAGGCTTTACCGCTATTTATAGTATTACCTATACTATAAACAATTCAAACACCACAACTCTTTACTCAGAATACACAATATCATATGAAACTGAAGAAGTTACAGAAGAAGTTTTTAACTCTTCAAACGCATCTAATATTTATACTGTATATTTTTTAACAACTACTACTGGTTATATAAGTTTAGATGGAACTATAGGTTACTCAGTTGGTTACCAGTATAAATATGAAGATTCTGACAGTTATTATATCGCCACAATAACTGAAATTACTAAAAACTATTTATATGTTAAAATTTTAGATGATAATAAATTTGAACTAATTAACACTTCAGGAAGTCATTATTTAATAAACACAAGTTACTATAGGATTCAATATTTTGTTTAGTCTTCAAG
Source organism: uncultured Lachnospiraceae bacterium (assembly GCA_964594865.1). GTDB lineage: Bacteria > Bacillota > Clostridia > Christensenellales > UBA1242 > Caccovivens. Next base: position 114,627 of record CAZQMZ010000001.1, on the reverse strand, counting down.
CCATTTTTCGTAGTTCTCTAAGCTATATTGTATTTCATCACTATTCCAAAACCTAATTCCATTTTGGAATCTTTGTTTCATGTCAGTTCTTGCAACATTACTCATTGACACCCCGCTAACTGCATCCAACTCTGCTTCAATATAGTTGTAATACTTCCGTATGTTATAGCAATTTTTAATGTTGTCATACCTATTGTATGTGAAACCGTTTTGACACATATAATCATTGATAATTTCTTTTTCGTTCGGAAGAATTGAATATTCTTCAACTATTAACCCCATTTCGGTAGACATAACGTTTAATAGTGCGTTCCCTTTTGCATTCTGAATAGATGATGGTGCATTTTTCATGTTATCAATTGTTAAATTATCACTAATTATACTTGTTACAATTCCGCTGACTGCACCAACACCACTTGAAACCGCTGCACCTAAATTTCCTGTTGCTATATTTATTCCTAAACCCAAAACTCCAGAAGCAATATTTCCAATACGATTGATTGAAAAACTGCAAAATTTTTAGACTTTTCGTTCCTAAAATGTTCCTAAAAAAGAAAATATACAATATATAGTATTTTAAACGCTTTAACATACTACATATTGTATATTTTTTCTATGGCAGGGGTGGAAGGAATCGAACCCTCCTCTGGAGTTTTGGAGACTCTTGTTCTACCGATGAACTACACCCCTTCAGCAAAAACATAAGCATTTTATCACAATTTTTTCTTTATGTCAAATCTTTTTACAAATGTATTTTCAATAAAACATGCAAAGACAAAAAAACTGACCATTCATGGTCGTTTTTTTCAAAACTCTTTTCATTTTGGAGCTAACGGCGGGACTCGAACCCGCGACCTGACGATTACGAATCATCTGCTCTACCAACTGAGCCACGTTAGCACAAGGTGCAAAAAACACCATTGACTTTGAAAGCACTTTAATTATAGTATATTTTTTTGTTGGTGTAAAGCATTTTTTAAATTATTTTTCCTTCTTTACGAAATTAAATTAAAAGTCTAAATTTTTCACTATTCTTCACTTTTCTCTTTCAATTTGAATGAAACCCTGGCTTCTTCTTCGTCCTTTGAGATGACTTCAACTTGCACATGATTGCCAACTTTGACAATTTCATAAATCTTCTTGGTTTTGTTTTCAGTGGCGTTTGAAATATGCAAAAGCCCTGTCGCACCGTTCTCAACTTTGATGATTGCTCCAAATTGCAACAGTTTGACAACTTCTCCGTCATATACTTCTCCCACAACGAGTTCTTTCACTTTTGTGATTTTGGGATCTTCCAAAAGAGCTTTAAGTGAGAGTTCCACTTTCTTGTTGTCGCGATCAACCTTGATGACCCTAAATTGTCTGACATCTCCAACATTCAATCCGTCTTCCACTTTGTCAAGACGTGCATATGAAATCTGTGAAATATGCACAAAGCAATCAACTCCGTCCACAGTGACAAAAGCACCATATGGAATAATTCGCTCCACCTTGCCCGTCACAATTTTATTGATGAATATGCTGTTCCAAAAATTTGTTTCAATGGCAACTCGAGTTTGCTCTTGAAGAAGTTTAATGCTTCCAACAATCTGCTTATTGTCTTTGTCAATCTCTGTCACAACCGCTTCAAATTGCTTGCCAACAAGAGAACTCATGTGTGCAATTGGTCTTTCACTAACCTGTTCAAATGGAATAATAATGGAAAAATCACCCATTTTTGAAATCAATCCATTTCCAATGCCGGTCACAACAAAAGAAAACTTGCTTCCAAGTCTAAGCATGCTTGCGTTTTGGTTGGCAATTTTGAGTGCATCCGCCAACGACTTTGATGCTTCAATCAAACCATCCTCATTTTTTTGTTTTGTGATGACAACAGAAAATCTGTCACCGATTTTTATTTTTGAATAATCTTCAAAATCAGATGCCGGAATGAAAGCATCATTCTTTCCGCCGATATTGAAAATGCAGCCATCGTCACGACGCAAAATCACCACCCCATCAAATGTTTGCCCTTTGCGATAGGATTTGAAAGTTTTGTCGATAACCTCTAAATTAAATTTTTCGCTCATAGAATTGCCCTTACCAAAAAAATTTCAACTTGTTTTAAAGGTTTATATCATTTTTTCAACCAATTTAAATCAATATTAGATTAACAAAAAGTCGAAAAAAAGTCAATCAATCTTCAAAAATAACTCAACCCAACATCATAACAAAAATTTCATTATATCCAAACGCCTGCTTTTTGTTTGCATAATTATACATATATAAGCATTTTTATTTATTTTATTTTATCTAGTCATAATCAAAATGTATATTCTCTTTCATATAAAAGTATAATAGAGAGAAGAGGTAATATGAAAAAGATCGTCCTTTGTGGTGGTGGAACAGCAGGACATGTGTATCCCGCTTTGGCAGTCGCGGAAAAACTTTCAGCATACGAAATTCACTATTTTGGCGGAAATGGGATGGAAAAAGAAATTTTGAAACAGCATCCCAACATCAAATACCACGAAATCCCAACCGTGAAATTTGAGAGAAAATTGACACTCAAAAATTTTCTTATTCCAATCAAACTTTTCAAGGCAATAAGAAAGACAAAAAATGAACTTTCAAAAGTTCAGCCAAACATCATTTTTTCGAAAGGTGGATTTGTTTCTGTGCCTGTTGTGATTGCTGGAAAAAAACTTCACATACCAATCATCAGTCATGAAAGCGATTTATCTTTTGGTCTGGCAAACAAAATCATCCTTCACTATTGCAACATAATGTGCACCTCTTTCTCGCAAACAGGTGAAAAGAACAACAAGTGTGTTCACACCGGACAGCCAATTCGTAGACAAATTTTTGAAGGCAAAAGACTGTCATTAAATTTTGATCCAAACTTGCCAACCGTTCTTGTGCTTGGTGGAAGTTTGGGTGCAAAATTTTTAAATCAACTTATTTTTGAAAATCTGGATGAACTTACACAAAAATTTAACATTCTCCATATATGCGGAAAGAAAAATTTCAAAAACCTTACGCACAAAAATTATCACCTCACACCTTTTACTGAAAAAATTGAAGACTATTATGCAACCGCTGATATGGTGATTTCACGTGCCGGAAGTGGAGTGATAAACGAACTGTTGGCTCTTGAAAAACCAATGCTTCTGATTCCTCTTTCCAAAGATTGTTCTCGTGGCGACCAAATTGAAAATGCCAAACTTTTCAAAAAAATGGGCTATTGTGAAATGTTGGAAGAAAAAGATTGTAGTTTAAATAATTTAATAGAAAATTTAGAAAAATTGCAAAAAAATACTCAAAAAATCAAAAAAAATATGAAAAAAAGTATAAAAAACAATGCATCTAATGAAATTTTTGCTCTAATTGAAAAAATCTCAACAAATAAAAAAAGATAAAAATTATTGCAATTTATCCAAATTTGGAAGCCCATATCCTTCTTGATATATCTCAAAACCTAGTGGTTGACAAATTTTTAAAAGGATGTTTTTTATTTGTTTTGGTGTTGCCTCTGGATATTTTTCAATAAGCAAGCAAACAATCCCTGCAATCATTGGAGTTGCAACTGATGTTCCACTCAACATTGTGTAAGGGTTTTTTATTCCACAAGAAGTTATGTCCACACTAGGTGCAACCACATCAGGTTTTACACTTCGAAACGCCGGTCCTCGCGATGAAAAATCAGCAATTTCAAAATATTTTTTGTTATAAGAAAAATTGTCATATCGATTGTCATCAATTCCACCAACTGTAATGATTTGACTGCTGATGCCCGGCGATTTGATTGTCTGATATTCTGGACCACTGTTCCCAGCTGCAGCCACCACAACCACTCCATCATTCCAAAGAGCATCAGCGCCAAGCATGATTGGATCATTATGTCCCAAAGGTTCACTCCCAAAACTCATACATACAACTTGAATGCCAAGTTTTTTATGGTTGTCAAAGACCCATTCCATCGCATCCAAAATTTTGTTTGCCGTTGCCTCCCCATTGCCGTCAAGCGCTTTCAAAGTGAATATGTTTGAACGTGGAGCAACACCGGCATAGCGAAATCCAGAAAGCACACCATTCCCAGAACAAACCCCACACACAAAAGTTCCATGTCCATTATCATCATACATCTCCGTTTTTCCAGAAACAAAATCTTTGAAAAACAGTACTCTTTGTTTGCCAATCATGAAATCACAATGCGGAGCAATTCCCGTGTCAATAAATGCCACACCAACACCTTCGCCATAGAGAGAGATTGAATTTGTGGACAAAATTTGTTTGGAAACAAACATCATTGCACTTGCAACCGAAAGAGAATAGATATGATCAACAACATCCAGATTTGACAGTGAAAAAATCTCCCTTTGTGATGCCTTGCAATAGAAAGAATTTATGAATAAATATTCATTTATAATATGTATTTTTTTTGCTCGCAAAATTTTTCTGGTTTCTTCAAATCTTCTTGAAAAAACAAAAAATGGAAAAACTTTTTCTTTATTTAAGATAGAAATCTCGTTTAGAAGTCGGGCATCAATTTTATTTACATTCATTTCAAACTTTCAATAATCCTTATCATATTTTCATAAGTTTCAGTGGGCAGATAGATTTTGATTTTTTCAATCGACGCACGCAATGCATCATAGTCAAAAACCCCACTGTTCTTTTGTGCCTGAACTTCCTTCACCAACCTACTCATCAACTTATCAGAAGAAAAATCTTTGAGTTCTTCATAGGTTTCTTTGATGTTTTTGTTCTCGGTCGCAGTAACTTTATTTGAAGAATGATTGGTTTCATTTTTTTTCATTTCGCTCAATTTCATATTTCAATATATGCCATGAATAAATTTTTGAACACTAAATTAACATTTCTATGCATATATAATATTATGAATAATTTTTTCAATCTCAAATATGAGTCGAACTGTCAAAATCCTGCAAACGCATATTATCCAGAGCCTCTCAACTTGAATATGGATGACGACCAAAACAATGGACAAATTTATCAAAAATCAACCTATCCAAATGATTTTGGACAAGAATTTTTGAATCAACCTCAACAAAGCAATACTTCCTCAAAGCAAAATATATTCAACATGAAAAACGTGGAAAATTTGTTGAATCTTCTCAAAGGAAACAACAGTGATATGCTTTCAACCATGCTTGCAAGCAGTCTTTTTGGAGAACAAAAAAATTCAATGATGACTGAAGCTATGTCAAAAATAATGAAACCTACAAAAGACACAACAACTCAATCTCCAAACATCACCTTTGAAGAGCTTTAAAAAAATCGGCATTTTTGCCGATTTTTTTATCCAACATATTCTTCATTTTTGTCAACTTTGACAGGAACAACTGTGCGATATTTTTTAAGACCGGTTCCGGCTGGAATAAGTTTGCCGATGATGACATTTTCCTTGATTCCAATAAGATTGTCAACCTTGCCTTTAAGCGCAGCATCTGTCAAAACTCTTGAAGTTTCTTGGAAGGATGAAGCAGAAAGGAAAGATTCAGTGGAAAGTGATGCTTTTGTTATGCCAAGCAAAATTCTTCTTGCAATCGCTGGGCGTCCGCCAGCACGAAGCACTCTTTCATTTTCTTCTTCGCAACGGCTGATGTCAACAACGTCGCCGGTGAGAAGATTGGTGTCGCCACTATCTTCAATCTTAACTTTCTTCAACATTTGTCGGATGATAATTTCAATGTGTTTGTCATTCACCTTAACATCCTGACCGCGATATACAGAGATGACTTCGGAAAGCAAATATTGTTGCAAACCTTTAAGCCCTTTTGTGACAAGAAGTTCAGAAGGGTTGATAGCACCGGCAGTGAGTTGTGTGCCTGGTTCAACAGTTTCGCCATTCTTAACTTTCAAAACAGCTGGTTTGCGAACTTCATAGTCGATGTCACCTTCTCCTGTGACAATGGTAATGTTATAATTTTTGGCATCTTCCTTGATTCTAACCTTTCCGGCAACTTCTGAAAGCAAACATTCACCTTTTGGTCGTCTTGCTTCAAAAATTTCTTCAACTCTTGGAAGACCTTGTGTGATGTCGGCAGCGACGGCAGCACCACCAGAGTGGAAAGTTCGAAGAGTGAGCTGTGTGCCCGGTTCACCAATTGACTGTGCAGCGATGATTCCAACTGCTTCTCCAAGAGTGACCATATCTTTGCCAGCCAAATTTCTGCCATAGCACTTTGCACAAACGCCATGCTTGCAACGGCAAGTCATAAGCGAACGAATCTGCACTTCTTTGATTCCAGCCTTGGCAATTTTTGATGCTTGTTCTTTGGAAATCATGGTATTTGCTGGAACAATAATCTCTTTTGACTTTGGATCAACAACATCTTCAACAGCAACACGACCATAGATGCGTTCTTCAAGAGTTTCCATAACAAACCCGTCAGAAACAAGTTCACTGACAGTCACACCCTTAACTTTTTCGCCATTATCAGCAAAACAGTCTTCGGTTGTGATGACAACATCTTGTGCGATGTCCACAAGACGACGAGTCAAATAACCAGAGTCAGCAGTCTTGAGCGCCGTATCTGACAAACCTTTACGTGAACCACGAGAATTGATGAAGAATTCGATTGGTGACAAGCCTTGTCTGAAAGAAGACTTGATTGGTGTGTCATTCTTAACACCAGAAGCGGTTGTCTTAATTCCAATCATACCACAGTCTTGGTTCAACTGAGTCTTATCTCCACGCGCTCCAGAGAAAACCATCAAACTGAATGGATTGAAAGCATCCAAAGAATTAACAACGGCATTTTGAACTTCAATGACCGCTTCATTCCAGATGGCAATATTTTCGTTGATTTTTTCATCAAGCGTGATAAGTCCACGGTGCAACAATTTTTCATTTTCAAGAGCTTTTTCTTCGGCTTGTTTCATGATGACATCCTTTTCTTTTGGTGCATTGATGTCATAGATATTCACTGAGACGGAAGCAAGTGTGGAATATTTATATCCCATTTCTTTCAATTTGTCCACAAGCTCAGCGCACGCAGTTGTGCCGTGCTTGTCATAACAATCAGCAACAATTTTCTTTAAATCTTTCTTGATGACTGCCTTGTTGATTTCCAAATCACAAACATGTTCTGGATCGGTTCTGTCAACATATCCCAAATCTTGTGGAATGATGTTGTTGAATAAAATTCTTCCAACAGACGTTGTGATTCGCTTGGAATATGTTTTGCCGTCAACTTCTTTTGTCAAACGAACAGTGATTTCTGCTTGCAAGTCCAAATTCTTTGTTTGATATGCATAGATAACTTCATTTTTCGAAGCGAAGATTGAGCCCTCACCCTTTGCACCTGGCTTAATCAAAGTCAAATAATAGCACCCAAGCACAATGTCCTGTGCAGGAGTTACGATTGGTTCGCCATCAGAAAGTTTCAAGATGTTGTTGGAAGCAAGCATAAGCGTTCTTGCTTCAGTTCTTGCATCAATTGAAAGTGGGATGTGAACAGGCATTTGGTCACCGTCGAAGTCCGCATTGAATGCCGCGCAGACAGAAGGATGAAGTCTGATTGCCTTTCCTTCCACAAGCACAGGTTCAAATGCTTGAACGGACAAACGGTGAAGAGTTGGAGCACGGTTCAAAAGCACAGGATGATCTTTGATGACATCCGCAAGCACGTCCCAAACGATAGGTTTTTCGCGCTCAATCATACGTTTTGCAGTTTTGATGTTGTTTGATTGATTCATTTCAATCAATCTGTTTATGATGAAAGGCTTAAAGAGTTCCAAAGCCATTTCTTTTGGAAGACCGCATTGATACATTTTAAGTTCTGGACCAACAACGATAACTGAACGACCAGAATAGTCCACACGTTTTCCAAGAAGATTTTGTCTGAAACGCCCTTGTTTACCGCTAAGCATGGCAGTCAAAGATTTCAAATCTCTTTGTTTTGAGCCTTGAACAGCTCTGCCACGCTTACCATTGTCGATAAGGTTGTCGACAGCTTCTTGCAACATTCTCTTTTCATTTCTTATGATGACATCTGGCGCACCAAGTTCCATAAGTTTTTTCAAACGGTTATTTCGGTTGATGACGCGACGATACAAATCGTTCAAATCGCTGGTTGCATAGCGACCACCATCCAACGGAACCATTGGACGAAGATCTGGTGGAAGAACAGGAATGCAATCGAGCACCATCCAAGTTGGCTTGTTTCCACTCTTTCTGAAACTCTCAACAACGTCAAGTTTCTTTGCAGCCTTGATTTTTCTTTGTCCTTTTGAATTGTTGATTTCCTCTTTAAGTGAAGCACTTTCCTTGTCCAAATCAACATCAGCAAGCAAAGTTTTGATTGCTTCAGCGCCCATTCCAGCATTGAAGGCACCATAGCCATACTTTTCAATCGCTTCACGATATTCTTTATCAGTCAAAATTTGTTTATATTCCAAATCGGTCTTTTTAGGGTCTGTGACAATATAGTTGATGTAATAAACAATTTGTTCCAAAGTTTTTGGAGTCAAATCAAGAAGAGTTCCAATACGTGATGGAACAGAACGAAAATACCAAAGATGTGTGACAGGTGCAGCAAGTTCAATATGCCCCATTCTTTCACGACGAACCTTGCTTCTTGTGACTTCAACGCCACACTTGTCGCAAACAACGCCACGATAGCGAATGCGTTTATACTTTCCGCAATGACACTCCCAATCTTTTTTTGGTCCAAAAATCTTTTCGCAGAAAAGTCCATCTTTTTCTGGTTTTTGCGTGCGATAGTTTATGGTTTCTGGTTTTGTGACTTCACCATGCGACCACTCCCTAATTTTTTCTGGACTTGCAATTCCAATCTTGATTTTTTCAAAGTTGTTAAGTTCAAACATATCTCTTCCCCTAAAATTTATTTTATCTTAAAAATACTGCTATTTTCAAAATCCTCAACCATATTCTTAATTTTCTTTAATACACGTCAGAGTAGCGACCAACTCGTCAACCTTGCGCAATTTGCGTTTGGTCGCTGATAGACTTTTTTTCAATCACTTTCAAAATCGCCGCAAAATCACCAACAAAGTGCGATTATCATTTGGCGGCGAAGTGTGACAAAACAAGCATCCGCCGAGCGCTTGCAAAAAGCAAGTCGAGTTTCAGTGCAATTTTTGTCACTCGTCGAAATCTCCAAAATCATCAAACAAGCTTGATTCTTCAAAACCAGCAGGCATTTCACTTTCTTCTTCGATTTCTTTTTGAATTTCCGTCTTTTCGTCGTCAGAATCCATAATCATATCGTCAATATCAAGAGTGATGTTCTTCAAATCCTTTTCAACATCGTTGTCAAGGCTGATCTTATCTTGTTCATCTTGTGAAAGTTCTGGCAAATCAATTTCTTCGTCATTTTCGGTCAAAATCTTGACATCAAGTGCAAGAGCTTGCAATTCTTTAACCAAAACCTTGAAAGATTCTGGAATCCCCGGTTCAGCAATTGGAAGTCCTTTGACAATCGACTCAAAAGTTTTAACTCTTCCAACAACGTCATCCGATTTGACAGTCAACATTTCTTGAAGAACATGGCTTGCACCATATGCTTCCAAAGCCCAAACTTCCATTTCACCAAATCTCTGACCACCAAACAATGCTTTTCCACCGAGTGGTTGTTGAGTTATGAGTGAGTATGGTCCAATTGAACGAGCATGAATCTTGCTGTCAACCATATGGTTGAGCTTGAGCATATATTTCATACCGATTGTTGTCTTGTTTTCAAAAGGTTCGCCTGTTCGACCGTCATAAAGTTGAACCTTGCCGTCTTCTGGGAAATTATTTTCCTTCAAAAGTTGTTGGATTTTTTCAGCATCAGCACCATCAAAGTCTGGTGTTGCCACTTTCCAACCAAGAGAGCCTGCAACAAGACCCAAATGCACTTCCAAAACCTGACCCAAATTCATACGAGAAGGAACACCAAGAGGGTTCAAAACGATGTCAAGTGGACGTCCATTTGCCATGAAAGGCATGTCTGCTTCTGGCATAATGATTGAAATACAACCTTTGTTTCCATATCGTCCCGCCATCTTGTCGCCGACAGAGAGTTTTCTCTTTTGTGCAATAAACACCTTGACAAGTTGGTTGACACCCGGTTCAAGTTCATCCTTATTTTCACGACTGAACACTTGAACATCCACAACAACGCCGCCCTTGCCGTGTTGCACACGAAGTGAAGTGTCACGAACCTCTCTTGCTTTTTCGCCGAAGATGGCACGAAGAAGTCTTTCTTCTGGTGAAAGTTCAGTTTCACCCTTTGGCGTCACTTTGCCGACAAGGATGTCGCCCGATCTAACTTCTGCGCCGATGCGAATGATTCCGTTTTCATCCAAATTTTTGAGTGCGTCTTCACCCAAATTTGGAATGTCGCGTGTGATTTGTTCATCACCAAGTTTTGTTGTTCGACATTTAAGTTCTTCCACTTTGAGACAAATGGAAGTGAAGACATCTTCTTTAACCAATCTTTCATTGATGAGAATGGCGTCTTCATAGTTATATCCTTCCCAATTCATATAGCCAACAAGAACGTTTTTACCAAGTGCCAATTCACCATTTTCAGTTGAATATCCATCAATGATAACTTCGCCCTTCTTAACTTTTTCACCTTTGACAACGCAAGGTTTTTGATTGAAGCAGGTTTCATCATTTGTTTTGTCGAATTTTGTCAAATTGTATATGTCAACATTGCCCTTGACATTTTTCACTCTAACTTCATCTGCGCTGACATAAACAACTTCACCATCTTCGCGTGCAAGTTGAGTGTAGCCACAATCATGGGCAACAACCGCTTCCATTCCCGTTCCAACAATCGGAGCTTCCGATCTCAAAAGAGGAACTGCTTGACGTTGCATGTTTGCGCCCATAAGCGCACGGTTTGCTTCGTTTGAATTGACAAACGGAATAAGCGAAGTTGCCACAGAGATGAATTGTCGTGGAGATGCGTCCACAAAATCCACTTGTCTTGCTGGAACTTCGATGGCATAGTCTTTGTGACGACAAACGATACGCTTGTTGATGAAACGTCCTTCTTCGTCGAGTGGTTCTGTGGCTTGAGCAATATATGCTGCGTCTTCAATGTCTGCCATATAATATTCGCACTTGTCAGAAACCTTTCCCGTTTCTTTGTCCACGCGTCTGTATGGAGTTTCAATGAAGCCATATTCATTTATTTTTGCATAACTTGTCAATGTGTTAACCAAACCAATGGCTTGTCCTTCTGGAGTTTCAATTGGACAAATACGTCCATAGTTTGTGTAATGAATGTCACGCACATCTGCTTCAGCACGTTCTTTCTTGATTCCTCCCGGTCCAACAGCAGAAACACGACGCTTTTGAGTTATTCCAGAAAGTGGATTAACTTGATCCATAAGTTGAGAAAGTTGAGAAGAAGCAACAAATTCTCTCAAAGAACGATTGATTGCCTTCGGATTGACAATTTGTCTTGGAGTAACTTCCGACAATTCCTTTCCTTGCAATGTTTCTCTCACATTTGAGACGAGTTTTGTCACACCAGAGCGGAAATGGTCATGGAAGAGTTCTCCCACAGTTGCCACTCTTTTGTTTGAAAGGTGTTCAATTTTGTCAACATCTGCCACGCCTTCCAAAACATCCAAATACATGCTTATTCCAGCCAAGATGTCGTCCATTGTGAGTGTGGTTATCATCAAATCTTTGGCATGATCTTTGATTGCTTGAAGACGTTTTTCTTTGGTCTTGTTATCTTTCAAAATTTGTGCCAAAACAGGATAATAAACTTCTTCCAAAACTCCCAAACTCTTTTCGTCACATGGGAAAAAGTCTGAAAGTTTAACTCTGTTGTTGCCACGCATAAGATATTTGTGATCTGAAAGTTGAATCCAAACTTCGTTCACACCGCTTGCTTTGATTTTTTCAGCAAGTGGTCGGTCAGCAACCTGTCCTGCTTTTGCCAAAAGTTCGCCGTCTGGAGAAACAACATCTTCTGCCAAAATGTGACCTTCAATTCTCTTTGCAATAGAGAATTTCTTGTTGAGATTATATCTTCCAACACGTGAAAGGTTATACCATTGTTCTGAGAAGAACCACAAATTCAAATAACTTCTTGTTGTTTCAGCAGAAGGAACATCTGCAGGACGAGTTTTGCGAGCAAATTCCATAAGCGCTTCTTCTTGAGTTGTCACAGTTTCTTTTTCAAGAACATTTTTGACCAATCTGTGATCGCCAAACAATTTGGAGATTTCATCAGCGGAATATCCAAAACATTTGAGAAAAAGCCCAAGTGTCACCTTATGTTTGCGGTCAAGAACAACCTTCAAGACTTCGTTTGCGCCTTGTTCAAATTCAATATACATTCCTCTTTTTGGAATGATTTGTCCATGCAAAGTGGTGTTATCTCTTGCTTTGTCCTTCAAAAGATAATAATTTGGAGATTTGATGATTTGGTTGACAACAACTCTTTCAACGCCATTGAAAATGAAAGAGCAGTCTTCCGTCATGAAAGGAATGTCACCCAAGAAAACAACATCTTCCACAGCTTGACCTGTTTCTTCAACAACAAATCGAGTTTTGACATTCAACGGAACAGAATAAGTTGCACTGCGTCTTTTGCACTCTTCTTTCGAATATTTTGGTTCCTTATCCATGATCACGTCAAGAAAATATAGTTTCGCCTTACCGGAATAATCGACAACAGGAGAAAACTCATCAAGAACTTCTTTTATGCCATTTTGAATGAAATCTGCAAAAGAATTCCTTTGAATTTCAAGCAAAGGCGGAATATCAATAAAATCTTTCAACTGCGAAAAAGTATATCTCTCCGTCTTTCCAAATTTTTGTTTTTTCATAATATTAGACATATTCCCCTCTCCTTACGCGCAAAAAAGGAAACATCGAGGAAAATCCCTCGGGTTCCCTTAATTTTTAAATTAAAACAGCATAAAAATCATTGACATAGCGCTAATTAACCAAGGTATTATAACAAATATACGTCAAAATGTCAACACTTTTTTGAAAAATATTTCAAAATTTCAAATTTTTATTACTAAGAGTAATTATATCCAATCTTTTTTGAAAAAGTCAACAAATTTGACGTATTTTCAAAAAGAATTTGAAAATTATGCGGTTGCAATAGCTCCAAAGAAATTCACCAAAATTTGACAAACAGCCGTACTTATGTCATTTTCACCTTCCACATAGGTGAAAGAATATGACAAATTGCAGTCATATGTGGAGCCTGTGGCACTGTAATTGTTTGTCACAATGCCAATAATCTCACCTTCACGCAATGATGTCGAAGTTAAAACGCCTCCATTTGTTGAAATTGTTTCAGTTGTTTCAGATGCGTTTGAATAGGACAAATCATACATATATGCTTCTCCGGTCAATGAAACAATTGCATATTCAACAATGTGTGAATATGTGCTTTCGTTCAGTCCAATCAGACCGCCAACTCCGATTGACGTAGTGGTGCCATAGTTATATGTTCCAGCCAATACATCAATGTCAAAGGTGTTTGTGTTGTAGGCCTCTTCGACATATGTGGAAGTCAAATATATTTGTGTGCTCGTGGCCACACGTCCAGCAAGTCCACCAACAGCCACAACAGTTTGTTTGATGCCGATTGCACTGAAAGTTCCTTCCACAGAAACATTTCTGAATGTCACATAACCGCCACTTTGATTGTTGATATATCCAACAACTCCGCCCACGGCAGAAAAGCCTGTGATGTCGGCATTCACTTCGATGTTTTCCATTGTGACAGAAGCAGTGATCATGCCGGCAATTCCACCCAAATTTTCAATGGCACTCTCGGTGCTTTCTGTGCTTATTGAAATGTTCTCTTCCATTTTGATGTTCGTCAAAGTTCCACCGCTGACAAGTCCAGCAAAGCCTCCAACCGCCGTTGCAACATATGGTGAAGTCCTGAAATTCGTGAACGTGCCACTTCCAGTGATGGAAACATTTATGACAGTTCCTCGGCTTTCACCAGCCACCAAACCGGCATATGAATATCCATTCAACAACATGTCACTTTGCACTTCCAATTCTGCGTTATAGACAGTTGCGTTGGTGTCAATAAGCCCAAACATCAAACCGGCTTTGTCAGCAATTGAGGAAACAACAGTGTCAATTTTGGTGTTATAAATCGTTCCTGTTCCGCTGAGCACACCGACAATTACTCCGGCGAAAGAATAGTTGGAATATGATGTCGTGCCGGTGATAAAATCATTACTTTGAGATACCAAACTGTTTCTTGCAATTGTGTTGTATGTGGAATAGACATTTTTTATGCTAAACTCACCTGTTGTCAAACCAACCACACCACCGACAATGTTGTTTCCGGTGATGGTGTTGCCTTCGCCGTCTTCGATATAGATGTTATAGATCGTGCCCCCATTCAATCTTCCAGCAAGCGCCCCGACAACATTTGCTGACGCAAAGTTGACTTCTGCTGGAATGTATGTGAAATTCATCACCGTGCCAATGGCGCTGACATTGGAAGAATTGCCAATTTCGGCAAAGAGTCCCGCATAGGTCAAAGACGAACTGCTTGAAATCAACGTAATGTTGCTCAAAGTCATGAAGTTACCTTCCAAATATCCAACAAATTTGGTGGTATAGAGAGAACTGTTATACAGATAGTCAGAATAATCAATGTCGCTGATGAATCTGTAATAAGAATAGTTATATCCCGCCGAATTGCACTCTTGTGCGATGTATGTTTCAAACTCTTCTGCACTGCTTATTAAAATTGGATTATATGTCGAACCAAGAGCATAGCCGTCGCTTGCATAGGTGTATACATATTCCACATATGTCACTGACGTCCCTGTTGATGTGTCAGTCACCGTCACTGTTTCGGCATGATCATATACTCTTCTTGAATATGCCACAACGTTGGCTGAAACAAGTTCAATTCGTCCAATATTGAATTCTTTGCCATTGAAATTGGATGTGTCAGAAGCATTGTCGTTGAAGAACCAAACAGAGTTGATGTCACGTCCATCGGCAACGACATAGTTTGAGAAATATTCGTCGATATTGGCGAAATCTTCCTCTGTCAACACTTCGACTTCACTATAGTTGTTGGTGACATTTTGGTTGACCATCAACTCAGAATCGGAGAGATAATAGCAATCAACAATTCCGTCTTCTTCATCATCAATGTCATTGATTCTCACAAAGCCATAGTTTGAAGAGTCATCATCTCCAAGCACACTGATTGAGAAGCACCGTTCAATACGGCCCGTGTTTTCATCAACAAAACCGGAAGCGTTGTAACCGGTGTTGGTCAAGAGAATGTTGGAATAACAATCATAAACAGCGCCACTGTTGGAGAAGACAAATCCGGCAATAGCACTGCTGGAACGAATCCCGTTGTCCGTGCCGGTGTAATACATTGAGTTTGCATTGTTTGAACTTTCACCGCTCACATAGGAAGTGTAAATTTCACCTGAGTTGGTCAACACAAATCCAGCAATGTTTGCTGTGCCTTGTGTCACACTGACAAGACTGCCTCCGCGGAAATAAGAGCTTGCAATGTGTCCATAATTTTCAGCAACAAAGCCTGCAATGTTGACCTGAGTGTAAATGGTGCTGACTGTTGAACGTGAATTTGTGATATATCCATTGTTTTCGGCAACCAAACCTGCAACATATGAAGAAGAAACACTGATTGAATATAAAACAGACAAACTTGCTGTTCCAATCGAGCCCACTTCACAGTTTGTGATTATCCCGTTGTTTATCGCTGCCAAAAGCCCGACTTCAAAGGTGGAAACACTCATGTTGAAAGTGGTGTTGGAAAGAAGTTCAACAGTAACATTTTGCAAAATCGTGTCAGAGCTCACCGTGCTGAACACACCAACGCTCGCGGTGTCGAAATTATATGTTCCGCTGAAATAGATAGAATACCCATTTCCATCAAGTCCGGCAATTGCAGTGGATATTGGTGTGAATTGTTCGGTTTCAGTGGAATTTGGCAAGGTTATGTCATCCAAAAGGATATACCAAGAATCTTCTTCCATTGCAATAAATTCTTCATATGTCCTGATTGGAATTGGACTTTCTTGTGTGCTTTGATTGTGCACACTGAAAGAAAATTCTGTGTAAATTCGATTGTTCAAAAGTTCGGTATATGAATATATTCCACCACTCATGGTGTAATACGCTTCGGCAGAGAAATAATATATCTCACTTGTTGGGTCATAAAGTTGAATTGGAGTGACTGTGAAGGACGAGATTTGATAATAATCCGAACTTATAGACCTGTTTTGTTCAAGAGTATATTCCTGCCCTCCTTCATACACTTTCCAGGTTATGTTTTGAGTCATACTGTCCAGGAAAGTGTTCACTTCTGCCACAATTTCCGAGTCAGAAGAGTTGTATTCCATGAAATCAGTTATGTCGAATTGAAGAGTGTATGGATTTCCAATGGCAACACTGATCACTCCGTCACTCATTCCATAGACAACATCTTCAAAGACACCTTCAACATATTGATAATTGAGAACATATTCCATGATATAGAACGTCAAAGTATATTCACAAGTCACCGTTTCGTCGTCAACCGTCTTTTCTGCGGTGAAATGGATTGTCACCTCGCGCCCTTCCTCACTGCTGGAATATGTGATTCTGTCGCTTGTGATAGTGAGCACATAACCACTCACTCCATTAGATTGCAAAGAGACAAGGCTGTCATCGGAGATTTCATAGGTTATGTTGTTCAACTGCTCGGTGGTGAAGCCAAAAGAATTTAGAGTCAGGTTGTATGAAAGTCCACGCGCAACATAATATTTGTTGTTGATGAGATCTTTGCCTTCAAATTCAACACTGATATAATTCGTCAACTTTGTCACCAAAGCCAAAGATGTTTGATAAACATCGCCATTTGAGCCATAGTCAATCGTCACATCAAATTTGATGTCAACATTGTCATCCACGCCGTTTGAAGCGAGATAATATGCAACGTAAATTCGACCGTTGTATGAATATGAAATTTCAGAATTCTGCTCATTTAAATATTCATAGAAACTTATGATTTCTTCATATGTCAAGGTCAAAGCTCCGTCGGAATAAGTTCCAACATTCGTTGCCAAAACATAGTCTGATTCTGTGGAATATACAAAAGTGAATGTGGCAATTCCTGCTCCGTCAAGACTGTTTATGCTGTTGTTTGAAATTGTCAAACTGTTGAATGAGGCTTCAGTTGGGTCAAGAATGATTTCCAAAAGTCCACGTTGAGAAGGAACAATCACCTCATCAGTTTGTGAAGCATCGTTTATGTTGGAATAGTTGTTCACACTCACATATTCCAAAGTTGCCTCATCCAAAAAGACTCTGAAATAACATTCAACACCGTCTTCAAGTTCACTTGCATAGAATGTGAAAATATATTCGCCATAAATATTTTCGCTGAATCGGTTTTTATATAGTGTGCTGTCAGTGTTTATTGAACATTTCAAATCAAAAACATTTGTGCCTTCTTGTCTTGTGATTTTGATTATAAACAAATCGGCCGAAGAATATGAGTTCATGTAGGTTTCATAATCAGTCTGTTCTCCAAAATTGTCATAATAAATTCCAACCACACTCGGCATTCTGCTTTGAATATATTCACGACTTGGACCAGTGATGTAATAGAACAAATAGTCTTGTTGATTTGAAGAAGTGATGGAAATTGTTTCTTCAAAAGAAGTGTTTGTTTGCAGTGAATTTGTTGTGTGTTTGCTGTTGATTTCCGTTGCCGTTTCTTGATATTCCAACGTCAAAGTGATTGCAGAGCCAGACAAAACATAAGTGAAAGTTTGTCCATTGATGACAACTTGAAGCACCGGCACAAGAGTGTATATGTCTGTGTCTCCCGCATTGGTTGATGAGCTTGTTTTATAGAACGAGATTGTTTGTTTGCTCACTTGAACACTCGAGAAATTGATCAAAACTTTGTTGCCGTTTTCATCCAATTTATATCCATCAATGTCAACTTTGATGTATTCTCCACCGACATAGACGTAATAATTTCCATCTTCATCCACAGCATAGCCACTTTCACCCTCTGTGACCTCAACACTATTGATGTATCTTATCCCACCTTCATCAGTCAAATCTGCATATTTGACAAAATAATCAGTGGAATATTGCAAATATGACACATTCTCAACATTGGCAGTGATTTGCGTGTTTTTAGCAAGGAAATAGCTCACGCCCTTATATTGCAAAATGCCGGCTTCGGTTATTGTGAAGGACACGCCGTCAGAATCTTGTCCGCCACTCAAAGTGTATGTTGGCACAACATAAACGCTGGAAGAAGAATTGCCATAAATAATTCTCTTTCCGCCTGTTATATTTGAACCGCTGTGAGATGGCGAATCATAGAAAATTGAAGTTTGGACGGTGTTGTCAAAATAATTTACCACATAAATATATATCTTTTGTGAATCGTTGACATTGAGTATGCTTGAAAGAGAAATTTCGGCATATCCCGTTCCACTGACCGTCATGTTTCCGTTTGAATCAATGGACAAAATCGAAGAAGTTGAAGCTGAAATGCTGACATCTTGGCTGTCCAACACAAATGGATAGAATTGAGAGTTTGGTGTGAAATAATTCAATCCAACAATGTTTTCTTGTGCCGCCGAACCCAAAGAACCCGACAAATCGTCAGTCACTTGGAAATAGAAGAGCAAATAAGCATAGATTGATGAATCTTCCCCTGTCAAACTGAATCCACTGTTGCCAACCACAACTCCGGCATAATCTTCATCTTCATCAAAGAAATATGCATAAACAATTTCAAAATCTTCCGCGTCGACAACGAGATAGTCACCATAATATTTGTCAGTGCTTGTAAAATCCAAGCTGCCACCTTCGGAATAATTTATTGGATCACGCGTCAAATATGAATAAGCGGAGAAAGATGTGTCAGTGTATGTGCGTTCATTTTCCGAAGTTTTGTAGTTTCCGATTGCGTAATAAAATTGATAAAAACTTTCGTCCCTGCTTTCCGTTTCCACAGTTGAAGAAATCAAGGATGTTCTGATTATGCTCGCCGAATAGAACGCACCTCTGGCATCGTCCACCGCCTGAATGATGTTTCCTTCGCCAAAAGTGGTCAAATTTTGCTGATCATAGCCACCTTGGGCAGATGGATATGTGTCATAGCCAACAATTCCACCAACATAAGCATTTCCACGAAGGAAAACGCGAGAAGTGTTATCTTCAATGTTTATGGTTGACGAGTTCAATGTGTCCACAAGTCCTGCAATTCCACCAACTCTGTCCGAACCCGAAGAAGATAATGAAACACCCATAGTGGAAATCTCACCACCAACAAGAAGGTTGGAAAGTGTGTTTCCACTTGTAATTCCACTATTGAAAAGATTATATGTCGCATATCCAACAATTCCACCGACATTGATTGTGCCCGAAGTTGAGCCCACAACATTTATGAGCGTATATGCCGAATATCCGGTGTAACCATATAGTTTATAAGATGAAGACGGCGAAATTCTTTCAATAACTCCCAAAGAAGCCCCTGCCACTCCGCCGACATAGATGAGTGCCGAACCACTGACAGAAATGTTGAGATAATCGTTGAAATAAGCCAAATTTTTGGATGTCAAGCCAGAGCTTTCAAACAAACTGAAATCTTGTATGATTGAGCCGATGTTTATGCCAACAAGTCCACCAAAATAGAGCTGTCCGCCGCTTGAAACAGACAAGTTATATTCGCTTGAACTGCTGTTTATCGTAACCCCAACATTCTCAAGTGTTCCATAGTTTATTGCCGTCAAAAGTCCGATGTACGCCCCCGAAGCGATTGCATTTGAAAAGTTGATTGTGCCTGTTATGGAAACATTTTCAATGCTTGCGCCTTCATTTATTATGGCAAAAAGTCCAGAATATCCACTTGAAGTGAAATTGGAGTCTGTTATATTGATGTTGGTGATTGCCGCCTGAGAAGTTGAGCCCACAATGGAACCACTAAACCCCACGATTGAATATTGACTTCCGTTCACAATGATGCCGATTGGAGTTGCACTTGTCACACTTGACATATCAATCACTGAACTGATTTCATAGTGACTTTGAAGTGTGGTTTCGTTGGAGTTTATGGCAAGCACATCTTCCGCACTTTCCAAAAGATATGGGTTTGCCGCCGAACCATTTCGATATCGCACCGAAAGGATAATTGGACTGAGTCCAGAGTCGATTGAAGAAATGGAATCTCCCCACTCGGAAGGATAAATATAAATCGTTCCGGAAAGAGGTGTGTCGTCGTCAATGTTTGTTATGTCTGACATATTTGCTTGATAGAAAGACTCGCAAGAGAGTGTTATCAAAAATTGTCCATTTCCCAAAGAAGTGACTGTGGATGTCACCATGTTGCTGTAAGGATTTCCGTTCGAGCTAATGAAGTCCACTCTTGGAGCAACGTTGATGTTGGTTGCAGTGGTTGGATAGAGTGTGACAATGAATGACGCTGTCAAAGTTTCATTTGTGAAATTTATTTCTGTTTCACTTGAAAGAAGAGAGATGTTTTCAACGGATTGGAATCTGCTGACTGAAATGCGAACATCATATCTCTTTGTGAGATTTCTCTGGCTCAAAAGCGACCTCAAAACAAAGGTATAAGCAGAGGAATAGGTGTTGGTGTATGTGAAAGTTGTGACGTCAAAAGTGCCGTAGCCACCCACCAAACTGAACACATTTGAAAATTGTGCTGTGACTGTGTATGTTTGATCTTCAATTTGATATTCAAAACTCATTACATCGGAATAGAACATAAGTCCATTATCAAAACTCAAAGTGACAGTCTTTTGCAATACATTATTGATATAAAAACTCACAGTTGTGGTTGTTCTTGTCAAAGCATTTCCTTCACTGTCAAGAACATAGAAATAGACATATTTGCTGTCATATGTTTGATACACCAACTCTTGAGTGTAATAGTTGTCATACTCCTTTGCTTTTGTGATGAGAAATGTTTCGTCATTGCTTCCAAAGATTTCTCGCAATCCACTTGTCGTGAACGTCAACTGAAGGAAATTTTTTGCATCTGTGTTGTCGACATACGCAGAATATTGCACCGAAGAATATGTGTCTGTGCCATAATAAAGAGTGGTGCTCAAAACCGTTTCCCCTTCACTTCGCAAGCTATATTCGTTAACAAGAGAATAAGAACTCACATACACATAAACAAAATAGGAAACCATTGTGTAACCAAAATCATGGATGCTATATCCTGAAATTTCAATCAAAAAATATGTGTCACCGTCCGTTATTGTTGTCAATCTGAAAGTTGAATCGCTTTGCAAAACTCTCACCACTCCACTAACACCGGAAGAAATGAGACTGGTGTAATTTCCAGAAATGACAAAACTTGCCGTGCTTCCATAAGAAATTGAACCATTTGAATATGTGTTTTGAATCTCAAGATTTATGACATTATCAAACTCTGAGCCCGATGTTCGACTTAGTGAATATGCACGAACATTGTCATTATCTTCGTTTGTCAGCGCCACACTTATACTTTCACTTTCAAGCACCTGCACACTTTGGAAAGTGATCACAAGTGTTGCTCCTGTGTCGAGAGTGACGATATATCTTCCCATTCCAACCGCCTTTGGAGTGACCGTAAGATTGAGATAATATCTTCCATCGGCATATACGTAAGGTGTGGAAGAATTTGTTGAAATGTTCACAACATCGGTGCCGCTTGAAAAAGTGATGGTGGCTGATTTGAACATAGCTTCGGTGTATAATTGTTCATCAAAACTTACAGTCCCGCCGGTGTAGCTGACATACAACTCGCCTATGTTATAGGTTGCGTCAACAAGAATTGTTGTTGGAGCACTTATAATTGAGCAAGGAATTTCAATATAACCATCTTCTCGTTCTTCATCCCACTCTTGCGCCCAATCTGTACTGTTTGTGATTGAACTTGAAACATAGACCCTTATACTTGTTTCTGTGGCTTGAGAACCCTTTCCACGAACATAAATTGACACTGAAATGTCATCTATGATTTCTCCACTTGAAATGTTGACGTTGTTATAGAGCACTTCAACCAAATTTTCGTCAAAGACCAGATATATTCCATCATAGTTTGGTTCTGTTCCACAATCGGAAAGGATGTCAACGCGAATTTCTTCCCAACCATAACCTTCAAGAGCGTTGTGATATAAAGTCAATGCCATCTCATTCTGCACCAAGGTTTCATTGATTGTGATTTTTGTCGGTGCAATTTGAGTTGAAATACTGAAATCAACATTAAAATTTACATTTTCATCTGCAATGTCTTGCGCAACACTGTAATAGATATTTAAAGAAAAATCTGTCGAAGAGCTGACTATAACATTTTGAGATATAAGAAAATAGAGAATGTTTGTGTCCGAATCGTCGTCATTATAATAATATCGAGTGATTGACACATTGTCATTTGAAATTGTCGGTGTGAAAATGATGTCAAAATCGCTGTCAATGTTGTTCATTTCCACACGAATTAAATATTTTGAAAGATATGAGCTTTCAGGAACAATGACAATTTCATCCAAAACACTTTCAAATTCAACAGTTCCGTCAGTTTGCAAATATCCTCCCGTCACTGTTGCGGACAAACTTGGAAGAACATAGACTGTGGCATGAGCAAACAAGATATTTTCAGAGCCAACCGAACTGTCATAAACCGCCATAAATTCAAACTCGCTTTGCAAGTCAATTGACGTCGATTGTCCATCATAAATCAAAAACAAATTTCCATTTTCGTCCAAAGTCACACTTTCAAACTGATATATCGGGCGTTCAATTGGATCACTTGAAGAGTCATCGTTGAAATATCCAATGCCATTTTCAGCATCAATGCCAACAAGATTGTATTTCAAGAAGAATGAGGCATAATCAGTGTCACTTATTTCACTCAGCACGACAAAATAATATGACAAATCTCTGTCTGTTGTGTTTGGATCGAAAGTGAACATGCTGTAATTCGGAACAAAATCTGTTCCGTTTGTAACATAAAGAATTTCATTGTTTGAAGAAATTGAAGTGGTTGACTGTTCAACAGAAATGTCAACTTCACATTGTTTTTGGCCTTCAACCGAAGTGACCAAAAGTGTTCCCGTTCCACCAGCAACACCCGTGACAGTCACAGTGAATTGAGAAGAATCAGAGGATGAATAGTTTGGCTCGGAATATGTAAACACTTCATCTTGTCCACTCAACGAAACTTGATTATTGAACCCGCTTTGATATCCTTCAATTGTGAAAGTGATTGTCACGCTTTCACCAACTCCCAACACCACACTGCCTTCGACATTGGAAACAATCTTGATTTTTGAATAATCCACACTTCCGCATCCAACAAAAAAGATACCTGCAAACATAAACATGAATGCACCCAGCAAACTTATTAAAATGTTCTTTAAAACTTTTGTCATAAGCTTCCTTTTTTGTTTGATTTAAATGTTTCGAATCAACCTCCAAAAAGTTGTTTCACATAATCTTGCGCGATGATTTGCACGGTGGTTCTCGATGTTGGACCGGTGATCAAAAAGGCTTGACCAACACCCGCTGTGACAATAGAGTTCTGTTCTTCTTCATTGATTCCACCCGACTTGGAATATAGTTCAACCAAGTCGTTGATATCGCTTGGTGAAAGTGAGAAGATCAGAGAATATTGACAAGCATTAATAACCGCCGTGGATTGACGTTTGATGTCTTCAGAACCCACAAAGTCAGAAATGTTTTGCGTGATGATGATTTGCATTCCGCCATATTTTCTGATACGTTTTGCCATTTGAGCCATGAAATCCAATGCGATTGGATATTTTGGATTGATGAAAATGTGTGCTTCATCCACCGCAACAATAATTTTTCTGTTTTTGCGATATTTCTTGTTGAAATCTTTGTTGTTTATGATTTCGTTGTTCAAATATCTGAACACCAAAAGCATTTGCGCGTTGGTCAGTTGAGCATTGTTTCCCGCAACAAGTGATTGAAAGTTGAATGTAACAAAATTTTCGTTTGTTTCAATGCTGGTTGGACCATTCCAAAGTGCACTGTTTCTTCCGCCTGTAGCAAATTTTTTGATATATGTTTCCACGGTCATCAAATTTCTGAGAGAAAACTCATCTTTTGCTTCCTTGATTCTGCGTAAAATCAAATCATAGAGTGAGTCAAATGTTGGATAGTCTTCCGGTTTCAACTGTGCAAGATTGGTGCGATAGTCAATTTTCTTTTCTTTATAGACATCAATAATCAGTGAGTTGAGCACTTCGAAAGCGTCTGCATTGATGCCTTCCAAGATAACTCTGAAAAACTGTTCCAAAAATTGCAAATGCTGTGAAAAAGAGTCATCAATTGATGTTTGCACAATCTTTTTCTTTTGAATCGGACGTCCAAAATCATCAAATTCTTCTTCCTCTTCCTCCTGTTCTTCATCTTCCGATGCCTCCAAAGAAGAGATGACGTGAAATGGATTGATAATTCCGTGGATGGAAGAACCAACGTCAATGAACTTGCCGCCCAAGTTTCTTGTCAGATCTTGATATTCGTTTTCTGGGTCAAGAATGAAAATTTTGCAGTTGTCGGCAGCAAGATTTGTCAAAAGTGTCTTGGTGGCGTAACTCTTTCCCGAACCAGACTTACCAATGACCATCATATTGGAGTTGACCCTTTCGCGATCACGTTTGAAAAAGTCAACGAAAACAGGATATTCATTATCTCCCAAATAGATGCCATTTTTATCTTGCAAAGAATTGGAAATGAACGGAAATGTTGCTGCCAAAGTGCTGGTTGGAATACCTCTCAAACTGCTCTTGACTGAATCTTTTCTTGAAATGTTGGAAGAAACAAATCCGTCAATTTGTCTTGAAAACAGTTCGGAATATTTGAACCCTTGCTGTTTGAGCATAGCTCTGACATCCTTTTTGACAGCATCTTCGGCAACCAAGAAAGTGTTGACATTGAAAAGTTGTTGGTTGTTGTTTTTCAAACTTTGAAGAAGATCTCGAAGAGTTTGCACGTGTGTTTGCAATTCAATTTGAGTGGAGCTTCTGCCCGCCTTATAAAGTTTGGTTTCCATTTCCATGATAGCCCTGTCGATTTGTCGTTCAGAATCCGTTTTTGCAATTGGATTGAACTTCATGACAACTTTTGTTCGATCCAAAAGGAAGAATTGCGCGCCCCAAGCATTTCCCACTTGAAGTGGATAATCTACCAAGTTGAAGCAACGATAACAATTGTCATCGATAAAATATCTTGCAATGTTGAAGCGAATTTTGTCTGGGGTTGCCCAATTGATATGTTCAGAAATCGGTGTAATTTCCAAGTCGCGCTCATCAAAGTCTTTGCCAAGGTTGGATCTCAAAAAGACAACAAGCTCGTTGCCCGTAACCAAGTGAGAAGAAATTGGGTTTAAAGAAGCTGCCATGGCAGAAATCATACCGGAAGTGGTGTTTTCCAAAATTTCGCGATCTTTGTCATATACAACCAAATAGAAATGTTCTTTGAAAATTTTTGCTTGACGGTTCATGAATTCATAGAGCGAAACTCTCTCTTCAAAGATTGGCGAACGAGCGTCAATTTCTTCTTGAGAAATTTGTCCGTCATATTGCATATCATACAGCACATCATATTTTTCATTTTCGTTGTGTATGTATCTATCCAAAATCATTGGCTTTGAAATCTTGACAATTGAACAAGTTTGATCTCCATTCAAACGACGCAGTGCGTTGGCGAAACTTTCAATGACATTGTCTTGATAATATTCCGTCAGCAATGTGAAAAACATAGGTTCAATTTCAATAACCTGAGCATAATAGAGCCCAAAGTTGATAAATCGATCTTGATATATACCATCATAAGCGATCATTTCCTTGATGTCATTTTTCTTCTTTTTTCCATCCCCTTTGGAAAATCTCTTTTTCTGTGCAGAATATCTCAACAAAAAGATCAACGTGTTGTAGAAACGTGTTTCGTCTGCAAATTTGAAAAACATGGAAACGGCAATGATGCACCATGCAATCCCAATCCAAATGTGAAATTCAAAATTGGCAAGAAAAAGAATGATGGCAATTGCAATGAAAATGACTGCCAAAACAACGTCCAAACCCGTGACGCCCCTGATGAATTCTGATTTAACTTTTGTTCTTCTTGGAATAACCCTGACCATATTTTCCTCTCAACTTTCTTTGTTTAAATTATTCTACTACAAATCGCATCAAAAATACAAATAATTTGACGAAAAAAATATGGAATATCATTTTTAATAAAATAATAAATAAATTAAACAGCACAAAAATAAATTAAAAATTAAAAAAAATATTACGCCACGTAAAAAATGTGACATAAAATATTTGAAAAAATGTCTTTTTTTTAATTAAAATTCATTTTTTTATTAAAAAAATATAAAAAAATTGATTTTTTTGGTATTTTTTTTCTTATTTTTTAAATTTATCTCTTGACAGCAAAAAACAATTGGTTGAGTTTGTTGTGTATCTTTGCTTTCTCAACTGTCAACCTTGTCACAACCTCGCCTTTTTGAATTATCTTTTCATTGTTATATCCCATGATGTCCTCGCTTGAAATTTTCCCCAAGTAGAAACTTGGCGACAATAGAATTGTCTCTGGCACAGCTGGAAGTTTTTGAATTTCAACAGTCGTCAATATGTCGCTTTTTGGAAAAGTTTTTGAAAAAGACTTTTTTGTCCTTCCATTTTTGAAGTTGACAAGAATGAAATCTTCACCGACGTTTTTGACATACTTTGCCATAATTTCACATTTGTCCGTTATGAACTTTTCGCATTTTTTCTTTTTGAAAACAACATCTTTCAAAGTTCCATAACTTTGACAATTTTCATCCATAACTTCCTTTCCAACACAAGTTTTTCTTTCTGTCACAAAATCCAAAACGGCAACATCTTCAATCAAAATGAAATTAGACGATTGAGAAACCACGTCTTCACATTTAAGCAAAAACTCTCCTTCACTTTCTTCATCGACAACATAAAAACCTTGCATTTGCATGTCATCAAAATCTATGGCAACATCCAAGACATATCCCACACGTTTTCCTTTTTTTGTCAAGACAATATTTGAAATCTTATCCACGCTTTTCACCACCTTAATCTTGTTATATGTTCAACGCAAGTGAAATATCTTCAAGAACATAAAAAAGACGAATTAAGGCAATTTTTGACAAAATTTTCGATAAATTTCAACAAAAATCTTTGTTTTTACTTGAAAAGAAAATTGATGTGTGTTAAAATGTTAGCGTAAAAAATGATTGAAAAAGAACAAGGAGAATAATATGAAAAAGAAGGACGAATTGTCAAAAGATATGACCATTGCAGAAGTGTTGAAAGCTCATCCAAATTTGGAAGAAGTTTTTCTTGGCTTTGGAATGTATTGCGTCACCTGCCCTGTAAGCCAAATGGAAACAATTGAAGAGGCATCGATGGTTCATGGCATTGACCTTGACTTCTTAATGAAAAAACTGAACGAAAATAAAAAATAAAAGAAAAAAACAATCTCCTGCACATAAAAATGTAAATAAAAAAAGCGTGTTTATTCAAGCGCTTTTTTTATTATTTCTTTCAATTTTTCAAGATTTTTCTTAGATTTTGCTGAAAAAAGTATTTGATTTTTCTCAATTTCAACAGGTTTTTTAAGCAAGTCACATTTGTTCAAAATGACAATTCGATTTTCAGTCGCTCCCAAACCGTCCAAAATTTCATTTGTTATTTCAATGTTTTGTTTATAAAAATCGTCGGCAACATCCACAACATGCAACACAAGATCGGCATTTTTCACTTCCTCCAAGGTTGAAGAAAAACTTTCCACAAGTTCGTGCGGAAGTTTGCTGATAAACCCAACAGTGTCGGTGATTATGCAAAAGTTTCCGTCCCCCAAAAACATTCTGCGACTTGTTGTGTCCAATGTGGCAAAAAGTTTGTCATCAGCATATATATTTTCCCTTGTCAAAATGTTGAAAATTGAACTCTTGCCAGCGTTGGTATATCCTCCCAAAACAACACTCTTTATACCACTCTTTTCTCTCAAAACTCTGTTTTGACGACGAGAATTTTTGATTTTTTCAATCTCTTTTGAAAGAGTCAAAATTTCTTTTTCAAGTTTTCGGCGATCAAGTTCCAATTTTGTTTCACCGGGTCCTCTCATCCCCACACCCGTTCCGCCAAAGCGTCCAAACGAGCCCTGTATGGAAGAAAGTCTTGTCAAAAGATAGCGATTTTGTGCAAGCTTAACTTCAATCTTGCCTTCGCTTGACTTTGCATTCAAAGCAAAGATGTCGATGATAAGAAGAATCCTGTCCAGCACCTTGACACCCAATTCGTCGGATATGTTTCTCATTTGCGAGCCAGACAATTTGAAGTCTACAACAAGCACATCGCAAGGATTTTCACGCAAAAACTGTTTGATTTCTTCAAGTTTTCCTTTACCCATGATTGTGCGTCTGTTGAATGCGTCAATGCTTTGAGAAAAAATCTTAACCACTTCCAGCCCCGCAGAAAAACACAATCTGCTTATTTCAACAAATTGATATTGCTTTTCACTTTCTCTCTCAATTGGACAAAAGACAATCGCTCTTTCCTTTATTTCTTCTTGCACATTCATAGCAACATTATATCACAAATTCTTTCTCACAATCAACAAATTTTCAATTTTGACAAAGATCTTAAAAAAATGAAAAATTCTAGAAAAACACAAAAAAAAAGCGAAATTTTTCGCTTTTTTTATGCAAATTTGCTTTGTTTATGCCGTCTTTGCCAACACTGAACCGTCGGATGTGGAAATTATCACCGAACTACTTTCGCCATTGGTGTTGACAACTGTGAAACACCAAAAAACTTCTTCAAAGTTGTTTGCTTGTTTATCAAGCACTCGAAGATAGCACTCCGCATTCAAAGTAACTCCCGACTTCAATGCCGTGATTTCTTCTTCAAGTTCAATCGAAGCAATTTCAATTGCCCGTTCATCATCAACAGCAAAATCTTTTGATAGGTTGTTGAGAGTCACACTCTCGCCGTTGTATGTGACGACAATCTCTTCATCGCCGGAGAGTTCAATTTCCAGATCGACCATATATGCACTATTCAATCCATTGATTTCAAGCTCTTGCGAACTTTCTTCACCGTCAACAGAAACGGTTGCCCTGATCACCTGTCCGTCATTCTCACTCAACACAATTGAAAGAAGCGCAAAATCAACACTCTCTTCACTCTTCCCATTGACAAGATATGTGCTTTCACGCACACCAGAAGACATGGTGACATAAAATGTTTCACCCGCGCCATAATAATACACCTTTGTCCACTCACTCATGTTTTCTCTGACATAGTCCACAGTGCTTGAACAACCAAACAATGAAATGCCCAAAACAGCAATCATCGCCCCCAACATAATTTTTTTTCTCATATATCACCTCACAAAATTTTGTTATCCAATTCAAATATATGTTTGAAATTTTTGCAAAATGTGTTAAAATATAGAATATTTAAACGAATAATGAAAATCTTGAAGAGGTTAAAATGAAAAAACTGAATTTTTATTATACTGACTGCACAAAAAATGGATACGCTCTTGGCGCATATAACTTTGTCAACATCGAAAGTTTGCGTGGAATTTGTGAAGGTTGCAAATTGTCAAACTCTCCGGCCATTGTTTCGGTGAGTGAAGGTGCCTTGAAATATATTGGAAAAGACATTGTCAAACCACTTTTTGATGCAATAAAAAAAGAGTATAATCTTCCAATCTTTTTGCATCTTGATCACGGCAAATCTTTTGACGTTTGCAAAACGGCAGTGGATTTGGGATTTGACAGCGTTATGATTGACGGAAGCTCGCTTCCTTTTGAAGAAAATGTGCTTTTAACAAAAAAAGTGGTGGAATATGCGCACAAAAAAGGTGTTTTTGTGGAAGCCGAACTTGGCGTTTTGTCAGGAATCGAAGACACAGTGAAAGCTGATTCAACAATCTTCACAGATCCACAAAAAGCCAAAGAATTTGTTGAAAGAACACAGTGCGACACTCTTGCCGTTGCTATTGGAACCAGCCATGGCGCATATAAATTCAAAGGAAAACAAAACTTACGCTTTGACATTCTTGCAGAAATTGAAAAAGCCATTCCAAAAACGCCGCTTGTCCTTCATGGAGCTTCAAGCGTTCCGGAAAAATATGTCGACATGATTGATCAATATGGCGGAAAAATTTCTGGTGCAAAAGGAATTCCAGAAGAATTGTTGGCAGAAACTTGCACAAAACATCACATATACAAAATCAACACCGACACCGATCTTCGCCTATGTCAAACAGCAATTTTCAGAAAACATTTCGCCGAAAATCCAGAAAATTTTGATTTAAGAAAACCATATTCCAACGCCATTAAAGAAATCGCATCATATGTGGCAACGAAAAACAAAGAAGTTTTTCACAATGATGGAAAAATTTAATTTTCACAAACACAAAGGAGAAAAGATGAAAAAGGACACATCTGTTGTCAAACATGATGGTCACCGTGTGAGATTGGCAGAACTCATCTCAAAAGTTGGACCAATGAACGTCACCGAAATTCAAGCAATGGAAAGCTTTTTGTTTTACATCATTCCACGAAAAGATGTAAATCCACTTGCGCACAAACTTTTGGATAAATATGGAAATTTTGCAAATGTGCTTGACGCCGATGTCAATGACCTTGCTCAAGTTTCGGGTTTGAGCATACATTCTGCAAACAAAATCAAAATTTTTAAAGATTATATGGAACTTTATTTTTGTCAAAAGATGGCAAAAAATGTGAACTTGAACAACCATAAAGAATTTCTTGATTTTCTTGAAGACATCCTTCCAAACAAAAGCGCAGAAAATTTGTTTATTTTTTGCATAAACAACAGTTGGCAATTAACACATATGCGCAAATATGAAATGGACTATGTTCGCACAGTTGGAATCCCCGTTTATGAAATTTTGAACATCGTCAACTCATATAACCCCGCCTACATTGCAATCGCACACAATCATCCCGGTGGAACTGCAAAGCCTTCGCAAGTTGATAAAGAAGCAGTTGACTATATAAAAAAGATTTTGAAAAACTTTGAATGTAAATTTTATGACAATTTCATCCTTGGCATAGATGG
Source organism: uncultured Lachnospiraceae bacterium (assembly GCA_964594865.1). GTDB lineage: Bacteria > Bacillota > Clostridia > Christensenellales > UBA1242 > Caccovivens. The sequence continues at coordinate 83,514 of CAZQMZ010000001.1, read as the reverse complement.
AATATACAGCGAAAATCAAGAAGGCTATGTGAGAAAATTCAACATTCCAACAATCCTTTAAACACCTTATAAAAAAACAAAAAAACGAGTTTTTTAATTAAAAATAACAAAAAAAATAAGATTTTTTCTTATTTTTTTGTTTTTATCAATCTTTTTTCAATTTAAACAATGTGGTCGGTCTTGTGAGTGCCACGTCAATTTTGAAAGTTTCACCTTCAATCAAATTGTGCTCGGCAAGAATTTTTGTTATGTAATTAAACGCCAGCTCTGGAGAATTGTTCTCTGTGCTCAAATGTGAAAGGATGATTTGACGAGTGCCCGTTCTCACTAACTTTTCAATAAACTGTGCAGACGCATCGTTGGAAAGATGTCCGTTATTTCCCGCAATACGCATCTTGGTGGCGAGCGGATATTTTACATTGTTTCTGAGCATACTCAAATCATGATTGGCTTCAATATAGACAAGTTGACTGCCTTGAACGGCATTAAAAATTTTTTCATCGGTGTGCCCAAGGTCTGTCAAAATGCTGATCCTTTTCCCATCTTCATTGAAAGAAAAACCAAAGCATTTGACATCATGTGGAACTTCCACAGGATCAATCAACAAATCTTTAATTTCAAAAGTGCCATCAAAAATTTTTTTATTCTTGTCTGGAACATGATCTAACTTTGCATACATCGTGCGCCAAACTTCATCATGTGCAAACACTGGCAAATCATATTTCTTTGCAAAGACGTTGACCCCTTTGATGTGATCAGAATGCTCGTGAGTGACGACAATGCCATCAAGATCATTGCCACTTATTCCAAGCAAAGCAAGACGCCTGTCCGTTTCTTTGCATGAAAGTCCATCATCCACCAAAATTCGTGCATTTTCCGTTTCAATATATGTCAAATTTCCATCACTGCCAGACGACAAATTGATAACTTTCATAATGTGCATATTTTATCACATGCACACTCATTTTGTCAACAAAAGAACAAGGTAGGTTCTAGACAGCCGAGTTGAAATACTAACATTTTTAAGCAATAAGAAAAGCCTTTCAAAAACCCAAATATTTTAAGAAATATAAAAAAACATAAAAATTAAACAAAAAATATCAAAAAACACAAAAAATATTAAAAAAATGAAAAATATTGCGAAAAAATTAAAAAAGGATGTTTTTAACATCCTAAAATATTTTTCAAAAATTTGCCCGTATAACTTTTTGCAATTTTGGCAATCTCTTCTGGTGTTCCAGTTGCAACAACTGTGCCACCTTCATCACCGCCCTCTGGACCAAGGTCAATGATGTAGTCTGCACATTTGATGACATCCAAGTTATGTTCAATCACCACAACTGAATTTCCATTACCAATCAACCTTTGCAAAATGGCAATCAATTTTTTCACATCATACATATGAAGTCCGGTTGTCGGCTCATCCAAGATATACATCGTTCGTCCAGTGTCTTTGCGTGAAAGTTCGGTGGCAAGTTTGACACGTTGTGCTTCTCCGCCCGAAAGAGTGGTTGCTGGTTGTCCAAGTTTGATGTAAGACAACCCAACATCATACAGCGTTTGAATTTTGTTTTTGATTGCTGGAATATTCTCGAAGAATTTGAGCGCTTCTTCCACAGTCATGTCCAACACATCACTTATGGTCTTGCCTTTATATTTCACTTCAAGTGTTTCACGGTTATATCTCTTTCCATGACAAACTTCACAAGGCACAGTGATGTCCGGCAAGAAATACATCTCAATCTCTTTCACACCTGCACCTTCACAAGTTTCACAGCGCCCGCCCTTGATGTTGAACGAAAATCGCCCCGCACCAAATCCGCGTGCTTTTGCGTCTGGCGTTCCCGCAAAAAGTTCTCGAATTGCCGTGAAGACTCCGGTGTAAGTTGCAGGATTGCTTCTTGGCGTTCTTCCAATTGGTGCTTGGTCGATGTTTATCACCTTGTCCAACACTTCAATGTTTTTGATTTCTTTGCAATTTCCAAGTTCCAATTTACTGTTATTGAGATTGTTGGAAAGATATGGAAACAAAATGCTGTTGATCAAACTTGACTTTCCACTTCCAGAAACACCTGTCACACAAGTTAAAATACCTGTTGGAATTTGCACATCAATATTTTTTAAATTATTTTCTTTTGCGCCAATAATTGAAACATAATCAACAGGTTTTCTTCTTTGCTTTGGCACTTCAATCTTTTCCTCTCCGCGTAAAAACTTTGCAGTGATGGAATTTTTACTTCTCAAAACTTGTTCGACAGTTCCAGATGCAACAATCTCTCCGCCGTGGATGCCGGCATAAGGTCCCACATCAACCAAAAAGTCTGCCGACCTTATCGTGTCTTCATCGTGCTCAACAACAATGAGAGTGTTACCCAAGTTTTTCAAATTTTTGAGTGCCGACAAAAGTTTTTCATTGTCGCGTTGATGAAGACCAATGGAAGGCTCATCCAAAATGTAGAGCACTCCCACAAGTCCACTTCCAATTTGTGTCGCCAAACGTATTCTCTGTGCTTCACCGCCCGACAAAGTTTCTGCCGAACGATTGAGCGACAGATAAGCAAGTCCAACATCCTGCAAGAAATTCAATCTTGCATTCACCTCTTTGAGAATTGGTTCAGCGATTTGCATTTTGTTTTTGTTTAATGGCAAATTTTCAAAAATTGGTATTAAATTCTTCACAGAATTGTCACAAAAATCAAAAATATCCTCTTTGTCAATCTTGACAGATAACGCACTTTCATTCAAACGCTTGCCATGACAAACATGACAGGTTTGCTCACGCATAAATCTTCCAATTTCGAACTTTGCCCATTCAGAAGTGGTTTCTTTATATCTTCTTCTTAAATTATTGACAATTCCTTCAAAATTGACAGAAATCATGTGTCGTCCGTGCTCATTGTCCACTTGAACATCAATTTTGTCATCGCCGGTTCCATAGAGCAAAATCTTCACTTTTTCTTTGGCAAGTTTATTAACCGGCTTGTCCATGTCGATGTCATATTGTTTTGCCACCGCTGTGAGATAACTGCGCGCCAGTGAACCTTCATCCATTTTCCAACCGGTTGCGTTGAAAGCACCTTGGTTTATCGACAAATCAGCATGTTTGAGCACAATGTTTTCATCAATATCCATAGTGAAGCCAAGCCCAGAACAATTTGGACATGCTCCATATGGCGCATTAAACGAAAACAACCGCGGGCTGATTTCTTCCAAAGTCCAACCACACGTTGGACAAGCATAGTTTGTGGAAAAGAGTTCAGTTTTTTCTTCGGTCGCAACATTCACAAGTCCGTCAGCAAGTTTCAATGCCGTTTCCAAACTCCCTGTCAAACGTGCATCCTTGCCTTCCTTGATTGTGATGCGGTCAACAACCACACTTATGTCGTGCTTCAAATTTTTATCAAGAGCGATTGTTTCATCCAGCATAAAGATTGCTCCATCCACTTCCACACGAACATATCCGCTACGCTTCAAACTTGCCAAAAGTTTTTCATGTCTGCCTTTTTGCCCCCTGACAACCGGCGCCAAAATTGTTATTTTTGTGCCTTCTCCAAACTCCTTGATGGCGTCAACAATTTGGTCGATGCTTTGTTGCTTGACTTCACGATGACAGTGCGGACAATATGGTGTTCCAACGCGCGCAAAGAGAAGACGAAGATAGTCATAAATCTCCGTAACTGTGCCGACAGTGGAACGCGGATTTCGATTGGTTGTCTTTTGGTCGATTGAAATTGAAGGCGAAAGTCCCTCAATGGAATCAACATCCGGTTTTTGAGTTGAACCCAAAAACATACGTGCATATGAAGACAAACTTTCAATATAGCGCCTTTGCCCTTCAGCAAAAATTGTTCCAAATGCCAAAGAACTTTTCCCCGAACCGCTCACACCCGTGAAGACAATGAATTTATCTCGTGGAATTTCCAAATTGACATTTTTTAAGTTGTTTTCTCTTGCACCTTTGATTATGATTGAATTTCTCATTTTTTCACCCATTTTTTCTAGACTTTATATGAAAATTATATCACAAAACAATCAAAAAAAATCAACAAAAAAGCCACCTTTTGTGGCAATTTTAGTTTTACTTCTTCTTAAAAATTTCGTATGATTGCAATTATAAGATTTTTGTGCCTATATGTAAACTTTTGTGCATTATCTGAAATCTTCAAAAATTTCACCAACATCCCAATTTTCGTCGTCATCAAAAGTGTGAATAATGCACTTTGGTTCGTCTTCATCTGAGTCATATTTTCTCAATTTGCACAAAGAAAATGCACCTAAAGTCAGCCCACTTGTGAGAAACAGTGCACCCATTGAAAAACAAAAAGATGCCCTCTTTGCCAATTTTTGTTTTTCTTGAAGTTCTTCGTTTTCTCCATTCGTTTGAACAATTTGAGTGTCTGTTACAATCTGATCTGCCTGTTTTTCATAGTTTGCGCCCAACCAAACCGAACCTGTTCCCAACGCAGCAAGTGCAACTGAAAGACGCAAAATTGCCAGCACTCGATTTTTATTTTTTATCCTTTTTGAACCTTTTTCAATCATTTTTCACTCCTGTCACAAAACAAGTTCTGTTTCCTCATCCTTTTTTCCTGATTTAATTGCATTCGAAACACAAATCACCGTTGGAACAATCATCAGCACAGAAGAAGAAAGTCCAATCATTCCTTTATATAAATCATTCGAAATTTGTCGTTCATAATCTGCTTTTTTTGAGAAATATTCAAGACTTGCTTCAGCCGAAACGCTTTCGCTTTTCATATATTCATCCATGCTCATATTTGCACTTTGTGAATTTTCCTGCAATGTTTGCACATAACCATTGTCTTGTGCAATCTCATAAAGAGTTGTCGTTTTTTCTTGACTGTCTTTGACACATTTCTCAAATGAAAGAATTGCACCAGCCAAAGCCCCCAGCACAACAGTTGCACAAGCACAAGCGCAAACAAGATGTTTGATACATTCAACTTTCTTGATCATACATCCTCCACTTGCACATATAATAACACACTCATTTCCGTATGTCAATACGTAAAAAATGAAAAAATTAACCAAAAAAGCAAAAAAATCTGTGATTTTTTCACTCTTTTTAAACAAATTATTCAATTTTATCTTTTCGGTTTAAGCGTTTTTTCAATTTGTCAATCTTGTTTCGAAGTTCAATTGCGCGCTCAAAATCAAGCTGTGACGATGCAATTTTCATCATGGAAGTCAAGCGATCAATCTCTCTTGGAATGTCCTTTTTTGAGATTGTGTTGTCTTCCACTTTCTTGGATATATCAAGCGTGTTTTTGATTTCTTTGATGATTGTTTTTGGAACAATTCCATTCTCTTTGTTGAATTTTTCTTGAATGGAACGACGACGTTCTGTTTCGTCAATTGCCTTTTGCATAGACTTTGTCACAACATCTGCAAACATGATCACATGTCCATTTGCATTTCGTGCCGCTCTGCCGACAGTTTGAATAAGAGCCCCTTCACTGCGAAGAAAGCCCTCCTTATCTGCATCCAAAATGCAAACAAGTTCCACTTCCGGCATATCCAACCCTTCTCGCAATAGGTTGATCCCAACCAAGACGTCAAACTCACCTTGTCGCAAGCCGTTGATGATTTCCACTCTCTCCATTGTGTCAACTTCACTGTGAAGATATTTCACTTTAAACTTGCGGTCGGCAAGATAGGTTGTCAAACTTTCAGCCATTTTCTTTGTCAAAGTGGTGACCAGCACGCGTGCGCCACGGTCGATCGTTTTGCGACACTCTTGCATAAGCACTTCAATTTGATTTTTGATTGGTCGAACTTCAATTTTGGGATCAAGAAGTCCTGTTGGGCGAATTACTTGCTCCACAACCTGCCCCGCCTTTTGAAGCTCATATGGCCCCGGCGTCGCAGAAACATATATTGTCTGTTTCAATTTCTTTTCAAACTCATCAAATTTCAAAGGACGATTATCTCGTGCTGCTTCCAACCGAAAACCATAGTCAATCAACGAATTTTTTCTTGCCCTATCTCCATTATACATCGCTCGCACTTGCGGAATTGTCATATGACTTTCATCAATAATTGTCAAAAAGTCGTTTGGAAAATAATCAATAAGCGTGTATGGTGCTTCCCCCGGTTTTCGACCGTCGAAATATCTTGAATAGTTTTCAATTCCACTGCAATATCCAACTTCTTTCATCATTTCAAGGTCATATGCCACTCGCTGACCGATACGCTCTGCTTCCAACGGCTTGTTTTGTGCTTCAAAGTCCTTGATTGCCTTTTCTCTGTCAACTTCAATCTGCGCTATTGCATTGTGCAATGTGTTGCTTCCAACGGCATAATGTGTGGCTGGATAGATTGCCACAAAACTGACTTCGTTCAAAAGATTTCCGCTTACCGGGTCAAATTCATATATTTTTTCAATTTCGTCGCCAAAAAATTGCACGCGAATGGCCATTTCACTGCTGTTTGCCGGAAAAATATCCACAACATCACCCTTAACTCGAAATGTTGTTCTTTTGAAATCAATGTCGTTGCGAGTGTATTGAATGGCAATGAGATGATTGATGAGATCGTCGCGGTCAAACTCCTCACCTTCTCGAAGTGCGACGTGAAGATTGTGATATTCTTCTGGACTGCCGAGACCATATATGCAAGAGACCGAAGCCACAACAATGGTGTCTTTCCTTTCCAAAAGTGAAGATGTGGCGGAAGAGCGAAGTTTGTCGATGTCCTCGTTGACACTCATGTCTTTTTCGATATAAGTGTCTGTGGAAACGATATATGCTTCCGGCTGGTAATAATCATAATAAGAAACAAAATATTCCACACGATTGTTTGGAAAAAACTCGCGGAACTCATTGCATAATTGAGCGGCCAAGGTTTTGTTATGAGCAATCACAAGTGTTGGCTTTTGAACCTTTTCAATTATGTTCGCCATTGTGTAAGTTTTTCCAGAGCCCGTCACCCCCAAAAGCACTTGATCTTTCAAACCATCTTCAATGCCTTCCACCAACTTTTCAATCGCTTGCGGTTGATCGCCAGCAGGTTTATATTTTGAAATTAACTTAAATTTTTCATCCATAAGGATATTATACCACAAATTTTTCAAAAAGCGATGGATATCAATGATTTTTTTTAAAGTTTCAAAACAATTTGAAAATGTAATAACAAAGAACAATTCCAAGTGTTGTGCCCAAAAGTGCAGAAAAGAAGGATAACAAAAGGAGAAGTAAATTCCCTTTCTGTTTTTGCGTTTTCAATTTTTTTGGCTTTTCATTTTCCAAAATTTCGAAGCCGTATGGCAAAATGGCAAGACAAAACACGTCGTCTTCATCATACTTTATTGAAATGATGTCTTGTCGCTCTAAATATGTCAAAATATGCCTAATCGTCTCGCTGTCCATGCGAAAACGCTTTGGCAGAGCCATGATTATATCCGCAACTTCAACAATTTTATAACTCCCATCACCTGTCTCTTTTGCCAAAATTGAGAGAACAAGTCTTGATTTTGTGTCAATCATATAAATTATTTTTGCTTAAAAATTGACGACTTATTCATCGAACCTTTCGACCACCGAATATTTTGACATCAATAATGGAAAAATAAAGAAAAAATGTTTGGAGGATATAAACATAATATATGACCAAAAAAGAGCGTATGGTTATGTCATATCTTTGCAACAGGTGTCAGCAAAAGCGGACATACTTAATTTCGCCGCAAGAAATTTCGCAAGCACTTTCAAAACGTTTTGTGTTGTCCGTTGAAGAAATTGATGAAATCATGGTCACATTGTCGAATGAAAACTATATTGACTTTGTGGTTTCCGAAAGTAAAAAAGGCTATTATTATTGCGTAAATTTGAAGAAGATTGGACAAACATATAATGCCGACACAAAAAAGAACCGGCGGACCTTTGGCCTGCTGGTTCTTCGAAGTATTTTTCTTGCAACAGTAAGTTTTGTCTTTGGTGTAATTTTGAAAGCCATTTTCAAAAGCTAAATTCTTTTCATTTATTTGTGAAAATTTCTTCCAAATCTTCCATATCACAATAAATTCTCACCAATTTATCTTTTTCCAAACTGAAAACACCGTCGTTGCCAACAATATAAGAATCAATCAAGTTGACTCCACAAGTTTCGCAAAATTCTTTAATCATGTGATGAGCCTCAACATCAGTGTTGGATGGAATTGATTTTCCAAAAGGATGACAGTGGGCAACAACCAAAGATGCTGGTTTTGACATGGATAGAAATTGTGCGACATCTTGAATGGACACAGCAACTTTTCCCGAACTGTCCAAATTTATCATCCTTTTATGCGTGATGAAATTGGCAGGACTTATTGCGATAAGCAACAAATTTTCTTCGGTTTGGAAACGAAGATGATCTTCAACGATATCAATCAATAAGGAATAGTTGGAGATATACACTTTTCTTCCCATATTCGCCGTGGCATAATAATAGAACAAATCTTTGAAATTGGAAATCATTTGAGCGGAACGGTCATTGATTCCACGAACAAGTTTCAACTGTTCAACAGGAGCGCAGACAATCTTGGTGAAATTTTCGAACTTATCCAAAAGCCTATGCGCCAAAGGGTTGACATCGCCACGCGGAAAGATGTAGGTCAGAAAAAGTTCAACAAATTGGACATCGGAGAGATTGTCGACGCCAACATTGTTGACAAGTTCCAACAATCTCGTCCTGTGCCCAGCATGGATGTTTTCGTCAGAGGATCTTTCTTTTGGTTTTTGGTTGGCCTTTCTGTTGGCCTTTTTGAAATCAAAATTTGTAACAAAAATTTTCTCGTCTTTTTTCATAAAAATCCTTTTTAAGAAGATGGTGACTTATGTCGCGCTTTTTCCAAAACTTCCAGCCGAGTTGATTGCTTCTCCAGAACTCCAAGACAGAGCGACTTGCTTAAACCCTATTGCAGTATCTCCACGCCATCTATAATATATATACTTAACATAAACCTGTCCGCCATCATCGTAAGTTGCATCATTGTTACCATCAACTCCGCCAGAACCACCAGAACCGCCAGAACCGCCACTTTTTTCTTTCATTAATTCGACTGCACTTGATGCATTTTCTAGGGTACTTGCTAAATCTTCCAAAGTACTGTAATGATGAGACTCAGTATAGAGAAAATACCAGCTCGCTTTTGTGAAACTTATCATGTAAGCGGTCACTCCATAAATCTTGATCCAAGCAAATTTGGCATTTAGATTCCATTCATAACCGTAATCTAAAAGTTTTAAGCCTGTGCTGCCATTATCACCACTGCCTCCAGCTGTACCAACAGCGCCAGCACCGCCACCACCCCCAGAAGTAAACATATAATAAGCTGTTGTTGTAGAGCCAATTGCCGCAATAGTCCAATGGGAAGTTGTATTTGAAATATAAGAATTATCATCCCCTCCGTAATAATAATAATATCTTCCAAGTCCGCCAATGCCACCGTTGCCACCAAGTTGAGTTGTTGCTTTTGAGGTTCTTGCATTGCTCTTCTCAGAGCCAGTCACGGAGCCTGCATCACCATTGGAGCATGTCATGCCGCCACCGCCACCACCTGTAGCTCGATAACTCGAAAAGTCAATATAATTAGTATTAAAATAACCATGCGAACCATTTCCGCCGTAACCACTGACACCGCCAAGTCCTGCGCGATAGAACAAGCCAGTGTTTTGAACAGAAATATCTCCGCCACTTCCGCCTGCGCCTCCAGATCCTCCAATTTTTCCTGTATTTGTCGTGTCAGAGGTCCCATTTCCACCGTTTCCACCGTTTCCACCGCTTCCGGCAATAATGATGTTGTTTGAATCTGTTAAATTGGAATTCCAATCAGCAAGCGTTCGAGAAACGCTTTCGCCATCTAAGCCACTTCCAGCAGACTTACTTAAAGAGCCATCGGTGCCGTCATCACCATCAGCTTCATCAAGACCATAAAGAGTGACACTGCTTGTCAAATTGTTTACCGTTACAGAGCTGCTGTTTGCGAACACATAAGTTGTTCCACTTCCTGTTGAGATGTTTCTGAAAGTGCCAAAAATTTGGATATCATAAAGATTTCCTGAGTTTGCATAAATCAAAAGTGCTGAATCCCTGGTGGCCGAAGTTGAACTTGTGTCTGTGACACTTCCAACAACAACCAAGTCTTTTATCAATCCAGAGTTTGAATTGAACAATCCGCCAAAACCAGTAGAAGAGCCCGCAACATTTGAATATCTGAGAACATATCCATTTCCAATATATGTTCTGTCATTAGAACTAAAAGTATATATTCCAACAGAAATGTCATTCTTGAAAATCACATATTCAGCATCAGCTTGCTCTGCACTATCCGCGTTTGTTGAAATTCCCTCACGTGTTCCTGAAGTTGTGAAAGAACGCAGAATTTTGTAAGTCGTGTAGTCATATGGAGCGCTGTCTGAATATTTCAATGTTGTTTCATTGCTCACACTTGTGTATGAAGATTCTGTTGTGAGTCTATAACTATAACTCACCGTTCCAGTGTTTGTGAGAGTCACACTTTCAGTATTTCCTGTTTCAAAATCACTCAAAGTTGTTTCGTTTCTGGATGGAATGTTTCCGTCTACAGCTAAGGTATAGGTATAATCATCAGAGTCATATAAGTTTCTTACAAAATAAATGTTGTTTTCGTCATAATCCCCCACAATGACAATGACAGTGAATTCATAGTCTTCCAATGCTATATCAATCAAATCTAATTCTATTCCAGTAAACACAGTCGTGTCTAAATTTTCATTTGAGCCGTTACTCCATGTAATTGACTCTTCATCACCTGTTGCAGTTCCTGTATATTTTGTCAAAGTTCCTTTATAGAGCTCATATCTTTCAGAAACAACGGTTATTGTGTAACTCTCTGTGTAACTCTCTGAGTCCTCATTATAGACATAATTATAGACATACTTCCCAGCGGTGTAAGTCACAGAAATTGCTCCGCAAGAATATATGGTATAAGAATATGAATAGTTGACGTAGTCGGTTTCACTATTATTAAGAACTTCATCTGTCTCCCAAGTGGTGGTCACAGCGGTGCAAGATCCGCCGCAATAACTACACGTGCCAATTTCTTCTTTTGTGACAGTATAATACACAGATTCCTCACTTTCATCATCGCTTGAAGATCCAGAACTATTACTTAAAGTGAACGTCAAAGACAAATCGTCATCAAATTTCCAATCAAATTCATCTGAACTTGCTGTGCTTGTGTAGTATGTGATGACAAGAGTTTCGCCAATATTCACATCTCCATCAGTCTCACCAATTGTCAATTCCAATTCTCCAACGCCTTGCAAGAAGTTGACAAGGGTTTGGTCATTTGTATAAACTTCAATTTCATAACCTTTATCTTCAAGGAAGTTGACTGTTCCACCGGTCAATTCATAAGGAAGACTGTATGTATAGAACTCAATTCCAAAAACGGTCTCAGTTTCATAAATTATCAAGCCTTCTTCAGAATTTATATCATTTCCGGTATATTCTAGCATCACATTTTCATTTAGATTAAATCTTTCTGGTATAACAAGAGAATAATACAAAGTGTAATCATCATATGAAACACTTGTGGTGGCGTTGGTTACTGAGGTTCCAGTACTTATTTCTCCAACAACGTTGTAATAAATCGTCCAACCATACATCTTGTTCACAACATCTTGCAAATCGCTTGAAGATGAAGATGATAAAGATATTGTCAGTGTGTCACTGTTAATTTCAAACTCAATGTCATCTCCATTTGAGGTTGACCAAGTGGTTCCATCATATGTGACATAATCACTTCCCGATCCAAACGCAAGTTTTGAAGTGTTGCCCAATTCTGAAAGAAGCTCTGATAAATCAAGAGAAGCAGTTTGTGTAACGTCGTCTATTGTTATCTCCATTTCCAAAGCGCTAAGCGTTGTATCTGCATAACCCTTGATAGTGTTGCTGCTACTTGGAATTTGGTTCTCCACCAAATCAATTGTTTCCGTGTCGGTTTCTGTTTCAACAGAAATCGATACGCTTTCAGTTTCTGTTGTGGAACGATATGAAATTGTGATTGTTGCACCAGAGCCCAACAAATCATATATGTCCACACCACCTTGTATATTATTTCCAACAAGATAATAGCCATCAGTTACACTGTACTCAAGTTGCATCGTTGTAAGAGGGACTTCTTTTTCGACAGTTTCATCATTTTCTTCTGTTGTGTAAGTGAGTGTGTAACTTAAACTTTCATCATTCATCCAGCCTGATGGGTCTAAATTACCATAATAATCAAGATAAATCTTCACTTGACTGCCGTCAAGCACAACATTATTCTTTGAAAGAGTGACCTCATATGTGTTTTCATACGAAATGGTTGCAGTTGCCGTCATGTTGGTGTGTGCTTCACCAAAATACGATGTCCCAGTGACTGTCACCGTATATACGCCATTTGAACCTTCGTCAATTTCATATTCATATGACGTATATTGTGGAGATACTGACTCGCTACCTTCAGTCCAAGAGATTTCAATTTGCAAAGTAGTATCTTCGTTGAAATATGTGTCGTTGATTTCAATTTCAAACTCAAAATCAGCCTCATATGGCATAATCACACTGATGAGATTTGCTTGATTCTTGACAATTGCCACACTCTTTCCGTTCACTGTTGTTTGCGTGAGAGTGTCGCTGTTGTCTTCTGTCATTTCATCAATATTTGAAATCTCGTCTTCAATTGTTGTTGAGGATCTGTCATATTCTTCGATATCCAAAGTTCCACTTGAAACATATCCGAGCACCGAAGTGTCGTCCAAAATGCTTTCATATTGCACAAAAGAAACTGAAGAATAATATGTTGTTTCCGAAGCGAGATAATAAATATAGTCAGTAAGTTCGATGTTGTCATTGCCAGAACTTAGACCTGAAAGACTTTCGACTCCACTACTATACACGATGCTAGAATTGGTGTATGACTCTTTTCCATCAATATTGTAAGCATAAAGATAACCACTAAGCATTATTCCATTAAACAAATCTCCATTATAGTGCGCGGTGTCATAGTCAACCGCATAATTTGTCATTTTGCGGATCATGGTGTCTTCAAGATAAATTCTTGCTGGCATGCCATATGCATCATAGCCGTTGACTACATAGTTTGAAGTCTCACTCAAAGAGAATTTTCCTTCAACCATATCTGTCTCATTCAACTGATATTGATCCAACATTGCGGCTCGATCAAACACCATGTATTGTGTGTCTGGAACTTCACCAATGTTGCCGTCGTTTTTGATGTTGTCTGTTGATGTTGAGCAATCTTCAATCTTGCCATTTTCACCAATAATAAACCCAATGCCATACGCATAAACCTTTCGGGATTGACCAGGATTGTATGTTATAGTGTATCTCACTGTCACAGAGTCAGGATTCGTGGAGTAATCATCTTCTTCCTCATCTCCGTCCGTCACTTCATCAGAAATCGAATATCCTGTTCCTTTTCTTGTGTTCATCTCTCCAATTGCTTCAACAGCGCCGTCATTGATGCAATCGCTAACACTTGTTCCAGCCGTGCCATAGCCAAAAATTCCGCCAGCAAAGTTATAAGCCGAACTATATGAACTTGAATAATTTCCAGCTCCCACCATGCCGGTGTTGTATGAATTCGTGATTGTTGCACCATTTAAATATCCCACAATTCCGCCAGCCACAGAGTTTGCTGAAGTATTGTTGCTGGTATAGTTCGCCAATACAGCATTTTCGTTATACGAATTTTCCACAGTTGTGTCCGAAGATGCATATCCCACAATTCCGCCAACGATGAGGTTGAATGTTAATGTTTCTGTTGAATCGCTTATTTCACCGGATGCTTTAATATAATTGAATGTGTATGATGACATAGAAGAACTTGACCCTTCTGCCACAATTTCGCCTGCGTTGGAAGAATATGAAATTTTTCCTGACGACAATGTTCCCACAACACCGCCAACAATGCCAACGTTTGATGCCGTGACATTGACAACTGAATAAACCGCCGTTGCATTTCCAGCCAAAGTGCCCACAACACCGCCAGCACCGCCATCCAAAGTTGAAGTGATGGTCAAACTTCCGACAACAGTGATGTTGATTAGATCGCCCGTCACACTTGTGGCAAGAGTGCCTTGTGCATTTGAAACATTGATGTCACTCAATCGCAAATTCTCAATCGTTCCATACACGGTTCCAAACAATGCTTTTGACATATCAGTAACACCTGAAAAATCAAGAGTGTGATTTGCGCCATCAATGGTCACATTGTAGGTGCTGCTTCCAATATCTTCCCCTTTTGTAACATTTGATATGTCAATGTCATACAAAATCACAAAATTCCAGTTTTTGCTTACTGAATCTGAATCAGCCACTTCAAGCATTTGATTGAATTTTGTTGCATTCAACACGCCCAAGTACCAAACTGATTCTTCATCTTCAGAAGATGAAGAAGATGAAGTGGAATTTAAAATATCTGAATATGACACCGCAGTATATTCATATTCATCCACAACAGATGTTTCGTCATCGTTTGTATCGGAGCTGCTTGTTTCGGTGCTGCTGGACCTTGTGTATGTTGTGACATTTTTAAGATAACCAAAGCCGTGCGAAGCGTATCCATAGTTGATATATGGATTGAAATACCAAGTTCTAAAGGTCGAGCCCGAACCCTCCGATGAAGAAATATACAAACCATTTCCAGAAATTGCAGTTTCATCATATGAAAGTGGATAGTTGTTTCCAGTCGTCCCACCAGTTCCACTTGACCAGTTGTAAACCTCGCCATAAGATGTATAAGTTCCGCCAATAGACAAGTCATACTCATCGTCGTCACTGCTTGAATATGATGTTGTTTCGTCAAGGAATGTTCTTTCAATGTTTGCAATGGAGTAAGAATCAATCAAGGTGTTGGAAGAGCCTGAATAGTTTGCAAAAGTGTAAATTGTTGCCACGCTGGTTGAGTTAGTCGAATATACTTCAATCAAACCAGAAGAATATGTCGACTTGATTGTGGTGTTGGAAGTTGCATTGGCAATTCCGGCAACAAGACCGCTTGATCCTCCGCGGTGAGTGATTGTGGCATCGACATAACTTTCGCTGATGCTTCCGCCTTGCATACTTCCAACCATGCCGGCAAGTGTCAAAGTTGAACCAGTGGTTCCAACCCCAACAGACAGCTCACCTTTCACGCCAACGCCATATATAAACGAATTGCCATACATTGTTCCAACAAGCCCACCAAAAGTTGCAGAGCTATTTGGAGAGTCAAAATCGGTGATTTCAAGATCGACAATCAAGCCTGTGATTGCTGAGAAGGACAATTCATAATTATTCGCACTCTCCTCTTTCCCCATTGTGTCAAACAATCCGCCAAAAGTGGTCCCAGAAGTTGCAGAGTCTTTTGAAACAGAGATTGTTTGCCCATTTCCAACAAGCACGCAATTTGAGAAGATGTTGTTGCCTTCATAGTTTGAAAGATTTTCAATTTCAAGTTTATCCACTGTCAAAGCCACCCAAGAGATGTTGTGCGTTGAATTTATGTTTGAAGTGAAGAAATTGTCCCAAGCAGGAGTGCTCTCAATTTTCTTAGGATTAAGCTTTTCTCCTTGCAAAGTGCCGGAAGCCACATTTGCAAAATCCCCTAAACTCAAAATATCTCTTGAATAAGATATTGTCCCACTTGAACTCGAATCAATTACATTTGAATAGCCATAATATACTGTGCTTGTGCCAGTGCCATATGGAGCGTCAGTGTTTTCGTCTTCTTCTTGATATGCCATGCAAACGCCAGAAGAATAATAGTTGCCCACAAATTTAACCAATGCTGAATTGTCACCAACAATTGCGCCAACATGGTCTGACACATTGACTGTGTTGTATATTGCAACTTTGCTGTTGAAAGAAGTCATAAGGGAATAGCACTCCGAAATATAGACATATGACGCCTTGCCGACAATTCCGCCAAAGTTGTAATATGAAAGGTTTCCTGTCAAGTTGCCTGACAAAGAAGAATACATAACAAACACATCACCATAGGAATAGCTGTTCGTGATGGTGTAAGAAGAATCGGATCCACCATTACTGTTTTGGAAAGCAGTATAAGATCCATATGAATCTGAGCTGGCAACTGCAAACTCGCCAACAACACCGCCAACAGAGATATCTGCTCCGTTACTGTTTGAGCCATAGATCTTCACCGCCCCGCCATAGACAAAGTTGGTGATTTCTATGGCACTGTCTCTGTTGTCATAATCTGTTCTTGCAATATAGCCAAAAGCACCACCAAATTTCAATGTGCTGACATTTGAAAGCACAATGCCTGTGTATCTCGCATAATTGCCTCCGTTGCTTCCAGCCACAGTGATTGAAACATCTGTTTCACTATTTTTGGTTTGAACAAAACCACCCAAGCCACCGACATATGCCGTTGAGCCATCGACAGCAATGTTGAGCGAATTTGTTATATTTGCTGCAACCTCCAACCCTTCGTCAAGTTTTCCAACAACCCCACCAACTGAGATTAAAGCATATGCTGACTTGACATCAATATTTCCAGAAATCGAAGATGCACCGGTAACTCTGATCGTGCCACTTAAGGAATATCCAACAAAACCACCAATTGAGTTGTTCATGCTGTCGTTTGAAGAAGTTATTTCAAATGAACTTGTGTTATATGTGCTGGTGTTTGCATCAAAATCAACAGAACTGTCAGAAAGTTTTGCCACAGTCATATTGACAGAAACATTTTGCAAAACAACTGACGAACTGACTTTTCCAGCAATGCCACCAATATAAACTTCACCGCTGACGCCGGTGGTGTTGTCGCCAGAAGTTTCGTCAGCCTTTTGATAAATTGCACCAGAAATTGTGTTTGAAGAAGAACTTGAAATGGTTATGGAAGAAGAGATTTCAACATTTCCGAAGACAATTCCAGCATACAATTTCGTCAAGTTTACATTTTGAATGATTTGCAATTCTTCATTATCTTCATCACTGGTTGACTCTATGAAACTCACTTGTGTGATATATTCCACATGACCGATGTTTCCGCCGATATAAACTGTCTTTTCATTAACCGCCACTTCAGTTCCACAATTGATGTTCATTTGAACATTTGAGAAATTGGATATATAAAGCGTGGACTTCATTGCTCCACTTCTTTTCAATAAGCCAGCAATGATTCCGGCATAAAGATTTTGCACACTGTCACCGCCAAGATTGATCTTGATGATCTTGATTGTATCATCATTGGAATTTTCACTATCGGAATTTTCACTTGTGAGAGTGATTTCTCGAATGCTGGTGGCACTGAGCGAGCTGTTTTGATCGATATATCCTGCCACAAGTCCATAATATGCTGTGATTGTGGAGTCATCAGTATCAAAACTTATATTTGAAGCTCTCATCACAAAATTCACACTTGAATATGTTGTTGAATATGCAGTGTTGGAGATAAGTCCACTGCTTGCTGTTGTTGTGTCGCTTGAAAAACTCTTTGCCGTCAAACTGACGTCATTATTCATAAAGATGTTGACTTCGGTGAAGAGTGAATCTTCCACATCACCATACACCAAAGTGTAATCAATCTCTTCATCTGCATTATCTTCATCTTCATCTGCGACAAGATAGATGTTCAATCCTTCAATGGTTGCACCATTCAAACTTGCAAACAAACTTGTGTTGATGATAAGTCCAACATCATCACCTGCTTCGCCACCATATCCATTTGCATGTACATTTGTGACATATCCTTCGGCATGAGAGTTGACATATTTGTAATAAGAAATCAATGTTCCAGTAAATTCGCCGATCACTGAATTCGTTTTAAAATATTCTTTCACATCATCAGTTACTGAAGTTAAATCAATATCCGCCCATTCTTGGTTGTTGTCGCTGGAACTGTCCACACGGCCACGCACAACAACTGTGACAGAAGGATTGCTTTCAATTGCTGCCAAAACTTCTTCGGTGTTGTCAACATCCCAGAAAATGACGTTGATTTGAGGAATCAATTGAATGTTCGGGAAAAGATAGTTTTGTTTATGTTCCCAATATGCCGATTGCCAGCCATTTTCAAGGAAATAGGAATTATATCTCACATACGCGGTTGCCATGGAAGAGAGTGTTCCAATATGCGTTGCAATCAGCAAGTTTTCTCCCAAAGTTTCTTGACTGATTTCACCAAAGCCTAAATAACTCAATGAAATTGTTGTGCCAGACGCTGTTATGCTTGAATATCCACCCACTGTGTTTGATTTATATTCCGTTGAAGTGGAAGTTGAATTGTATATGTTGAAATAGTCATTCAAGCTGTCGATGATATAGAAATTGCTGTTCAAAGATGATGTTCTGTTTGTTCCATCAGAGTTATAGGAATAGATCTCGCCGACCAAAACATAGTGAGTGCCACCAGCAAGAACTGTTTGAGAAGAACCACCTTCTATTGTTGTTTGCGTTGTGGAATAATAATTCATTGCCAGCACATCTTTCATGGCAATTATCGGTGTGGCGCCGTTGTCTCTTATCGCGCCAATTATGCCACCACTTATTCCCACTTCGGAATAAAGGTCACCAGAAGCATAGACATCATATAAGAAAATGTCCACACTTGAAATATTTTCAGCAAAAGTGAGTTCAAAGGAGTTGCTCAAAGTTCCCGCCAAGCCAATTATGCCACCAACTGCTTCTGCTGTGTTTGAAATGACATTGATTTTGCTGTATGCCACAGTGATGAATCCACCGCCCATATATCCAACAAGACCGCCGACATACAATGCCGAGTCGCCCGAGTTCTTTTCGTGTGAGAAGATGTCCATTTGTCCACGTTCTACGCTTGAAGAGCCGTTGTAATATGAATATTCACCGCTTTCAATTTCATATTGCAAATCGTCGCTATAAGAAGCATAGACAGCAAACAGTCCGCCATAGTTTTCACCAATCAAACCGCCTGCATAAAGATTTTTGGAGACGATATATGATGGATTGTTGCCATCCATATCTGCGTCAAGAATCAAACTTGCGTCATAGATGTACGTCGATTCGCCAACATAACCAAACAAACCGCCAACAACCTGCCCATAAATATCCACAGAATCGGTCACGCGGACGCTTGTGATGTCATAGTCACTGACACTGAGTGAAGAATCATATCTCACATAGTCAGGGTTGGAAGCGTTATATATGTCAACATATCCAACAAGTGCGCCGGCATAAGAAAGTGTGCTGACACTGTTATAATTTCCAACTGAAATGTAATTTCTCAAATAAGTGCCAACAAGATTATCATTCGAACCAACATATTTTGTGCCATTGTATGTGGAGTTGATGATCATGTTGCTTGCAGTGATGTCGCTGAAACTGCTGTCGCCTATAAGTATGCCCACAACACCACCAACGATGTTATATCCCGTCACACTGATGTCATCATTGCCTTCCAATGGTGAAATTGAAATTGCCACAAGAGTGCTGTCGATTGCTGTGCCCGCAAGTGTGCCAATCACTTTCACTCTCGTGTCGGTGATATTTCCAACCGTGAAGTTGATGTTCATGATCACCGCACCGTCCAACTCTGCAAAAAGTCCAAAGTTGTCCAATTCTTCTTCCGAACGCAAATTGATGTTTGAAATTGTGAAGCCGTTTCCATCCAAAAGTCCTGTGAAGGTCTTTGTTGTTGTGGTCAAGTTCACTGCGCTGTCACCTGTCAAGTCAAGGTCGATTTCGCTCATGTCGATATCATTCACAACTCGATAATGTCCATATACTGTTGTGTCATCATAATATTCTGCATACGACGAAATTGTTGTGCTTGTTGCATCGCCTGTTGCCACAGCAAAGTCATAAGCATCACGCAAGATGATTGGGTTATTGATGCTTCCATATGAAATGTCAATTGTTTGAAGTGTTGATGAGTCGATGACTGTGCGATTGTAATATATATATGTGACATTGTCAATCGTCACTGAATAACGATTTGAGAATGCAATACTGTTTGCTGCAACAAGTGTTATGCCTGTTTCTGTGGTTGTCCAAATGCCGTCATAAGATTCTTCATCTGAAGCAAAAGTGAAACCATAGAGTTTGTCTTGTGGGTCTGTTGTCAAATTGTTCACAGCTGTGACGCCAGATGTTATTGAAGACTGATTTGTGGTGTCAGTTGCGTCACTGCAATAGAAATATGAATTTGTGATTGTGCCATAATTCAAAGAATTCAAATTGCCGTCCAACCCGGTGAATGGCATTTGATTGCTGTCCGAAGTGTCAACATAGCTTGCCGAATAGCAAAGCGTGATTTCGCCACTTTCTTCGTTGATATAGACAAAGCCGGAAGCGAAAGAAGGTTTATAGTCACTATCGCTTGCAATTTCAATGTTTGAATATGAATTTTTCACCAATCCGCTGTTTGAATAAACAAAACCTGCTGCAATGCCCATTGTGGAGATGTTTGTCATTCTGTTTTGACTGTCTATGCCATTGCCCACACCTTCAATATAACTGCCTTGAATGTTGCCTGTGTTTGTCATGATGAATCCAGAAGTTACTGACACGCTTGAACTTGTGTTGTTGTAAATTTGCATATTTTTTGCAAAACAAGCACTGATATTTCCCGAGTTTGTGCCAACAAAACCAGAAACACTGCCCTGCCCTTGAATTGTGAAGGTGCCAAGTGTTTGAGATTGAAGATAGTTTATGCCTGAAATGGTGACAACTTCGCGATAACTGTCTCCGCCAACACGACTGTTGACAATGGAAGAATTGTTCTCGCAAACAAAACCACTGATTGTGCTTGAAACATTATATTGACTGAGAAGACTGTCTGTCATTCTAACCGGGTCAGTGTTGTTTCCAATGGTAAAGTTAACCACGATTCCGTTGGTTGAATATGTGGTTGTTTGATTTGAACCTTTGAATGAAACAACTTCGCAGTTATAAATAATTCCGTTGTTTGTGATGGCAAAGCCTGCGATGTTTATGGTGCTGTAATCTTGCACATCCACAGTGATCTGTCCACCTGAATATATGTTCACACGAATATTTTTCAATGTCGTATCTTCATCGACGGTGTTGAACAGTGCAAGTTCAAGAGTGGATGAATCTTCTGGATAAGCAAAACTGTTGATATGAATAGTATAGCCATTTCCGTCCAAACTTGAAACCAAATCGGTGTCAAGCGGTGTATAGTCATCCAAAACAATATCGTTCATCAAGATATAGTCATCTGCTTCGCTGGAATTTGTGAGATAGTCCACAAATTCACTTGCTGTTGTGATTTGTGTTGGAGTTTCTTCGTCAGAGAGAATGGCAACAACGACGAAGAAATAATAATCGTAAGAAAATTCAATGTTTTGATATATCACAGTTGTGCGCAATCTCATCAGTTGCACACCTGTTCTCACACCGGTGAGTTGCAAAATATTGACACCTGTGTTTTCGCTTTCGACAATGGTGAAATAGTCATTGCTGATGATTGATGTGCCGTTGTATATCGAAGACGAAGTGTTGGTGTTTGAACTTGAAACATAATATAGTTGTTGTTTGAGTGTGAGTGCTTCATATGCCCCTTCGGTTGAGTTGTATGAATAGTTGATGTAATATCCAGCGTTGTCATCTTTATAATAATTATTTCTCTTAAATTCATTTTGTGCTGAAATCAAATCGTTGACAGCAGAAACTTCACTTGGATTTGTGCTGTCATATAAATAACTCTCTGGCAAAATGGTGTAATTGAATGAAAGCGTGTCTGTTGAGCCACGATATAGATAGAAGACATCCGCCGTCACGCCATAATATGTCGCCTGAGATCCGCTTGCATTGACTGAAATACCATTTCCGTCGATTGTGAAATCAACAAGACAAACAATTGCTCTGCTTTGTTTGATTTCCTGCACACCATTGATCACTCTTTGCACGTCGGCACAGACATAGAAAATGCCGGTGTCATCATCGCCTTCCAATGTGGCGTCGACATATGCTGTCAAAGTGTATGTATAGACAGTTTGATTGCTTTGAACTTCCACAGAAGTGAGTGTTAGGTCAATGTTTGAAGAAACATTTTCAAGAGAAATGTTTGAAAGCGTTTGATCTGCACCAACCGTCACAGTGACAACAGCGGTGTCACCTTTTGACATCAAATAGGTGGTTGATCCGCCAACTCTGACTTGTGCTTCTTGCAAATAATTCACTGCCAAGTTGGTGGAACCATAATAAACAAGCTCGTCGTCATCGGTATAGAAGTTCACAGTCAATGTCACAGCGCTGTTGATCGTAAATGAACTTGAAACATAGATTCTGAAATAATAAACCCCGTCGCCTGTCTTGTCGTCGTTTGTCAAAGTCACCTTAATGCCGTTGGTTATGCTTGTGGTGTTGGAAGAATCCACATAATATCCCTGTGATCCATATGAAAGTTTGGAAATGGAAATTGTTCCAAGTGTTCCAGAAGTTGTGTCGCCCGAAGCAGAGTATGTTATGGTGAGATATGACATAAGTGCATATGCTGGGCTGACTGAAACTGCCACAATCGCCTCACTTGATGGGCTTAAGGTGTTCAAAATTGTGCTGGAAATAGTGTAAAAAGTTCCACTTGAAGAGCTGCTTCTGTTGGCAACTGAATATGTTTGAATGGAAACATCGTTGATTTTTTGCGTGTTGAGATTGAGAGTGACTGTCTGTGAAATGTTTTCGTTTTGTGACAATGGAGTGACTGTCAACAATATATTTGAATAATTCTGCGAAACAAGATGCAAACAGCTTTCGTCAACTTTGACAACCACATGATAGAGATATTCTGTGTCACTCGATCCCAGTGTTTTCGTCCAAATCACTTTTATGAGAACATCAGTGTCAAGTTGGAAATACGCCACGCTTGTATCAGAACCAAAAGTCAATGCATTTCCATCTTCATCGACAACATTTTTTGTGACACCGTTATATGAAAGTGCAAACACAAGGTTGTCTTCACTGTTGTCAGTTGTCAATGTGAAATCCAATTCGACATATTGCGATGATGTGAATGAGAGAGTTTGAGAACTCTTGAGTTCCAAAGAAGTTGCGCCGTCATACAAAGAAACATAGAAAGCCTTCTCTGTTTTGTCTTTGATTAAGGACGCATATCCATCACTCAAACCACTCAATGTGAGATATGAGCCAACTTCAAAAGTATCGCTTGTGCTCTTTATTCCTTGCAATTGGATGATATAATTGCTTTTTGTGACGATTAAATAATCTTCAATTGTAATTTCGTCAGCATTATTGACCTCGTCGTCAGCATCATCGACCACGAGGGAATAATCTACAGCGAATGTGTAATCGTTTTCAGTTATGTATGGTGAACCATTAAGATAAATCGTGTTGGAAATTGAGTTGAGAATGTTCTTACTTGTTTTTGTTTGAAGCTGAACCACACTTCCACTTGAAAGAGTGTTTCCACCCAATGACAAAGTCAAAGTTGGAAGACTGTTCAAGATGATAAATTTGAAAGTTTTGTAATTTGTATAATCAGTTTTTGAGTATACAACAATTTCAAACTCACTTGTCGTGGTTTTGTTCAAAAGAATGTTGTTTGCATTGATTGTGATGTTTGTTGAAGTCGATGAAAGAATGAGTGCGCGTGCCTGACTTTGAGTTGAAAGACCAAACAATTCCATGATGGAAATGGTGTTTCGCGCAGTCAAAGCCGATTCGTCCGCCGTTGAATTTGTGCTTGTGGTCAAACTTGTATAGAACAAAATTCCGCTTGACTTGTCAGCCGCCGCCAACGCTTGAACATAACTTCCTTCGACATCACTTACAGCAAGTCCTGAAAGGTTCACAGCAATCGTTTGTGTTATTGCAGAAAGATAAGCAAATCCAAAGTTGACATCTCCGTCAAAATTGTTCGAATTGGTGCTTGTCACCCAAATTGAACTGTCCAAACTCGACAGCAAAAGGCTGAGATTGACATTTTCAGTTTGTGCAGTGAAATCTTCGCTATTACCAGATTTTGTGACTGTCACATTACCAGTAATTTCGTTAAAATATTGATTTTCATATGTAACACTCAAAAGTGTTATGGTCAAAGTTGAGCCGTTGTAATATGTGTAGTAAGAATTGGAGAATTGCACAGAACTATTGCTATTGCTTAAATTCCCAAAAAAGGCAAAACTTTGGTCAACAGTGGTTGTCCCACTGACATTACCAACAAACAAATATGCACTTCCCACAGACAAAAGTGTGGAATAGGTCAAGGTTGAAGTGGTCAATGGGAAAGCATAGACATATGACGTCGAAATTGTGCTGTTTGTCATAGCATATCCAACAATTCCACCAAAAACTGTGCTTGAGTTGCCTGTCACAGTGTTATACACACCTTCACTGAAGGTATAGAATTCCACACCTGAGCCAGAAATTGTTCCGTAATTTTGTCCAGCAATTCCGCCAATATATGTGGCAGATGTTGCATTGATGGTCAAGCCATAGACAAAACTGTTCGAGATTGTTCCGTTATTTTGTCCAGCAATTCCGCCAACAACATATACAGTTGATGTCAAAACACTTGAAGAATATGTGTTTGAAGAATAGTTGACGTCAACATAGACGTTTTCGATTGTTCCATTATTTATCTCAACCACAAAACCCGCATAGTTTGCGCTTGTTGAAGTGTTCACCTGGCCAGCAAAAGTCAAATTCCTGATTGTTCCTTCCAACTGTTGAACAAGTGCTCCGCTGTTTCCTGTGAATGTCAAAGTCACTGTTTCGTCCGTGCCAAAAATTGTTCCTGTAAATCTTTCAAAACTTTGCCAATTTGTCAATGTCAAATCGTTCATAATTTCATAAAATTTTGACATGTCACTGATGTTTGCAAGTTCGCTTGCAGTGTAAATTCTGTAAGCAGTTTCTTCGCTTGTTCCATCAGCGACCGTGACTTTGATTCTCAACAAAATGTTGGAATAATAAATCCTTTCGCCGTTATTATTGAGAAAATATGTCGAAACGCCATATGTTTCATAATCTTCCGATCCGTCGCTGACCAAATATTCATAATAATCTGGCAACTGATCCCAAGTTATATACACCGGACTTTCAACAATGTTGCCGTCGCTGTCGGTTGTGTAATCATAAAGCAAAATTCTTTCTCCGCCGTCAACCGATTTAATCATGTCAGAAGGCAGGATATAGAGATATCCCCACCCGCCCGAATTGGCGCTGGAAATGCTCAAACTGAAAATGTTTCCATCCCCTTGCTGAGCGATGCTCAAATATCCCGAACCGCCTGCTGAACGGAAATAATAACTCAAAGTCTTGTCATTTGCACTTGATGGAGAAATGATTGTGGAGATTGAAGCGGAAGTTTGAGTTGTGGAAGTCGTGCTCAAATAAATTTCATTATCGTCCGTGCTGTCCACCCATGTCACACTTTCCACACGATCGACATTTCGAATTTGAATGACAATTTGCGTTGATCTTGTCAAACCATTTGGATCGGTGTATGTGATTGTCAGTGTGTCCACAAAAATGGTCAACAAATTTGTGGAGTTTGCTGTGATTGTGAATTTCAAATATCTGCCAGAATTCGTGTATCGAACATTGCTTATGGAATAATAATCATTTGAAATCACGTCATTTTGAGAAGATGCTGTGGCACTTGAAAAAGCATTTTGAGCGGAAGTAAAAGTGAAATATTGCAAACTGTCGGTGTAAGTTGGAATTTTTGTGTCAGTTCTGAATGACAATGTGATTTCAACATAAGAAAGTTCCTCATCAGCGATTGAAAGTGTTTCTTTTGAATATAACAATTCTTCACGAGTGTCTGACGAAAGATATGAAACAGAATAGAAACTTTCAATTGCAAAAAATCTCAAAACTGTCACAAGGTTGTGATTGATGTCATAACCACTGAAAGTGGCAAGAACATATCCTTTGAAAGCATTTTCTGTCAATGTCAAACTGCTTTCTGTTATGGAAAAATAATTCGAGTCGATTGTTGTGAACTGTCCATAAAGGTTGTTGGCAACAAAATCTATTCCGTCGTCACTGTTGAAAAGTTCCAAAGCATAACTTTCTGCTTGATCATCTTCATAGTTATAATAATTTTTCAAATATTCCACCAAAGAATCAAATGAAAGATAAGTGAAAGTTATTCCTTCACTTGAAAGCGTTTGATATTCACTCGAAAGTGGCAATCTTGTCCCTGCTTCAATCAAAAGATGTGACAAAGTTGTGTTTGAAATGGTGGAACTTGAACTTACTCCTCCACTTGCTTCAACATAACTTTGTGTGGATGTGTAACTTACAAACACACTTGTCGAATACGAATTTCCATTTATTATCGCCACCGATGTCAAAGGCATGAAGGCGGAAAGAGTGATTGCTTCTGTGCTCTTGCCGGTGATATGTTCAAACCAAAACTGTGTTTGATCTTCAAAATTTACGCCGTTTAGACTGACTGTGAATGTCACGACAACATATGGATTTGTTCCGGTACTAGATTCAGTCTGTGTCAAATTTGAAAATGAGAAGAGTTCATTTCCATCGCTGACGAGCTCAAGTCCTGTGATGGATGAAATTCCTTCGATTCTGAGAGTATATGACAAACTGTTGGAAGATGAGTTTGTTGCGATATACTGTGTTTCAACAGCCTTGTCCTCGCCTGTTTCATAGTCATAGACAGACAAACTTCCCTGAGTGATTCTATACAAATTCATAGTCAAACTTGTTTGCACAGCGGACGGACTGCAAGAAACAAAACTTATCGTCACTCCCTCCAAATCTTGCGACAAATTGCTGCTTGCCAAAATGTATATGTTCGAATTGTTGCTCAAATCGGCAGTTTTATAAATCGTGTTGCCACCTTCACTTGTGAATTCATAGAACGTGTTGCCACTATAAATCGTGAACAAGTTTGAAATGTCACCACCAATTTGTGAAATCACCGAAGAGAGCGAAGATTGCGTGATGTCAATGGTGATATAGAACATGCTGTTGTCAATTTGAACTTCTGTTGGCAAAACAAGCACATTGACAAAATAGCCTTCACTGTCTTCATAACTTGAAAAGACGTCGATTGTGTCACCACCGAGAGAATTTCCGTCGGAAGAAGTCAAGCTTATTGATTCGGCAGAATATGAAACTTCAACTCGTGTGTCAAAGTTCTCTGTCGTCACAAAATAGTTGTAATTTGTATATGAGATTTTGAAATAAAATTTGAAAGTGCCATATTGTGAATATGCATAATCTTCATCATAACCGCTTATTGTGAATGTGAAAGTGGTTTGAGTTCCAGCAGTGTTTGTTTCTTTGGAATTGACCGAGAATGAGAAGAGAGAAGAATAATCGCTCATCTCTTGCCAAATATAATATTCATCCTGTTGCAAAACAACCAAAGAGATGCCAACATCTTCTGTGGTGTTCACAACCAGTGTGCCGGTTATGGAATATTTTTGAGTGGTTGTGTCATCGTTTCTTTTGATAGAAAATTCTGCCGAAGTCAAAAGTTCTTCATTATTTGAAGCCAACTCCTTCTCTCCGTTTTCATCTTGCAATGTGAAAGAGTTGATTGTGGTGTCGTCCAAAATGGCAAATGTGATTGTGGTATAGATGTCAGAGTCATAGACATATGTTGCCCTGAGTGTAATTTCAGACAAATCACAATCTTCCAAGACGTAGACTGTGTTGTCCTCGATATATGCATATGTTTCACCACCGACTGTCAAGATTTTGGAGTCTGCGAGAGTGTAAGAAGTTTCAAATGTCCAATCAAGATCTTTGATGCTGACATCTTCTGGACTCATGTCAAAATATGTGTTTTGGAACTCTTCATCAAGAGCTTTATATGAGCCACGAACTATGTAAAGATTTTTTTCATCATCATTGGCTGTTGTGATGTTTGTCAAACTTGTGCTGACATGCACGACAATTTCTTCGCTCACACTGTAATCTTCAATAGCTGTGACTTTCACTTTTGCGTCACCACTCTTTGTGGCATTGATGACAAAACGATAAGACCCACTCGATCCTGACAGATCCGAAACATAGACACTGTCTTCACCTTCAATCACTTCCACTGTCACACCGGCGGAAGAATTTGTCAGAGAGACCTCAATTGTTTTGGAAGCATATTCTTCTGCATTTTCATTGTTGGTGGAAATTGAAAATTCGTTCACGGAAACTGTCATCGAGATTTGCTTGTTGCATCCCGTAAAAAGAAAAAGCCCACCCAGAAGCATAAAAACACTTAACATTCCAAGAGCGAATTTTTTCATCCATTCCTCCAAAATTAATATTTGCAATGAGATGAGATTTTAGTCGGCATATTAATTATATATATTATAAAACAACTGCAAAAATAAAGTCAAAACTTTGACATGAAATTTCAAAAAATAATAAGAAAATATTTTTTCACTTATTTTTTTACATTTTTCTATTTTTTTTAAGAAAAATAATTTTGAAAAAATAAAAAAATATTTTTCCATCGTTTGCGAATTTGAAATAAAATAATTGACAAAAAAATTAAAAAAACACAAAAAAATCAATTTTTTTGCGTTTTTTAATGAATTTTTTATTATTTTTTATTGTTTTTTATATTTTTTATTATTTTTCTTTTATTATTTCATATTTATGTTTCGTAGACAAACCACCTCTGATATGTTTCTCTGCAAAATTTATATCTAGAACTTCCTTGACATTTTCATACACTTTTTCATCCACTTTTCTCAATCTTCTCGACAAATCATTGTGCACCGTGCTCTTGCTTAAATTAAAAACTTTTGCAGTTTGCCTGATTGTGCCCTTTGTTTGCAAAATATAATTTGCAAGTTGCAATGTGCGCTCTCTTATATATGGTTTCATATCTCCTCCCATAGATTTTGATATTTCAATCTATGTGAGGATTTGTCAAAATATGCACAATTTTGTCGATTTTAAAGGAATGTTTCAACAAAAAAACTTGCTGTATTTCGCAAGTTTTTTCAAAATTATTGCAATTTTTCTATAAGTTCAGTTATCTGCCCAATTGTTTTGATTTGACTGATTTGTTCGTCAGGAATTGTGATGTTATATTCTTCTTCCAAAGTCATAAGCATTTCAATAACATCCAAAGAGTCTGCACCCAAATCTTCCACAATGTTTGATTCAGCAGTTATTGAATCTTTTGAAATTCCAAGTTGTTCTGCAACAAGTTCTTTAACTTTATCAATAATCATGTTAACCTCCACGAAATCATGATATCATAAACAGATTCAAAAAGGCAACTAAATTTCACTTTATTTCATAAAAAAATGCGTATCTTTGAAATACGCATTTTTCAATATATAATTTTTTCGAATTGTCAGCCTTATTTGTTTTGTAAATCAAGATAGTTGTTTGGATCGACTTCCAAGCCATCCTTATAAAGTGTGAAGTGCAAATGACTTCCTGATTGCGATTCATTCGTTGCAGAGCTGTCCGCTTCTCCAATTGCTTGACCTGCTGTCACCGTGTCGCCTTCTTCAACCAAGACATTGCTCGAAAGTGACGAATAAACACTCACAAATCCGTCATCGTGCTCAATTGTGATGACATACCCTTCCAAAGAATTGTTGTCAATGGAAGAAACAACACCGTCGCAAACAGAATAGACAGTCAAGTCATCCGATGTGAGATCAATTGAAAGATGAATCTCCCAGCGATTTAAACTGCTGTTATATTGCAACCTGTCATCAGCATAATCTTTCACAATCACAGCATCCGTCATAGGCAATGCAAATGTCATTGCAGTGGTTGAAACTTCTTCCTCTTCACCACCAGTCACCGTCAGTGCAACCGTGAGTGCAATTGCAAGAGCAAACACACAAGACAACGTGAGTGCTCCAAATCTTTTGAAAAATCTTTTGAATTTATTTTCTTTATTGATTTCCATTTTTTACCTCCATGCCTTGATATTTGCCCATTTTTACACCAATTAAACAAGTTTTTTTATAAATTTTTGCGTTTTTTTATGTTTTTTGTCACATTTTTAAGTATTTTTTGGTTCTCATCAATATCCCGTCAACAACACAGGAAAGCCCGCAATGATATTTGTGTCAGAAATTGCAATTTGCAAATTGATTTTTTTGCCGTCAACATAGACACAATTTTGATAATAAGGAGTGTAAGCAGAAAGCACTGTCAAATTTTCATATTCAATTTTTGTCACAATGTCAGCTTTCAAAATGGTCAAAATTTTCTCCAAATTCACGTCGCTTTGAAAATAAAATTCCACACCAATTGAATTCTTTTCATATTCACTCAAATTCTTTTTCGCCGTCGAAAGGGAACAATAATTAAAGACCAAATCTCCACAATTCACTCCTTCAGCTTCGACAAGTTCTGCATCGGCAATGAAACAAACTTTTTCAACTCCTTCCAAATTAAACAAAGGATTGGATTCAAACTTAAACAATGCAGTGCTCCCCAAGCAACAAAGCAAAAACATAAACACAACAAGTCTTTTCATGTAATTAAATATTGACAAATTTATAAAATACAATCAAAAAAATAAAAAAAATGCACAAAAAACTGTGCAATTTTATATTTTTTTCACAATATTATGAAAAAATTAGATTATGATCATCAAAACGATAAACAGCACCACTAGAGCAAAAGAAAAGATCACTCCCGTCCAAACTATGCCCTTATAGAGTCTTTGAGGCGAAGATTTTTTAACTTTCTTTGTTGCAACCTCTTCAACTTTTGAAAGATCTTCCATTGGTTCAACTTCAACGTTGATTTGAGGTTCTTTTTGCTCGACTACAGACTCAACTTCAACACTCTTTGAAGTTGTTTGCTCAATTTCGCTTTTGTTTTCATCCGCTTTCTTGACAAGCTCTTTTGGCGGACGTGGAATATAGACTTTCTCTTCCATAAATTTATCCTCTAAAACAATTTTAAACTAAAAATTCAAAAAAGTCCAATCAAAATGAACATAAAACCAAGAAATTTAATAAAATTACTCACTTTGCCAGATGTTTTCCACATCTTCACTCAAAGTTTCCACGATGACTGACAGAATGTATTGCTCTCCACTGACAGTTCCTTCCGGCATAATGATTGCATTGCAAAAAGTGATGATATTTCCACCCGAAAGCACATCGTCGTAATAATAATATCCATCTTCGTTTTTCAAGAAGTGATCAGTTGTTTCAAAATCAACGTCATAATCAGTTCCAAAAACAACCGCCTTCACCCGCACAAGCAAGTCTTCATCCAAAAGAGAAGCATTGATTTTGATCACTTGTGGCACACTCTCATTTGGAAGATATGACCCATCAAAAGTGAATGAAACAACACTTGCTTCATTTGGATTAACTTCCACAGAAACATTGTTTCCAACAACAAGGTCTGATTGAGATTTGAGATAGGTCAAAGAGGAATAAAATCCTGCATAGCCCAAATAAATTGACACAGCCAACGAGACAGCCAAAATTATGCAAGCAAAAAGCCAAGCGATATCTTTCTTTGTCATGTGAATAGTTTTTGATTTATTCATAAAAATAATACATATAAATCAAAATTTTTCAGCTTTCTTCTTCTTAAATTTTTATTCTGTTTTCAATTTTTTTTGATTTTTTCTTCTTTTATTTCTCTCTTGTCTGAAATTTTCAATTTGCATTCGCCTAAATTCTCGACTTTCTTCTTGCAATGCAAATTTCTTTTTTACCCAACGATATTTTCTGTTGCCATAGACGGTGTCGTAAGTAATGACTCCAAGTCCTTGCAAGAGATAGTAGTAATATGAACAAAATCTCCAAAACAACATAGCCCAAAAGGTTGCTCCACCAAGATACGTGCTGAACAATGCTGTGAAGGTCAATTCGTTCATACCTGTTCCACCCGGCAATGGAATGAAACTTGATGCCAGATCGATGAGCGCTGTATAAACAAAAAACTCGCCGAACTTTGAAGGATCCCAACCTTTGAAACCGCAATATATGAAATATGGAATTGAGAACAAGCATAGAATTCTCAAAGCATGCATGAAAATTTGATAGAACACATCAAATTTTGCATGACTATATTCGCGCATGATGTTTTGATAATCTTCAACAAAGTTCAAAACTTTCTCATAGTGCTTATCAAAATCTTTCAAAATGCGAATTTTGACAAGCAATTTAAGACACCATGCAACCAAATTTCTTCCTGCCTTTTTCGATAAAGAAATGAAGAGAATGAAAGACACCATGGCAAATGCCAAGACAAAACCAATTATGCTGGCTGCTGAAACCAAAGTTGTCCATCCCATAACAAAAGAAGTGATCAAACAGATGAATGTGACAATCAGCCAAGCAATATTTTGAAAAACCAACTTTGCAATTGGAATTGAAAGCGATGTCGAAGCCGGAACATCTCTCCCTGTCAAATATGTCACCATAAATGCCTGACCACCAGAAGAAAGTGGTGTGACGGCATCATAATATCTCAAAACTGCCATTGATTTATATGACAAAGCCCATCGTGAGCGAAGTGTTTTGCGATATATCATTCTGTGAATAGATAAAACATCAAATGTCAAAATGCCAAGCAAAAGAACCAAAGCAACAACCAAGAAACCATAATTTAAGTCAAAAAGATCAAGAGGAGAAAAATCTTCGCTTGAAAAAATGTTCCAAACAAGAATTCCAGCCACCAAAATGATGTTGAAAATGAAATATACAACATTCAAAATCTTCTTTTTGTTTGAAGATTTGTTGGAAACTTCTTTGTTTACTTCTTCAATTTTTTCTTCAAGTTTTTTGCTTTCTTCGTCTGTCAGCGTTTCATTTTGAAGTTCTTCAAGTTTTTTTTCTTTACGTTTTCTGATTTTTGATCTCAAGCGCGAAAAAAGATTACCTTTTTTTTCAGGCAAAATCTCATCTTTCTTTTCTTCTTCAAAATCCAACTTTTCCATTTAACTCATCGTATTATAACAAAAAACAACAACTCCTGTCAAACTTTCAAGAGTTGTTGTTTGTTTTTTTATTTATGTTTTTTTTGATTTTAGTATAATCTCTTCAAAACATCTTCATCGATTGTGATTGCTTGACATTGATTTCTCAAATATTGCATATTCATGTTTTGGAAAACAGAGAAGTTGTCGGTTGTCAGTTCGTCATAAAGCAAATCAAAAATGGTCTTTTCAGAGAAGATGTTCAATCTTGTTGATGCCAAAATCTTTATGCTTTCTGGACTTTTTGTCAAGTCAAAATTCTCGTCGATGCCTGTGAACAAGTTCTCAATCTTTCCAGCAAAGAAGAAGATGTAAAGTCCGTCTTCGCCAGCAACCAAGCCTGTCATATCTCCAACTTGTGCCTGACCACCATTATAAAGTTCTTTCAAAGCCTCCTCAATTTCTTCCATGTCTGTGAAATCAGAAGAGAGCACTTCACCATCAGTCGTCACGCCAATCACAGTGTTGTAGTCAGCATTTTGCAATGAATCGTCGTCATTATATTGATATAAATATGTTTTAAATGCTGCTGCTTTGCTGTATGATTTCAATTTGTTTTCTTCGTCAATTTCTTCGTTGCGTTCAACAACATAATTTTCCAGAGTTTTCAATTCTTCGTCCGTATACCCATCGCTGGAACCGTGTCCGATCAAGATTTCAATCTGCTTTTCAGTCAAATCGTCAATTGTGATGTGATCAAGATATTGATATGATCCAACTGCTTTTTCTATTGCTTCCAACAGTGCCTCAGCAGTCATTGTGCCCGTTTCTTCGCCATATTCATCGCGCACCGTTGCCATGACATTTGCATAGAGACTTTCAAGTGCTTTTTGTTGTTGTGTTTCGTTGGAATATGCATCTCCGCTTATGATTTCGTCATATTTTGCTTGTTGTTCATCAGTGAATGCCACTTTCACATAAGCAACATAGAAATATCCCGTCGCATTGTCACCTTCCATGATATAGTCCACACTGCCAACATCGCTCAAAATGTTACTTTCAAATGTGTCCGAGTTGCCATTGATGACATAGTCTGTATAGTCAGTGCGCACCTTTGCTGAATAATAATTCAAAACGTCATAGACTGTGACAAGTGAATAATCATCTCCTTGTTGAGCGCGAGCATTGAAGACTGATTCATATTTTTCAACAAGATAATTTTCTTTCAAAATTTCATATGATCTGCTGATTTCAAACAAGAAACATTCTTTGTCCGAACTGAAAGTCATGTATGAATAGTTGCTTTTGATGTCTTTGAGATAGTCGTTGAAAGCAATTTTCCATTGTCTTGCGCTTGTGCTGGTTCCTTCGGTCAAACTGTATAGTTTTTCATAAATAAGTTCCACAAAAGTTTCATTTTCAAGATCATAAACTTCGCCGTCTTTATATTGAGCCTTATATGTTTCTCGAGTGGTTGTTGCCGTTGTTGTTTTTCTGATTATCAACGAACCGTTGTCGTCATAGTCAAGTTTTGCACTTTTTTCATATTCTTCATACAAAGATGTCGACGAACTTGCTGTTCCTGTTGTCGCTTCGCCGAAGTTGTCTGTAAAATATTCTTTCAAATTTTCATACAAAGAACTGTATGTTTCATCATAAAGATAAGTCTTTTCACTGTCGATAAGAATGTCTTCGCCGATTTCTATATAATAATCTTCAACTGCTTTGACTGTCAATTTTCTGTCAATGATGGTGTCGAGAGTCAACAGAAGAGCTTCATCTGTGTCATAGCCATAACTTTGAACGTAATAATATCCATAACTGTTGTAGGCTGTGTATAGTTCACGAACAGTAATTTCTTCAACTTCTCCGTCAGAATAAGTTATTGAGCAAACAACAGATTCATACAATTTCTGCACATCCGTTTCAACCAAAGAACAACCTGTCAACACTGACAAGCACATGAAAAGTGACATAATAATTGCAAAAAATCTTTTTTTCACTTGAAACTCCGTTTAAAATGCCTTTATAACCTTTATAATATAACACACATTTGAACAAAAAAACAAGTGTTTTTGAGTATGTTTTACAATTTTTCTTGTAAGGCTCTTGAAAAAATCTCAATCATCTTATCAATTTTTTGCAAAACCCTGCCTTTTATGTTCAATTTTAAAATAGGCAGTTCTTCAAATTTTAAACAAGCATCATAAAATCCGACCGTTTTCGACAATCTTTTGTCAATAATGTCCTTGCTTTTATAAAAATACGCCAAGCATTCTCTTTCGTCAATCTTGATTTTTTTGACATTAAATTGCCCAGCCAAATTTTTTAAATATGCCACCTTACACAAATTTTTCACTTCTTCTGGAACATAGGAACACATCTCTTGCAACTGAGAGAGAACGTCATCAAAATCACGCTGAGAAGATATGTTTGAAATTTTGTTGTAAAAGACAATTCTTTCATCTTGAGAAGAGATGTAGTCTTCACTGATATATGCATCCAAAACAAGTTCCATTTGGATGTCTTTTTCTCCGGCAACCTTATTGCCAGAAATTTCTTTTGTCACTTCATCAAGCAGACGGATATACATGTCATATCCCACTTTTTGCATATGTCCGTGTTGCTGTTTGCCCAAAATGTCCCCAGCTCCGCGAATTTCAAGGTCACGCGTGGCAATCTTGAATCCACTTCCAAGCTCTCTAAACTCCTTGATTGCATCCAGACGTTTATACGCCGTTTCAGTCAGCACTTTTGAGCCGTCATAGGTGAGATAAGCATAGGCAAGTTTGTCCGAACGTCCAATTCTGCCGCGAATTTGATATAGTTGCGACAAACCCAACAAATCACAATCGACAACAAACAAGGTGTTGAGTGTTGGAAGGTCGATGCCGTTTTCAATGAGAGTGGTGGAGATGAGCACGTCAAATTTGTCGTCGTAAAGATTGTCAATCACTCTGGCAAGTGCTCGCTCTTCCATTTGTCCGTGCGCCACGCCAATTGAAGCCTGTGGCAAAAGCGAGGCAACGCGGCCTTGAAAATTATATATATCTTCCACTCGGTTGAAAAGAATGAGAGCCTTTCCCTTGCGTGACAGTTCTCTTGAAACAACATCTTGAAGAAGACTGTCACTATATGTTGTCACATAAGTTTGAATTGGCAGTCGGTCGCGCGGTGGTGTGGCAATGACGCTGATGTCCCGAATTCCGGTCAAAGACATATTGAGTGTGCGCGGAATTGGCGTGGCAGAGAGTGTCAAAACATCCACATCCGTCTTCATTTTTTTGATTTTTTCTTTATCTTTGACGCCAAAGCGTTGTTCTTCGTCCAACACAAGAAGTCCAAGATCTTTAAATTTGATTTTATCATTCAAAATTTTGTGCGTGCCGATCAAGATGTCAATTTTCCCTTCTTCCAATCTTTGATATATTTCCGCTGTTTCTTTTGCCGTTTTAAATCGATTCAACACTTCAATCCTGAATCCAAACTTCTCAAAACGCTCTTTTGACGAACGAAAATGTTGCTCAGAAAGTATTGTGGTTGGACAAAGAAATGCCACCTGTTTAGAGTTATACACCGCCTTGAACATCGCGCGAAAAGCCACTTCTGTTTTGCCAAAACCAACATCTCCGCAGATCAGTCTGTCCATAACTTTGCCGTTTTCCATATCCGTGTCCACATCCACAATCGCTTGAACTTGGTCAGAAGTGAGCTCAAAAGCAAAACTGTCCGCAAACTCTCGTTCAAGTTCTTCATCACGCACAAACTTGAACCCTTTCTTTGTTTGACGGTCTTTATATATCTTCGCAAGTTCAAAAGCCAACTCTTTAAGATCGGACTTGACTTTTTGTTTGAGTTTTGTCCACTCGTTTGAGCCCAAAGCATTGAGTTTTGGATCTTCACCACCAATATACGCCGACAAAAGATTGGCTTGCTCGGAAGGAAGATAGAGCAGTGCACCGTTTTTATATTCCAAAACAAAATAGTCTTTTTCAAAGCGTGAAAGTTTCATGCGAATGATGTCTTTGCATCGTCCTACGCCGTAAAACGAATGCACCACAAAGTCGCCCACTTTTGGAAGATATGGAAGAACTTTTCCGCTTCGTTTGAAGTCGACTCTTTTTGGACGATATAGGTCATCTGTGCCAATGCCAATAATGTCGAGCGGAAGAAAACTGAATGAATATGAAAAATAGTCAGCACAAAGATAGACTTTCACTCCGTCCACAAGATTTCCGTCAAATTTGCGATGAGAGATGTTGTTTGTCAACAAAAATTCTTCCAAAATATCTTCAAACTCACCCGCAAACAGGAAGACATTGTGCCCACCGCGTGCATACATCAAAATGTCGTTTTTGAGGCTCATGAAATCTGTGATATAATTCTTCTGACCCACCGTGACATTCTCAAACTCACATTGCATTGTGTTGGAAAAGACAAAACATTTGTCAAAGTCAACATCGCTCAAACTAAACCTTTCAAAATGTTCAAGTGGATTTTGCAAAACTTTGCATTCATTTTCAATTTTTTGAGGTTCATCCACAAAAATTGTTTCGCATAAATCAACAACAGAATTGTTGCCAAATTTCAGAAATATTGGAAAAATATCAATTTTTTGCAAATTTTCTTGAGTTTTCATCGTTGAAAAATCAAAATTTATAATTTTTTCAACTTCTTCGTCAAAAAATTCCAAACGCGTCGGCAATTCTTCAACGAAAATATCCACAACATCTCCGCGCACGGCAAACTGTCCCGGCATGGAAACATATTCCACTCGCTCATAGCCAAAATCAGACAATTGTTTGGATAGATTTTCCAAAGAAATTTCCTGCCCAACATTAATTTGAAGAGATTGAGACAAAAAATTCAAATCAAATTTTGATGAAAGAGAAGACGGCAGAAAAATAAGCCCATCCAATAGATTTCTTTCAAACGCTGAGATTGCTTTTGCAAATGGCGCCAAATTGACATCGTGTTCGTCATCATTTTCTCGTCCACAAGAGATTATTTGCACTTTTTTGCCAGCATCTGTCAAACCTTTCTTGATTTTGCTTGCACTCACAAAATCGGATGCCAGAAAAACAAACTTTTCTTGCAAGGCAGTGACAAGCACTTTTTCTCCAACAAAAAAACCGCCCATTGTCTTTTTGGGCTTAATCACATTTTGCAAAAAACTCAAAAATTCAACCATCAAATTCTCGCTTCAATCTCTTGGCAAGCACGTTGTAAAACCGGAGCCATTTCAGTTTGATCATATTTTGACAACACAAAATCAACCAAAGAAACAGAGATATCTCTCCCGGTGCCCACCTTGACGCGTTCAAAATCTTCGCCGATAAAACTTACAATACTTCTCAGCCCGTTGTGCGTGCCAGCCGAGCCCTTTTCGCGATATCTCACATATCCGCGTGGCAAATCAATGTCGTCCACAACAACAATAATGCGTGCGTCCTTAAACTTTTCTTTGAGCATGACCACGCATTCACCGCTGTTGTTCATATATGTTTGAGGTTTGACAATCATCACTTTTTGACCATCAATCATTCCCTCACCAACAAGCGCCTTAAATTTTTTCTTGGATATTTCAATTTCCCACTTTTTTGCCAGCATATCCACCACGTCAAAGCCAATGTTGTGGTTTGTGTGCTCATATCTTGCTTCCGGATTGCCAAGCCCAACAATAATCACCATTTTTCACACCTTTTTATTGACCAATTTTGCAAAAGGTCCAACAATTTTTCCGTTTTCCACCTTGCTTTTTTCGAGATAACTTTGCACCACAAATGCCTCATCACAAACAATGGTGTCGAGAATATAGTTTCCACTCTCCAAAATGACGTCACGACCAATATAACTTTGCCCTTTGATGATGTTGTTTGGATAAATCACCACCCCCGGTTCAATTTCAACATCGGCGTCTATAAAGATTGTGCCTTCGCCGAAAAACACCACACCGGCTTCTTTGTGATAATTCAAAATTCTTTGGTTCAACACCTTGAACACTTTGGAAACTTTTTGCAGATTGTCGACAATCTCAAAATCTTCTTTGTCAAACTCTTCCACCATGGCAGACATGATCATCTTGGCATTTTTGAGAAAATCTCCACGAAAGACAATCCCACGCAACAATTTGAGAACATTCATTCTGTGAGTAGAAAAATATTCCATAATTTCAAAAAAAGTTGACTTTTTCAAAAGCGGAGTATCTGAATATAGCACCACAACGTATGAAAAACCTTCTCCAACCGATTTGATGACATCCAAAAAGTTTTCTTCATCCGGCTCGTCAATAACTTTTTGTTGACATCCAAAAGAGGCAAGCTTCACCCAATTGAGCATGCTCTTTCCACAAATTTCGAAGTCCGGAGAAACTTCCCCCTTGGCTCTGACAATCACCACCAAAGTGTTTTCCGCTGACCATTCACGAACATCTGGTTTCATGTCATACAAAAAATCAAAACTTATTTGATTTTCGTCAACATCCGCAACAAGTTCTTCAATTTCCATAGACATCCCTTTCAAATTTATATACAAATATTTTAAAACATTTTGGTCAAATTTCAAAATAAAATATGGTTTTTGTCAAATTTTTTAAAATTTATTTTTTAATTTTCGAAATATATGATAGAATAGAAACATGAAAACGAAGAAGTTTTGTATGTTCGTCGTTTCAATCCTTATGATGTTTCTGGGGATTTTCTTTTTGACGAATTTTGGCGGAACATTTTCAAACACGCTTGCACAAACTTCAACATTGGTGTCAACAAACTCAACAACCAGCTCGCCATTTTCTTTAGATTTCACAACACAAGCAAGGTCTGGCACGTGCATTGGTCGAGAAAAAACTGTCACCGACACGCTTAATGAAAACAAACAAATCACATACATATGCTATGATTGGAGAGATTTGCAAGGACTGACTTTCACCTTTTCCAGCACCAGCAACTTCGATGAAAACGACCAAAACAACTATACTGGCATTGAACTTTGGGTGACCTATATGTGTGTGGAATTTGACGAAAACAGCGACGAAGTTCAAACAATGTCAACCGACACAGTTTTGAGAATTTATGAAGAAACAATCATTGAAAACAACTTCTCATCTTCAAGTTTTTATTATTCCATCGACAGCACAACAGATGATGAATCTTCCACATATCACGGCTATGGCTTTGGGCTATATAAATTTGAACTGAAATATAAACAAGTCATCAACAACAGCAACATTGACGAAGAAAATAAAGTTCAAACATCCACAGCCGAAGAAATTTACATCGCTGTCGTGCCTGATGATGTTGAAGAAATTTTGATGACAATCAACACAACCACACTGTCACCGCTATATTCAATCTCAAGCTCAAACGATTTGTTGAGTCAATATTACTTCTATTTCAACACCGGCATATTCGACTATGTCAACCCTGCACACTTGAAATGGTCGGCATATGGGGTCAGCTCTGACGGTGTCTACTATGTTTTGACAG
Organism: uncultured Lachnospiraceae bacterium; assembly: GCA_964594865.1. GTDB lineage: Bacteria > Bacillota > Clostridia > Christensenellales > UBA1242 > Caccovivens. Next base: position 43,182 of record CAZQMZ010000001.1, on the reverse strand, counting down.
AAGACATGAAAGAAGATTTGCAGTATCAAGGATATGAAGTTCTTTTCGACGGCATTCAATCTCAAACAGGAAACACTTTCACTTTTTCTTCCAACGGAATTGAAGGCGTTTGGACAATCGTTTTCACTGTTGTGGACGATGAAGGGAATGAATTGTTCACTTGCTCCGTTCCAGACATCTCCACAGTCAAAACCGAACCTGTTGATTATACTTGGCTCATTTTGTTGATTGTTTTTGCAGTTTTGCTTGTCATTGCAGTGATAATTTTGATAATTTTCATTGTTCGCAAAAAAGATGACAAAATTTGGTGATAAAAATCTTGATAAATCAAAGAAAAATACGCCGTTTGGTGTATTTTTTGTTTTTTTACTTATATTATAATCATGTTGACCATTGTTTTTCGAGCAGTTATAATTTACATTGTGGTGCTGACTTTATATCGGCTTATGGGCAAAAGGCAGTTGGGCGAAATGCAACCTTTCGAACTTGTTTTGACGCTGATCATCGCCGACCTCGCAACCATACCAATGGCGGAAGTTTCCGTGCCGGTCCTTCACGGCATTGTTCCATTGCTCACCTTGGTGGTTCTTCACTACATATTGACGTTTTTCAGTAAAATCAGCAGCAAATTTTCTTCTTTTTTGAGCGGAAAGCCTGTCATTGTCATCAACCCAGAAGGAATTGACCACAAAGCTCTCAAAGATTTGGATCTTTCCGTCGACGACGTATTTGAAGCAATCCGTGGATGTGGATATTTCAAAATTGAGCAAATCCAATACGCCATAATGGAAACCAATGGCAAGATGAGTGTGTTTCCAAAGAGTCAATATGCCCCTGTCACTGCACAAGATTTGGATCTATCGCCAGAAAAAAGCACTCTTCCAATCAACATAATAAGTGAAGGAAAAATCAACAAAGACAATCTCAAACTTGCAAAAATTGATGAAATTGAAGTGAAAAAACTACTTGAAAAAGCAAATGCAAAAAATGTCAAAGATGTTCTTGTGATGACAATTGACAAAAATGGTTCTGTCTATTTACAAAAATATAACGAAAAATATCAAACGCTCCAAACAAAACCTCTGGGGAAGGTGCAAGAGTGACAAAATATGGTTGGTTCAAATTTTTCTGTATTCTTGTGCTTATTGGCATCTTGACAGCAATTTGTGTGGTGGAAGATAGACTTGTGGTGAACGCACTTGGTCGCGTGAATCGTTTTTGCTATGAAATTGAAATTGCCATTGAAAACAATGGCGGAATTGTCAATGGCGAAGTGGCAAGTTTGGTGGACAATTTGGAATATAATTGGAATAAAGATGAGAGCAACCTTTGTTTTGTGGTCAATCACAAATCAATTGAACCACTTGGCGTGGAGATTGTCCGCTTGAAAACTTATATTGACGAAGAAGAAGAGATTGAATTTTATGTTTCCTTGAACATAATCAAAAATTATGTTGAAACATTTCAGCACTTTATGGGTGCAAGTCTTCACAACTTTTTATAGTCATCCTGTTTCAAAAAAATGAAAACACCTTCTTTGATCTGTTTTGGACTCATAGAATTGTCCAGCAAGATTTTTGTGCTATCAATGCCAAATTTTTGTGAAATAACTCGCAAATTTTCCCCTTTTTTGACTTGATATAACGGAAATGGAATTTTTTTGATCATGTTATATTTATATTAACAAAATTGACAAAAAATTTACCAAAAATGGCAAAAGTTCATTTTTTTCTCAATTTTAAGTCACAAAATTTTCGACAACTTGTCTAATTTTCAAACTTCAAACATAAAATGTTTTGTATGAAATCAATCTTCAAAAGTGTCGCCACCATAACAATCTTCACACTGCTGACCCGAATGTTGGGTTTCTTTTTTCGAATCTTTCTTTCTCGTGCAATTGGTGCAGAAGCGTTGGGGATGTATCAAGTCGCCTCGTCGGTGTTTATGGTCCTTCTCACAATCGTTTCAAGTGGTTTCACACTGATCATCTCTCGAATGACAGCAAGCTACCGCGTCCGTTCAGACAAAAAATCTATGGGAAGTCTTGCAACATCCAGCATAATCGTGGGTCTTGCAACCAGTGTGCTGTTATGTCTGATTGTTTTCATCTTTCGCAATCTTTTCTCCAATCTCTTTTCAGATGAAAACTGCATGAACATTTTGATAATTCTCATGCCATCGCTCATTTTTTCTTCAATTTACAGCGTATTTCGTGGTGCAATGTGGGGAAATGATAATTATTTCGGGCTTTGTGTCTCCGAACTTTTTGAAGAAATTGTCAAAATTGTCATTTGTGTGCTTCTCATAGCTTCCGGAATGACCGCACTGCAACACGCATTGGCTGTGGCATGGTCATTTACACTCTCTTGTTTCGTTTCGGCATTTTTTGTCATGTTGCTCTTCTTTTTCTATGGCGGAAAATTGGGCAAGCCGTCAAAAATATATCGCAAAGTCATTCGACAGTCTGCGCCTATCACAGGAGTTCGCGTGGCAGGAAGTTTTGTTCAACCGCTCGTGGCCTTAATTCTGCCAGCACAACTCATTTTGGCTGGTTACACAAGTGCACAAGCAATGAGCCTTTATGGTATTGCTGTTGGAATGACAATGCCATTTCTGTTTCTTCCAACTTCAATCATAGGCTCTCTTTCAACCGCGCTTGTGCCGGACATATCCATGGCGATGGTGCAAAACGACAGCGAACATATCCAGAAACGTGTTTCTTCGTCAATTTTGTTTGCTTTGTTTGTTTCATTCTTGATTGCGCCAATTTTCGTTGCAATTGGAGATAAATTTGGTTCGTTTATATATGACGAGCCATTGAGTGGAACACTTCTTCAATATTCCGCTTGGATCATGATTCCAATGGGGATAAACAACATAACTTCGGCGATTCTAAATTCCGTGGGGCTGGAAGTGAAGTCTTTTATAAATTTTCTCATCGGCGCGGTCTTTCAGCTTTTGAGTGTCTTGATTTTGCCTAGATTTGTTGGAATCAATGCCATTTTGATTGGAATGGGCATTTCCACACTCATCACCGCTTGCTTAAATATCTTTATGCTCAAACGCAAACTCAAAATCAAATTGGATTTAAAAAAGAATTTGTTGCTGATGGCGTTGTTCTCACTGCCTGTCATAGCGACGACTTCATTTGTCAGTTCATTACTCTCATACATCCTACCAACTTTCTTCAATTTGGTGTTTTCAAGTCTTGTCGGAATGGTTATGTTCGCACTGCTTTGCTTGGTGTTTAATGTGATCAATTTCTCCGTTTATATGGTGAAAATCAAAGAAAAATATTTCTCAAAAGTCAAAATAAAAAAAGTTAAAGCAAAAAACAAATGATTTTGACAAAAAAACACTCGGTTGACTTTGTCCGAGTGCTTTTGAAATTGAAACAATCAATTCATTGCTGCTCCGCCGTCAACATTCAGTGCCTGACCTGTGATGTGATCGGCATATTCTGAACAAAGGAAGAGCACGGCATAGGCGATGTCTTCTGCCTTTTGGTCACCCCTTTCAAGTGGAATGAAATGTTTGAGACTTTCCTTCCAAGCAGATTCTCTCTCCTGCCCTGCTTCAACATAGCTGTCCAAAATCTTTTCCCACATTGGTGTGCGAATGATTCCCGGACAAATGGAATTGACATTGATGTTAAAGTCAGCGCCTGCATACGCCGCCGCTTGCGTGAGATAAATTATTGCGGCCTTGGTCATGCCATAATATGCAAACCCTTCTTTCATGGCGTGACGCCCAGCAAAAGATGCTGTTGAAACAATTTTGCCATGGTTATATTTTTGCATACGTCGAACGCCCGCTTGCAAACCATTGCTTGTGCCCATCAAATTGACATCAATAAGTTTTTTGATTTCTTCTTGTGTTGTTTCAAGAAAAGAGCCAAGGGTGACAATACCCGCATTGTTTATGACAATATCCAACCTGCCCGTTTGCTTTTCAGCTTTTGCCATAACGGCATCAACTTCGTCAAACTTGCTGACATCACACTTGACGGCATAACCTTGATATCCCTGTTTTTTGATTTCTTTGACAACACGCTCGCAATTCTCTTCCAAAATGTCGGCAACATAGACTGTTGCACCCACTTTTGCCAATTCCAACGCAATAGCCTCGCCAATTCCCCTTCCTGCGCCGTAAACCACGGCAGTTTGACCTTTCAAATCAATTTTCATTTTCAACCTCCTTTTGATACTCAGTTTGATTATAAACGAAACAAAGAAAAAATGTCAAACATTTGAAAAAAATCATTTAATTTCATAGTTCATCTTTTTTTGTTATGAAAAATTTTTTGCATAAAGTTTTCAATTTGGGTGCGATATCTATATGACAAAAACAGTAAACATGCAACCAACACAATGATGAAACCCCATGCCACAAGTCCCCAACCGTGATATGGAATTATGCTTCCACTTCCAAGATAGCAAGTCAAGAAAATTCCAATTGGTCGAGAAATCAAATTGGTGACAACAAAAAAGGTCCAACTCATGTTTGTCAAGCCAGCAACCAGACAGATGACATCATCTGGAAACATCGGCAACACCATCATCAAAAAGAAAGAATATTTTGCATTCGTCAAAAAATTTGTCCATTTTTCGCAAGTTTCTTCACCAACCATAAATGAAACAAGCCTGCGACCAAACACTCTGCCAAGCCAAAATGCAAAAACGCTTCCAAGCAAAATTCCCGCCAAACTCAAAAGTGCCGCTTGAAGCGGACCATAAATCAACACCCCAGCAAGAGTGGAAATTGTTGCTGGTATTGGCAACAAGGTCACCTGTAAAAATTGGATAACAACAAAAGCAAATCTTCCCCAAAAGCCGAGTGACAAAATCAACTGCCTGATTTTTTCCACCGAATTTACGTATTCCCATGCTCCCGTCCAAACAAGGATGAAATACGCCAAAGTGAACAAAGCACAAAGCAACACAACGACAATTGTGATGCGAAAAATTTTCTTTTTTAAAGACAGCGATTTCTTTTTTGTTTCTTGAATTTCTTCTTTGACTTCAACAATCTCAGAATTTTTCTCGCCTTGTTTTTCTTCTTCCATTCTTTATATTATATTCAAAAATGAACAGAATTACAAAGGAAATTGCATTGATTATGGTTTTTCTTTATGGATTATATTGACTTGGATTTGTTTTCTCAAGTTTGGTTTGAACGCTCTCTTCACTCGTCTTGGTCAGTTTCTGCGGTTTTATTATCTTCACTTCACTTGCAGGAATTTCAATCCCATCCGCTGGTTCTTCCACACCTTCCATAACGATGCCGTTTTGAGGCTGATAGAAATCATGCCTAACTTCTTTCTCATTCACAAGTTCGCCGTTTTTATAGTATTGCAAAAACCCCTTGCTTTCATATCCTTCGCGCGGATATTTGAGCCGATAATACTCCCCTTTATAGAGAATTTTATCTTGATATTCTCCCTTATCATCCGCCACGATTTTATCTCCGTCGTGCGGAAGAATTTGCACAAGTTCGGCGCGTTCTTTGATGATCACATCATCCTCAAAACGCTCTCCAAAAATTTGCACGGTGACATTTTCGTCATCAGCGAAAGTTTTGATGTAAATTGGACTTTGCTGATTGTTCTTGAACACCAAATCTGCATAATTTCCAGACACCATTGCATCAAATGACAGTGGAACATATGATGCTGGAAGAGAATGATGATTGACGCTGATAATTTCCATATCAGCAAGAAGAAGAGCATTATACAATGTTGTTGAAGCTTGGCAAACACCACCGCCGACACCATTCACATACACACCGCCGACAATTATATGCGCATTTTGATAGCCTTGCTCTTCGGTGCGCGGGCCGGTTGTTTCGTTGAATGAAACAGTCTGTCCGCTCTCCACAATCATGCCATTGAAAGAAGAAATGGCTTTTTTTATGTTGTTTTTTCTTGCTGACGAACTTGTGGAATATGATGTTGAAAATTCGCTTCTCATGATCACACTGTCTTTCAATGCTTCGGCATCAAACTGATTTTCAATTTCAATGATCGGAATTTCAATTTCCACTTTTTTGGAAGTTTTGAGAGCGTCATCGATTTCTTGATAAAGTGCATCACGATTGACCAAAATTGCCGACTGCCCTTCATCAACAGAAAAAACTTCATCTTCATCCGGTTGAAAAACCAAACTTGCTGGACGAGCCTCTTGCTCAACTTCCAAAATGATGTCGTCAATTTTTTCATCGATATTTCCCAATATGTTTGTGTATGAAATATTGAAATTTTGTCCTTCCCTTTTCACTTCATTTTCTTTGACCAAATTTTGGAAAAAATTTCCTTCCCTGCCAATTTTTGAAAGTCTTTTTATGATTGGCTGAATTTTGTTTGTCACCTCAAAATCACTCCCTGAAAGTGTCCAACTTTTTTCTCCACTTTCAAGTGTGATTTCAATGTCTTTGCAAGAAGAAAGCATGTCCGTCAGCACAACATTTTCCGCTTCCGCCACACTCATCCCACCAACATTGATGCCGTTTATGTATGTGTTGTCATAAAATGTTTCGTTTCCTGAAACAGAATTTTCAAAGAAAAATTGACAAGAAAGAAGCAAACCCACACTCAAAGTTGCAACGCCCAAAAACCAATAAATTCCTTTTTTTGACGATTTTTTTGCATTTTTTTCACTTTTTTTTATGTTTTTTTGCGTTTTTTTGGAATTTTTTGCATTTTTTTCTGATTTTTCTTTTTTCATAACATTATTATGTGAATAATAAAAAAATTTATGAAAACAAAAAAATAAAAACAAGAAGTCTTTTTTTCTTGTTTTTATTTATTGGATCAAATCAATAATTTATCAAATTTTCTTTGATTTCTTTCAACAAAATTTCTTTTTCATTTTCCAATTTCCCATCAAAGACTTTGGCGAGAAGATTTTGCAAAATTCGTTGATAATTTCTTTTGTCAATCTTTGAAAAATTTTCTTTGATGTCGTTTTCGTTGATCTTCAAATCGGCAATTCGAATCACCAAATTATGCTTGATGATATATTGATAAAAGAACTGATATTTGCTTGCAACATGTTTTGATTTGAAAGTGAGCAAAGGAAAAATTCCCGACCAATTTTCAAAATATTTAAAAAAATAGATTTTGTTTTTCATACCATTCAGAGCGTCATAATATCCTGCAAGATAGACAAAAATTTTCTTGCCAACAGCCGAACTCAACCCAAATTCTTTCAAAAGGTTTTCCAAAAAGCTTTCCAAACAATCAGGCTTCACACTGTCCACAATGTCAATCAAAAGTCCAAGCACTCTGTCATCAACTTTGAACACCATTTTATATTTGATCTGTTTTATGTCAATTCCCAAAATTTTCCAAAAGCCAAGTTCGTTCAAAAGTGAAAGTGCTTTCTTCAAGTTGCCAAGACCATATCGTTTGTCGCTATATAAAATTTTTTCAATCTCAGCAAATTTTCTTGTGCCTGAAATTTCCTTCAAATTTTGTATATATTTTTTTGCAGTAACCAAAGTGTTCTTTTCAATCTTAAATCCAAGTTCACCTGCAATTCTCACCATGCGAAGAATTCTTTCTCCATCATTTTTGAAAACATCGTCAGCATTGATGCATGTGCGAACAATTCTGTCAGTCAAATCCACAATGCCATGACAAAGGTCGACACATTCGTCTTTGTTGATGTTATAATAAATGCAGTTGATTGAAAAATCTCGTCTTTTGACATCTTCTTCAAGTTTGTCAGTGCGTTCCACAGCAATTGGAGAATGACTTCCGCCTTCGGCATAGACTTCTTTTCTGAAAGCAGTATATTCAAAACTCTCATCGCCGGTATAAATCAAAATCGAACCCAATTTCAAATTCTTCACTTTGACAGAAAACTCTGTCTTTTTCAACCTTTTTGCCACTTCTTCAATGTCGACACAAGAGCACAAATCGACATCACCGCTTTCAATCCCTAAAATTTTGTTTCGAACATAGCCACCGACAATATACAAATTTTCTGGAAAAATTTTTGATAGCTTTTTCAGATTCTCAGAGATTTTGATAAACATATTTTTTCTCCCAAAGACATAATTATTTAGTAGAAATCTTAATATAAATTAACAAAAAAGTCAATTATATTTGACATTTATTTGACATTTTTATAAAAATTAATTAAACTTGAAATCGTAATGAAAAGAAAGTTGAAGACAAAAAAGAAAAGAAAGCAGATTATTCAAGAAATTCCAATTGTTCGTTATCAAACAGATAAGGAAATAGGTCTTTCTGAAGAACAAGTCAACGAGCGTATTGAACACAAACTTGTCAACGACACAAAAATTCGAACTTCAAATTCATATTTTTCGATAATCACCAAAAACACTTTCACATTTTTCAACTTGATTTGGTTGGTTATTGCTGTGGCTTTGATGTGCGTCAATGCGTGGGGAGACTTAATCTTTCTTTTTGTCGTCATTGCAAACACTGCAATCTCCATATTTCAAGAAATCAAGGCAAAAATCACCGTCGAAAAACTTTCCATGGTCACCGTCCCAAAAATCAAAGCCATCAGAATTGGTTTTGAAGTTGAAATTAAGAGCGAAAATTTATTGTTGGACGATGTCATCATCCTTGAAAACGGAAATCAAATTCCTGCTGACTGCATCATCATTGAAGGCTCTGTGGAAGCCAATGAAAGTCTTTTGACAGGAGAAAGCAACAGCATCAAGAAAAACGAAGGAGACACTCTCCTTGCTGGCAGTTTTTTGGTTTCGGGAAAATGTTATGCACGTGTGGATAAAGTGGGAAAGAACAACTACATCCAAACTGTTGCAGAACGAACCAAAGACTTCAAACCTCAAACTTCCAACCTGTTTAAAGATTTGAACAATTTGATCAAAATCATCATTGTGATTTTGATTCCAATTGGTGTTTTGACTTTCTGCAAGGAATATTTTCTCTCTGGCAACACAATCACTGACGCCATCACGAGCACAAGTGGTGCATTGACTGGCATGATTCCAGCGGGAATGTATCTTTTGATCACCGTCGGTCTTTCGGTTGGAGTGATCAAACTTGCTCGAAAAAAGACTTTGGTGAAGAACCTATATTCAATTGAAATGTTGGCTCGTGCAAACATTCTTTGCCTTGACAAAACAGGAACAATCACAGATGGAACAATGAAAGTTGTGCAAGTTTCTCCACAAAACGGAGTCAAATTGAATAAAGTTGAAAAAATTATGAAAACCGTTTTAGCTGGACAAAAAACCATGAACGCCACCAGCGTGGCATTGACCGAACATTTTGGAACAGAAATCACAAACGACATCAAAAACGTTTTGGAATTTTCTTCTTCGAGAAAATATTCCGCAACAACGTTGAAGAATGGAAAAACGTATTATATCGGTGCCATTGGATTCATCAAATGTGCCGTCACAACAGCGCAAAAAAATGAGATGAATGGATATATGGACAAAGGTTTGCGCGTGATTGGACTTGTTGAAGATTCCAGCACTTACAACGAAAAGACAGCTGGAAAAAATGGCAAATTGATTGCAATCTTTGTGTTGGAAGATCACATAAGAAAAGATGCAATTGAAACAATCACTTGGTTCAAACAAAACAATGTTGAAGTGAAAATCATCTCTGGTGACGATGCCTTGACAGTTTCCAAGATTGCCAAGAGAGTTGGAGTGGAAAACAGCGACAAATTTGTTTCTTTGGAGAATATGAGCCTTCAAGAAGTGGCACAAATCGCCAACAAATTCACTGTTTTTGGACGTGTTACGCCAGAACAAAAGCATGTCATTGTGAAAACTCTCAAAACTCAAGGAAATGTTGTTGCCATGACCGGTGACGGCGTCAATGACACCCTTGCTTTGAAAGAAGCAAACTGTTCAATCGCCATGGCTGATGGAAGCGAAGTTGCCCGCAACGTTTCTCACCTTGTGCTTATGGAAAGCAACTTCTCGGCATTACCAGCAATTGTCAATGAAGGTCGACAGATTGTCAACAATGTTCAAAAATCGTCAGTTCTATATCTCATGAAGACCGTCTTCACAATCATTCTTTGCTTCACAACCTTGCTTCTTCGAATTTCCTATCCTTTCACACCAAAACAACTTCTGCTTTTGGAAATATTCATCATCGGCTTGCCGTCCTTTATTCTCACATTCCAGCCAAACAACGAACTAATTCGCGGAAACTTCATCCCGCAGGTCTTGAAAAAATCCATTCCGTGTGCCCTGCTGATGTTTGTCAACATTTTGATTGTTCTCATCCTGAATGACACCAGCACCACCTTGACCTCCGAAGAATTCACCTCTCTTTGCACAATGTTGTTGACTGCCATTGGCTATATCAATCTCGTTTGGATTTGCCTGCCTTTCAATTGGTTGAAAACGATCTGTGTTTCTTTATCGGCAGTGATGATTATTTGCAGTATTTCCGGTCTTGGTCGTTTCTTCTCAATCACGCAATTCACTTTCCCTGTGATGATAACTTTGGCAACACTCTGTCTTTGCACAATTTTGGTGGTTGTTGGAGTATATTATTTTCAAGAGTGGTTCAGAACAAAACATCAATTCAAAACTGCAAGTGGAGAGAACGTCAAACCGGCCTTTTGGCAAATTGTTATGTCAAAATTCAAAATTAAAGACAAAGATGAAGAAGAATTGAATGAAAACGCTGTGCAAGACACCAAAGAGATTATAGTTAAAAAGAAAAAGAAACGCGTGAAAAAAGAAAAGAAAATTGAAAAGACGGGCGACACCAAAAAGGAAACGCACAAAAAGAAGACAAGAGAAAAAGAAGAAAACACAACCAATGAAAAAGAAGCTCTCGAAAAAGAGAAGAAAACTAAAAAGAGAACAACTGAAGCAAAAAATGCTTGACATAAAAATTAATAAAAACAAAAGCCATAACTCATTATTATGGCTTTTTTCATTCAATTTTGATCAGCGTTAAGGAATTTTGCTACTCAAAAAGCGTGTTGACCTTGGAGTTTGCTTCAATCAAAAGGCGTTTGAGATTGGTGAAACGTGTGGCGGTATATTTGTTCGACACCATGCGTTTGAGATATTGTTTTTCACCCACAATGACCACCATTTTCTTCGCACGCGTCACCGCGGTGTAGATGAGATTTCGCGTCAAAATGATGCTTGGACCAGCAATTGCCGGAATGATGATGACATCAAACTCTGACCCTTGACTTTTGTGGATCGTGATGGCATAAGACAAAGACAAGTCCGAAAGGTCGATGCGTGTATATTTGCAAATTCTCCCATCTTCAAAATTGACAATAACTTCTCCGGTTTGAGAGTCGATTGTTTCAATCATTCCAATATCTCCGTTGAACACCCCCTTGCCTATTTCATCGGCAAAGCGACCGTGTTTGCGCCATTCAAGGTCATAGTTGTTGCTGGTTTGCATAACTTTGTCGCCCTCACGAAAAATGGTTCTCACAAATTCCAGTTGTCTTTTTTCTGGACTAGGCGGATTTATGCGCTCTTGCAAAACCTTGTTGAGATTTTCAATTCCGCACACGCCCGCTTTGAGTGGTGCAAGCACTTGAATTTGTTTTGGGTCGATGTTGAGATAGTTCGGCAATCTTCGTGTGACAAGTTCAACAATGGCATTTTGGATATCTTCAAGTTCCGGCTTACTTTCAAAAAAGAAATCCAAACTTGTGTTGTCAATAAGTGGCATTTTGCCTTCATTTATGAGATGAGCATTGGTTATGATCAAACTTTTTTCGTCTTGTCTGAATATTTTTGAGAGCATGCAAAAACCAATCACACCACTTGCCAAAATGTCGGCAAGCACATTTCCGGGCCCAACACTTGGCAATTGATCCTTATCCCCCACTAAAATCAGTTTGCAATCGCGTGGAAGAGCTTTGAGAAGAGAGGACATAAGTGCCACATCCACCATGGAAACTTCGTCGACAATCACACAGTCCACTTTCAACGGATTGCTTTCGTTGTGCGAAAAGAAACTTTGCTCGTTGTCAATTGTGTTGACTTCCAAAAGACGATGAATGGTCTTGGCTTCACTGCCTGTGCTGTCGCTCATCCTTTTTGAAGCTCTTCCCGTTGGTGCACACAGAGCAACTTCCTTTCTTTGTGCGCGTAAAATCTCCAAAATGCACTTAATTATTGTGGTCTTTCCCGTTCCCGGACCTCCTGTGATGACATAGACACCATTGTTTATCGCTCCTTCAATAGCTTTTTTCTGTTCATCATGGAATGCTATGCCATTTCTCTGTTCGAAACTTGCAATATCATCCGAAATATCACATTTTTCGTCCTTTTGGCAACAAGCGAGCCACACAAGTTTCTGTGCAATCACATTTTCATAATAGAAATATTGTGAAAGCATGACAATTTCACTACCTTCCACCCATGTAGTGACAACCATTCGGTCAAGACAAAGACTGTCGAATGCTTCGGTGAACCTGCTTTCGTATTCTTCGAAATCAAGTTCAAGAGCTTTTGATGCTTCGCCAAAGAGCATATTTTTCGGCAAATATGTGTTTCCATTTTTTTCACAAGAAGTTTTGAGCACATAAATAAGTCCCGCACGCACACGAAAAACACTGTCGGTTGGAATTCCGACATTTTGCGCGATTCGATCGGCCGTCACAAAGCCAATGCCGTCAATGTCTTCAACAAGTTTGTATGGATTGTTTTTGACAATTTCTGTGGTTTTTTCTTTATAGACATGATAAATTTTCAGCGCCATGTTGGTGGTGATATTGAAATTTTGAAGATAAATGATTGTGTTTTGCACATCACGATGTTCCTTGAAAGAAAAACCGATTTCCACCGCTTTTTTCTCACTTATGCCAGAAATTTGAGCCAATTTTTGCGGAGTATATTCCAGAACATCCAAAGTGTCCTTTCCAAAGTGTTCAACAATTTTTCTTGCCGTCACCGGCCCAACGCCACGAATGAGCCCACTTCCAAGATATTTTTCAATTCCAGCAAGAGATTTTGGTGCGGACATTTCATAGGAAGAAAAGACATACTGCACACCATATTTGGTCTTTTCAAACTTCCCTTCCAAAGTGACTTCTGCACCAACTTGAACATCAATAAACTTTCCCACAACAGTGACAATATTTTCGTCCTTTTCAAGACGTGCCACAGTGTAGCCATTTTCATCATTTCGATATACAATATCTTCAATAATTCCTGTCAAAGCCATAGTAAATATATTTTAAAATTTTTCTCAACAAAAATCAAGTAAAATAAGTTTAAAGCAAATTTATATAATTCTTCTTTTTTTTCTTTGCATATTGCAACGCTTTGAACGAACCGCTGTTTCTTTTGTCTTTCATGACATAGAAAATGACAAAATCACTCTTGCCAATCATCGCGCAGTTACGAAAATATAAACTTGTATACCAATAATCAAAAGTCAAATCAAGATAAATCAAGTCTTCATATCCACCCACATTCAACCACTTTGGTGGTCGTCGAAGCCATTTGTAAATCGGAACACAGAAAACTCTTTTTATCTTTGGATATTTGTTGTTTTTCAATTCTGTGACAATTTCCCAACAGAGATTGTCAAAGGCTCCAAATCCACCAAAATAAAATATCTCTGCTCCGTGATGTGAAATACAATCTTGCAAAATCTCTTTAATTTTTTCTCTAAGCTCCATTTGGCATTCACAATCACTATGTCCAAAGAATGATATGATCTTCATGCAATCTCCAATCGAATATACTTATTATGTATATATTTTCAACTAGTATAACAAAATACGTAAATATTTTCAAGTGATTATGTCAAAAATGTGTAAAAAATAAACAAGATAGGTCAATATTCGATTTTTTAAATTTGATAAAATTTCTTCAAGGAGAGAACAATGAGCAAGGAAAATTTAACTCGTGAAGAGATAATAAACAGAATTGGATATTTCAGGAATAAAAAAGGAATGTCAGCATATAAGGTCGGAAAGGCTTTGGGACATTCAAAGAACTATTTTTACAGAGTGGAAAGCGGAGAAATCAACCTTTCTGTTGAAAATTTACTGGAGATTCTGGATTTGTTGGAAGTTTCGACTTACGAATTTTTCTATCCAGATCTGGAAAATTTTGAAAAAGACAAGACCTTGTTGAATTTGACAAAGGATATGTCGAAAGAAGAAATTGACTCACTTTGTGTTATTTTGAAAAAGAAATAGAAATATTTTCATAACTTTTTGTTCAAAAAGGTTGCAAAATTCTTTTTCATTCTATATAATTATATATGTATGAAAAACGTTGACAAGATCTTAGAAATTGAAGCACTGACAGAAAACTTGACAAAGCATTTTGCAAAAAACAACCTGTTGAAAATCAAGGTTCTTTATTTCATCTCTCAATACGAAAACCTTTCTGTCAGCATGATTATTGAAAAACTTGGCATAAAAAAGTCCAATTTCGCACTTATGACAAAAGAACTTGAACGTGAAGGACTGATTCATTCAAAACAAGGAGAGATTGACAAGCGATGTCGCCTTATGACTCTCACAGAAACAGGAAAAATTGTTTTGAAAGAATTTTTCGACAAATTGGACGCATATTTCAACCAATGTCCCCCAAAAGTGGAAGAAGCCTTGGAAACACTTTCAATCTATTTAAATAGAAAAATTTGAAATCCTTAATTGGAGACATTTATATGATTAAATTTTATAATTCTCTCACAAGAAGCAAAGAAGAAATCTCTTGCCATGACGGCAAAGTGGTCAAAATGTATTCTTGTGGGCCGACTGTCTATTATTATCCACACATTGGCAATTTTCGTGCCTATCTTTTCATGGATAACATCCGCCGAGTGCTGAAATATAACGGCTACAAAATTGACGGAGTGATGAATATAACTGATGTTGGACATCTCACATCCGACGCCGATGAAGGCGAAGACAAAATGCTTGTTGCCAGCGCTCGCGAAAACAAATCACCATGGGAAATTGCAAAATTCTATACAGAAGTTTTCATGCACGACGCCCGCCTTCTGAACATTGACCTTCCAGAACATATTGTGCCTGCCACAAGCGTCATTCCAGAAATGATTGCCTTTGTGCAAGCCTTGATTGACAAGGGTTATGCCTACGAAACCAGCAAAGGCATATATTTTGACATCGAAAAATTTCCAGAATATGGCAAACTTTCCGGCATGGACATAAATGAAAAACTTGCTGGCGCACGCATTGATGTCGACGAAGAGAAACACAGTCCATATGATTTTGTGCTGTGGGTCAAAGCACCAAAAGAGCATATCATGCAGTGGGAAAGTCCATGGGGAATGGGCTATCCGGGCTGGCACATCGAGTGCTCTGTGATTGGCGACAAATTTTTGGGCGAAACAATCGACATCCACACAGGCGGAGTCGATCACAAACCTGTGCACCACGAAAACGAGATTGCGCAAAGCAACTGCCGATATGGTCATCAAGTGGTGAAGATGTGGATGCATCTTGAATTTTTGCAGATTGATGGCGGAAAGATGAGCAAGAGTTTGAACAACATATACCGCCTTGCCGACCTGTCTGAACGCGGATTTTCGGCGGAAGATTTTCGATATTTCTATTTCATGGCACACTATTCCAAACAACAAAATTTCACTTTTGAAGCACTTGAAAGCGCAAAAAACACACTAAAAAACATCAAAAACCTTGCAAAAGAACACAAAAACGGCAC
The DNA here is from genome assembly GCA_964594865.1 of uncultured Lachnospiraceae bacterium. GTDB lineage: Bacteria > Bacillota > Clostridia > Christensenellales > UBA1242 > Caccovivens. The sequence goes on along the minus strand of CAZQMZ010000001.1, from coordinate 27,528 downwards.
AGCAAAAGTGGAAACGCGCGAATATGAAGAAGAATTTTTGGACGCCATAAATGACGATTTAAACATGCCAAAAGCAATCGCCTGCGTGCAAAAGATGTTGAAAGAAAGCCGAAGTCAAGATGTCTATGTTTGTCTCATGAAATTCAACGATGTGCTTGGATTGAATTTTGAAGAAGACGACATCATTCCAGAAAACATCAAAGAAAAGGCAGAACAACGCTGGAACGCCAAGAAAAACCGCGACTTTGCCACCGCAGACGCACTGCGAAACGAAATTTTAGATTTGGGCTATGAAATCAAGGACACCAAAGACGGCTATGAAATTGCAAAAAGATAAAAAATTTTCAAAATAACAACTTTTTCGAAAGATTTTTCGAAAAAACACTTGACTTTGCGATTTTTTGTGTATTATAATAGCAAAGTCAATGTGGCCCCGTGGTCAAGTGGTTAAGACACCGCCCTTTCACGGCGGTATCATGGGTTCGAATCCCGTCGGGGTCACCACATTTATTCCAATAATTCATTTGTAAATCTCTCCAAAAAAACTCGAAAAGAGTTTTTTTTAATTTAAAGAGATGTTATAATAAGATTATGAGTTCCACAAAAGAAAAATTGAAAATAAACAAGTTTTTCCAAAAGATGAAATTGCGTCTTGAATATTTATTATTCCCCGACGACATCAGATGTGTGTTTTGCGGATGCGACATCACTCATTTCTATGAAAAACCCTTCTGCAAAGATTGTGAAAAGACTTTGCCTTTCAACAACAAACACAGATGTATGATTTGCGACCAACCAATCGGAAACGAAGCAAACATCTGCGACATTTGTCAAACACACAAACGGAATTTCAAGCGCGCTTATTGCCCTTTCATATATGAAGGGGCTGTCAAGAGTTCAATTTTGAGTTTCAAAGAAAGCAATCAGCGTTTTCGTGCCAAAGCATTTGCGCGGATGATTGTGGAATATATGCGCACTGACATCCCCGCACTTGATGTCATCACCTTCATCCCAATGACAAAGAAGAAAGAAAAGTCACGCACTTTCAACCAATCCAAACTGCTGGCTGAAGAAATCGGCAAACTGTTGAACTTGCCTGTGCTTTCCATGTTCAGCAAAGTTAAGGACTCGACGCAAAAGTCTTCCACCTACAAAACAAGGTTGGCCAATGTGGTTGGAATGTATGTCTTGAAGAAAGTCAAACTAAATCGTAATCAAAACGTTCTTATTGTTGACGATATCTTGACAACATGTGCCACGGTGGGATATTGCGCCGGACTGATTTATCCAAAAGTCAACAATGTCTATGTTTGTGGAATTGCAAGAGAATATGTCCGTCCAAAAATTATGCCAAAAAATCACACAAAAAATTTAAAAATGAATTTTTTTCAAAAAAAATAAATAAAAAATGAATTTTTAAATATATTTTTCACAAAAAATTCTTCTTACTGAAATTTACGTAAGAAAAAATCTCTGAAACATTGTCGAAAAAATACGAAAAAAATGGAAAAGAAAAATATTTTAAATTTTTTTAATTTTTTTTGTAAAATCGTTTGGAAATATTTTTTTAACATGATATCATTTTAATGTAATCAATTTGATAAGAATATTCTTATCACGTTTGAAGACAATAATTTAAAGCAAAATTTAATTATTGGAGGAAATTATGAAAATGGTTAGTATGTTGGGTGCTCTTGCTTCTTCATGGAGTGAACTTATAGAAAACGCGAATATAACTTGGGTCAGCGGATGGCTTGGCAGTTTGCTTAATGTTCTTTCACAGGTTTTGTGGGTTGTTTTGGCGCTTGCTGGAACTGCTGGTGCAATCTATGCGGTTTATGTTGGCATCAAAATGGCAAGAGCAGATTCTGCTGAAGCACGTGAAGAAAACAAAAAGCGATTGGTGAACATCGTCGTTTCGGTTGTTGTTGTCATTGTTTTGATTGTTGCGTTCAACACATTCGTTCCTATGATTATTTCAGCAGTTGTAAATGGTGACACAGCAGATGCTACCACCAACACAGTTGTCAACACAGTGAAATGTTTGCTTGCATAATTCAAACTTCAATAATTTGAAAAACATCGCACATTGCGATGTTTTTTTGTTGCTGTTTATGAAATATTTTTTCAACTGATATTTTGGTCGAATAAAACAAAAAAAAAGAAAATAAAAAAATAATTTATTTTTTCTGTAAAATCGTTTGGAAATATTTTTTTAATGTGATATCATTTAGATGTAATCAATTATAAAAAATACTCTTAATTTTGAAAATAATAATTTAGTTATTGGAGGGAGTTATGAATTTTATAAGTATGTTGGGTGCATCATCTTGGTCTGGGCTTGTTGATGAATTAGAGGAAAATGGTGTCACTTGGGTCAGCGGATGGCTTGGCGATTTGCTTAATGTTCTTTCACAGGTTTTGTGGGTTGTTTTGGCGCTTGCTGGAACTGCTGGTGCAATCTATGCGGTTTATGTTGGCATCAAAATGGCAAGAGCAGATTCTGCTGAAGCACGTGAAGAAAACAAAAAGCGATTGGTGAACATCGTCGTTTCGGTTGTTGTTGTCATTGTTTTGATTGTTGTGTTCAACACATTCATTCCTATGATTATTTCAGCAATTGTTGGAGATCCTGATGACTACACCATCCCTACTTCAATTTCAACAGTTGTCAACACAGTGAAATGTTTACTTGCCTAATTCAAACTTCAATAATTTGAAAAACATCGCATATTGCGATGTTTTTTTGTTTTATTTTTTGCGATGTTTTTGCTTATTGACAGTGTGCCATATGTCATCTTGCTATTGTTCATGAGATTGTTCCCAGCTAGATTTATGTTGTTTTGGCGTTTCAAAACATGGGTTCATCACTCAATCTCTTCGGTTGCAAACTCTGTTCCTTCCACGACAATGATTTTATATTCTTGTTTTGCCGTCCCCTCCGCCCATTTGATAGAAAACTTTACTTGATTGTTTTCTTCGCTTACAAGCGGATATATGTTGAAAAAGGGTTGTTTCTGATCGTCCACTGTTTCCAAGAAATCACCAGAAGCATATTTGACACCATTCATTTCCAGCGTGGCGGTTGAAAGATCCAAACTCTCATCTGGTGCAGTCACCTTCAAGCCCACACGACAGCCCGCAGTTGTTCCCTTGCTTTCGTCTGCGCTGGAAAACTGCACAACTTCGCCTTCTCCGCCTATGTGAACAGTGCGCTCTTGAGAATCATAGACAAAACTCAAACTCCCGCCCGTGCGAGCGTCATCGCGGGTTATGGTTGCGGACTCCAACTCCACATCTCCGCACCCCGCAAGCGCTAATGTGGAAAAAATGCAAACCAAAACAAACAAAACTTTCAGCTTTTTCATGTCTTTATTGTGTGAAAAACTGATTGATTTATTCTTTTCAACCTTTCTCTTCGTTTGCTTTTATTTGAACTTTAAGCACATCCGCCCTTTTGATGCCGTATTTTGAAAAAATTATGATCCCCAAAGTGAGAGCAATCGCACTTCCAAAAAAGACAATTCGTCCAAGCCCCGTCTGCACGGACAGCGCCTGAACGGGCTGTGATGAGTCAAATTTGACCAAGTCCAAAAGCAGGCCGATGAAAAGCAGTGCAATGGAGTTTGAAAAATTGTATGTGAAAGTGTAATAGCCGGTATATCGCCCCGCATTATTGAGCCCGGTTTTATATTGCTCCATGGTGATGACATCGGCATACATGGAATGTGGCAAAGAATAGAGCGCGCCCGAACCAATTCCACAAATGAACATACACGGCAAAACAAACCAAAAAATTGTGTTTGGTGTGGTGTAAAGGCGGAAAAGAAAGGTCACACTTGTTATGGCAATTCCAAACAGCATGACGCAAAGTGCAAAGATGAGAGTTTGCTTTTTGTCATATTTTTTCACGACGTTAACCCACAAAAGTTGTGACGCAATTGCCCCGCCAAACAGACAAATCATCAGCATGGAAATTTGTATGCTGGAAAAGTGATAGCAAAAGGTGAAGAGATGCATACCAACAGATGAAATAAACACTGTTGCAATCAGGCAAACTGAATATCCCAGCATGACAATGCGAAAATCACGTTTTTTGAATGTTTCCACATATCCTGTCAAGATTTTTTTCATAAAACCAATTTTTTGCGGTTTTTTTGCATTTTTTTGTGAGTTTTTTGCATTTTTTGAAACTTTGGTCGTTTCATCAAGTTCCTGATCTTTTTCCACCAACGCCTCATCATATCCCGGCATTGAACGAACTCTCTTTCGCGTTCCAATGATTGTTATAACCCCGCACAACAGTGCAAGAACAGAATTGACAATGGCAATGTTGATATATCCCGACCTTTTGAACTGCGATTGCACGCCCATCGTTCCACCCATAAAGATATACATCAAAATACTTGGCAAAATCATACCCAAAATGTAAAACACCGTCTTGAAACCTTGCGTCTTTGTTTGGTCGTTATAGTCCGGCGCGATGTCAATGCAAAGTGCGGAATATGGCGTAGCAAAAAAAGTGTTTAATGTTTCCTGCATAAGCAAAAAGAACAACAGCCACAACATCATAAACGCCTGACTGTCCGAAACAGGACAGCACCAAAGCAAAATGTTGTTTATGGCAAGCGCTATGCTGGCAAACAGCATATGTCCAAGCCGTCTGCCGAAAAATTTACTGCGCGTTCTGTCGGACAGATATCCAACAAGCGGGTCGGAAAGCCCGTCCCAAAGCGAAGTTATGGCAATGGTTATACCCACCAAAAGTCCGGAAAGCCCCAGCACGCTTGTCCCGAAAAACATAACAAAACTTGAAACTGTTTGCCCCATTGAGCCATAACCCAAATTTCCCACACCATAACAAAGTTTTGTCTTGAAATTCAATTGTCTTTTTTCAACTTTTTTCACTCTATATTTTATGCGTGCAAAAATTGTTTAAGACAAATCATTTTTAAAAAAAAGGAAACATCCTCATGTTTCCTCTTGATTTTTTTTCTTCTTTTTCTTGACGCCTTCGACTTTTTTGTTTTCTGGCTTTGGTTCTGGAATTCTCACAGCAACTTCGGCAATTTCAAAATGATTTCGTTTCAACAAGACAAGTTCTTTGCAAAATCTGTCTATAACTTCCAAAATACGTTTGCGCTCTTTCTCATAGTTTGGATCCAAAAACATCTTGATTGAAAAGTTTCTTCGTTTTGCTCTGCGCCCCGTTCTGAAATCTTTTATAGACAAAGTTTCAAAATATATCTCCAATTCATATCCCGTGCCACTTACAATTTTATATTTGTTTGCCACAATGTCAATGCCGATATATGGCGTGCAATGTTTGACCACGTCCACCAAATTAATGGTGAAAAGATTGTTGAAAATTTTGTTGATTTCATCTGCAATTTGCTCAGGAAAATCATTTGGCTGATCTTTGACTTCGCACTCGCCAAGAAAAGATGTCTTTTCTCTCAATTCAATGTCTTTGATTGAACTCACTCTCACAAGCGAAAAATAAGTTCTGTTCACATCAATCTTTTTGCGCAAAATAAGTCCGGCACCTGTCAAAAGTTTGCGTTCGGTGTCATAGACAATCTCTGTTTGCTTGATTCTTCCTTGCGGTATGATTGTGTAAAATCCAAGTCGGCTCATCATCTTTTGAATCGTCGTTCGCTCATCATCAATCAAGATGTCATAATTGAGTCTCAAACTATGATATTCGCTTGGCTTTCTTTTATCTCCCAAAAACATCTTCTTTTTCTTTCTCCTTCTATTTATTCTAAACAAAAAAACAAAAAAAAGCAAATGTTTAAACACAGAATTTTTGTCAATACTTTCTTATGCGGGAGTTTTATTATGGAATTTAATGAAAGTGTGACAAAAACAAATCTTGCGCGCTCTTTTGCCGCAGAATGTCAAGCTGGCGCAAGATATCAATTTATGTCCAAAATGGCGCTTCAAGACAACCAAAAATTTATCTCGGACACCATGAAAACTTTGGCAAAGAATGAAATGGCTCATGCCAAGGTTTTTTATGACTTCATCTTGGATTTGGGTGGTGGAAGCAGTAAAAACATTTCCATTGAAGCAGGTTTCCCATTCGATATGCCCGAACTGTCAAACAGTTTGAAAGAAGAAAGCAAGATTGAAGAAGCCGAAGCAAACAACATATATCCATCCTTTGCTCGAATAGCCAAAGATGAGGGCTTCACAGAGGTTTCCAAAGCCTTTGAAATGGTGGCTAATGTTGAAGCAACACATCATGAAATCTTGGAATATCTTTCAAATTTATATAAGGCCAGAAAGATGTATAAACGTGACTGTCCGACAGAATGGAAATGTTCAAACTGTGGACACGTTTCAATTTCAAAAGAAAGTTTCAAAGAATGTCCACTTTGCAAACTTCCGCAAGGATATGTGATTATTGATTTTGAAAAAGAGCTTCAAAATTCAAAATATTGACATAAAAAAACGCCTTTAAGGCGTTTTTTTTATGAATTATTCATTAAACATTGCTTTGAATGATTTGCCGAATTTGAATTTTGGCACTTTGCAAGCAGCAACTTTGACAGTTGTCTTTGTCAAAGGATTGATTTTTGTTGTCGCTGCCTTGTTGACAATTTCAAAAGAGCCAAACCCAGGAATTTGGATCTTTTCTCCTTTTTTAAGTTCACTCACAATTGTGTCGATGATTGCGTTGAACACAATTCCAGCATCTTTTTGTGTGCAATTTGCTGTGTCAGCAACCGCTTTAATGAATTCAGCTTTATTCATATCTTATCTCCTTTTTGATTTTTTTTGCATTTTTATGCTACTTTTATGATATCACAAAACAAAAAAATTTCCAAACAATTTCACTATCTTGCAAAGAATTTTTCGATTTCTAGGAAATAAAATTTGATAACTTCCCACAATCGATTTACAAAGTTATAATTATAAACAATAATGTCCACTTTTCCCTGAATTGCTGAAACTTCAATAAAGCCGTCTTCTCGCGCATCTGTGCTGTGCCCTCTGTTGTCGCCCATATAAAAACACATCCCTTCTGGCACTTGCACATAGACAAGTCCGTTTTCCGAAACATAATACTCATAATTCAGGTTTCCGCTGTTTGTGTTGTTAAAATAATCTGCCAAAAACTTTGTATAAAACTTATCTTCATAAAAATATCCTGAGCCCCAAGTCAATCCTTTGTTCTCGTCCCAATTTTCGTGGCTATATATGGAATATCCATTTTCGCCACTCTCTTCCAAACGAGCTTCTTCGTCAGAAATTGTGCCAAGTTCATCAGATGCAATGCGGAAAAAATATAAATGCTCTTTCTCATCATCTCCAACAACTCTCGCAATCGTGATCCAATCTCCCTCCGTTGCCATAAGTCTTTTGATCACATTTTTGTTGCTTTTTTGAATGACAACAATGTCAAACACGTTGGCTGTGGAAGTTTTGTCGATATAAACCGCGTCATAGGACATACTGTTTAACTCGTCTACGCTAAGAGTGTCGAGTTCTTCATCTGTAACTTGTGCGTTGAGAGTTGGCATCATTGAAACACCGTCAACTTCATAATATGCATGAGTTGTGATGAAAACAGTATACCAAATGAAAAAAATGGCGAAAAACAACAGCAAAATATATAATGTTATGCGCGTGGTGAGATAGAAAGCAAGGTTTCTGCTCTCTTTTTTCACCTTTTTGTCACTATATTGAATAAAATCTTTGTCAAATTCATTCATATTTGTCTCAAATTTTCTCCATTTTTTAATCTCTTTTTCCAAAAAGACAACCACAATAATTTTGACGATAGAGCCCAAATTCTTTGGAAAGATTGATACTTCGCAAATATCCATCTTTCTTTTTGAAACTCTCTAGCAAAAATTCTACATTTTCTGCTTTGCTCAATTCTTCGCCAACCTTGTTTATAATCTCAGTGCTTTTGTGCGGACTTACTGAAAGCGTGCTCGCAAAAATGTCAAACCCTTTTGCTTTTGCATATTTTACTGTCTTTTCAAGACGAAAGAAAAAACATTTTTCACACCTTACCCCACCTTCTGGCTCATCTTCCAGCCCTTCCACAAATTTATGCCAAACATCGTTGTCATAGTCACAATCAACAAAAGGCACTTCAAAACGTTGACAAACTTTCTTCTGCTCTGCCTTTCGCTTTTCATATTCCTCAAAAGGTTCTATGTTTGGATTGCAATAAAAAACTGTGACATCAAACCTATCTTTCAGCCTTTCAATCACAACCGTAGAACACGGCCCACAACATGAGTGCAACAACAATTTTTTCATAATGAACATTTTAATTCATTTCGGCATCTTTGTCAAGCAATTCGCCCTGTCTGTTCATTCCATCTCTTTCACAGCATAGGTCATCATATCGTTGACCGTCGACGACTTGATGCGATAGATCAACACTTTGCCCTCGCGACGATAGTCCACCATACCCTGATCTTTCAGAGTTTTGAGTTGGTGTGAAATTGTCGTTTGATTGATTTTCAAAATCTTTGACAAATCATTGACACACAAATCTTTGATGGTGAGCGCTGACAAAATTTTTATGCGCGTCTGATCTGCAAAGTTTTGAAAATATAGCGCCAATTTGTTTGTGCAATCATCGCTTGGCAACAAATCTTGCACTTCAAACTTATTTCTTTCACTAATTCTCAACAGTTTGTCCATAATCACCCTTCCTTTTGTCGAACATTTTTGTGTAACACATCTCAACTTTGAAACATATATAAAAACAGCAATGTAAGAAAACAATGAGCCTTTCATTTGTTTTCAATCCTATTTTGCCAAACCAAAGAAGAAAAAGTCAAAGGGAAAAATTTCTCCTTTTGCACTTATTTTATCAAATTTTGTCAAAAAAGGAGGATTTTAAATGACATCAGAATTTTTATTTATTTTTTTGATTTCCGTTCTAAGTTCCAACAACGACACCAACCTTGCCACAAACACAAACATTTTGTTACTTCTTCTCTTGGGACTTCTCAACACAAATGACAACGATTTCAACAACAATCGTGGATGTCGTTGCTTCCAAAACTTTGTGTGATTTAAAAAAATGGGTCAAAAAAGCCCATTTTTTTATTTTTTTTGAGAATTTTTTGGCGTTTTTTATGCGTTTTGCAACATTTCGGTGCGCTCTTTCAAAATCATAGCGTCAATAAATTGATCAAGATTGCCAGAGAGTACACCGTCCAAATCATATGAAGAAAGATTTGTTCGGTGGTCAGTCACTCGACCTTGAGGATAGTTGTATGTGCGGATGCGCTCGTTGCGGTTTCCCCTGCCCACCTGACTTTTTCGATTTTTTTCAAGTTCGCTCATTTGTTGCTCTTGATAATAATCATAAAGTTTCGCTTTCAAAATGTTGAACGCTTTTTCTTTGTTTTTAAGTTGTGAACGCTCATCTTGACAAGTCACCACAATGTTGAGCGGAAGATAAGTGATTCGAATGGCGGTTTCCACTTTGTTGACATTCTGTCCGCCCGCCCCGCCAGAATGATATGTATCAATCCGCAAGTCCTTATCCAAAATCTCAAAATCGACTTCTTCCACTTCCGGAAGAACAGCAACTGTGGCGGTCGAAGTGTGAATTCTGCCCTGACTTTCTGTTTCAGGCACACGTTGTACGCGATGCACTCCGCTTTCATATTTCAAGCGTGAATAAGCGCCTTTGCCCCTGATCATCAATGTCGCTTCCTTAATTCCACCAATTTCCGTTTCGGACATATCAATATATTCCACTTTCCAATGACGCTTTTCGGCATAGTGAGAATACATTCGACAAAGTTCCATGCAGAAGAGAGCACTCTCTTCTCCGCCTGCTGCCGCACGAATTTCCAAAATTGCATTACTGTCATCATTTTCGTCTTTCGGAAGAAGCAAAATTTTGATTTCTTCTGTTTTTTTCTCAATTTTTTCATCTAAATCGGCAATTTCTGTTTCAAAAAGTGCTTTCATCTCGGCATCTTTCTCTTTCGCCAAATCTTTTTGACAATTATCCAAATTGCAAAGAAGTGAGCCCAACTCCTCATGAGCCTGTGCCAAGTCTTCCAAAGAATTTCTCTCTTTGACCAATTTTTTCCACTCTTTATTGTCTGAAATAATTTCCGGACGAGAAATAAGGTCCGTCAGTTCATCAAAACGCGCCTTTGATTTTTCCGTCTTTTGCAAAAGTTCTTTACTTAAATTTTCCACAAATCACCCTTTCAATTTTGTTGTAGTCTTTGATTGTTTTGATTTCTTCAAAACCATTTTCGCGCATAAGTTTTCGCACTTGCGCCCCTTGCCCCTTGCCTATTTCAAAAAACAGCATACCTCCATTTCTCAATCTTTTTGTTGAGGAAGGAATTATGGAGCGATAATAATCCAGCCCATCCTGTCCACCATCAAGTGCAAGCAGAGGATCGCACTCTCTGACATTTTTATCCAATTTTTTTATATCCTCAGAGGCAATATACGGCGGATTTGACACTATTATATCAAACTTCCGTTTTCTTTTCAAGTTTTCGAATAAATTTGAATGCAAAAATTCGATCTTTACGTCATTTTTTCGAGCATTCCCTTCTGCAACAGCAAGAGCATTCTTGCTGACATCAATCGCCGTCATGTCACACTCACAATTTTTTGCAATCGCCACAGCAATGGCTCCCGAACCTGTTCCCAAGTCCAAAATTTGCGGTTTTTTATAATTCTTGACCGCTTTGAGCACCTGCTCCACCAAAATTTCTGTTTCCATTCGCGGAGTCAACACTTTTTTGTTGACATCAAAACGAAGACCATAGAACTCAGTGAACCCAAAGATGTTGTCCAAACTCTCACCTTTTGCTCGACGCAAAGTGGCCTTCATGATGTCCTGATATTGCTTGTCCGTGACAGTGGAAACAAGCTTGATTTCTGCTCGATTTTTGCCAAGCACAGTGGCAATAAGCCAATCTGTTTCGCTCTTTTCATTGACGCCAGCGCTTGAAAGTTTGTTTTTCACTTCATTATAGACAACCGACAAGGCATGATTTTCTTCCGCCATAAATTCCCGTCCTTTTTGATTTACCAACAAATTTATTTCTGTCAGTGCAATAACAACCGTTTCAATATGTGTTGTGGTTGGTTTGGAATATACCAAACAAGCTGTCAAATATGCCAAATTTTTGATAATTTTCCACTTACACAAATCCAATAAATTCAAAATCTCATAACCTACACTCATGCAAAGAGCAAAAATGCAGATATGAAAGAGAATATTGAACCAAAAGCCAAAACTTGCACCAATCAATGTTACCACAATAAAGTCCAAAATAAAAACAAAAATGATATAATTCAAAAAATTGAGTGCTCTTACCGGACAATGTTTACGTTTTTCGCGATTTAAATCTCCACACAAAAGAGCCACGTCGCTTGCACGATTGAACCTGAAAAATTCGTTTGCGATTGGAAATAATCGAAAAATTAGCAAAAAAAGATAAAAAAATGCAATTTTTATAAGCATAATCACAAAATTTCTTAAAAATTCATTTCCACGATAATCGATAATCAAAATTCCCAACCTGCCCGGCAACAGTCCTAATCCCACCGCCGAAAACACGATTGCGCAAAAAAGCGTCAAAACAAAAGTGATCAATTTTTTGGTGTAATACTTCTTCAAATCGGCTTGTTTAATTCTTTTCTTGTCACAGACATCAGTCGAGAGAATGAATGCAGAAAACAAACCAAAAATTCCACATATAAAATATTGAAGTCCACGCACAAATGGGAAGTGCCAAAAAATAACCTTGTTCTTTTCGGGATAACTTTGCAATTTCTTTTGACCATCACAATTGACAGCGGAGATAACTTTCTTGTTGCCCGAATGAACAACCACACCGTTTGATGTTGGAAAAATGATTTTGTCCATATCTCAATTATTGACAACAAAACACTCACTTAACCTTGACAAAAGACAAAATATTTGATAGAATATTGTGAAGGAGACCATTATGGCATATTTTTTAAAAAATAAACGCGGATTTTATCTTTCTGAATTAATGCAAGACGAAATTATCGCCGACGGAGTTTTCAAAGGCTTGAAATTGAGCAATTTAAAGGAAGAAAATGGTGAATATAATGTCACTTTCACACGCATAAGCAAAAACCAAAAACCAATCTTTTCTATCAAAATCAAAGAACCTTATGTCGATGAAGAAATCTTAATAGATTATTTTATTGACTATCTCTCAAAAAAATGTGCGACAAAAATTGTTGATTTTTCGTTCAACAATTTCACAAACAAAGAATCAAAACGTTTAACTGAAAAAGATCTTCCAACGTCACTCAAAAACACCCCGCCAGCATTTTTCTTGCTCTATAAAGACACTCTTATTGAAAGCGTCAACAATGATGTTGCTTCCTTGACCGTGAAGAAAGAAAAAACCGCAAAAAAATATTTATCCGACAACTATCATCCAAATTCCATCAAAGAATTTGAAGAATGTGTCAACAAAAATTTCAATGATTTCTTTGATTTGTGCGATAATGCAATTTGGCCAGATAAATCAGAAAATATAAACATTGATCCAAATAAAGGAAAGGAATAAAAAAATCAACCATTTCGGTTGACTTTTTTTATTCCAAACCATATTTCTTCTTGAAGTTTTCAACTGTTCCGCTGGCGTCGACAACTTTCTTCTTTCCTGTATAGAAAGGATGGCATTTGTTGCAAATATCAATTTTGATTGTGTCACCTTTCACACAAGATCCTGTTTTGAAAGTATTTCCACAAGCACATACAACTTTAACTTCATGATATTCTGGATGTCCTTCTTTTTTCATTTCAATCTCCTTTTAAATTTTTTTAAATCAAATCTTCAAGATTGTTTTTGAATCAAAACAAAAATCTTTGAAAAACAACTCAATCAATCTCCAAGATATGGAAGCAATGCCATGTTTCTTGCTCTTTTGATGGCATTTGAAAGTTCTCTTTGATGATATGAACAAACACCTGTTTGTCTTCTTGGCAAAATTTTGCCTTTTTCTGTGATATACTTTCTGATTTTTGCCACATCTTTATAATCGATTGTTTTTTCGCCAGCAACACAGAAAGCACAAACCTTCTTCTTTGCCGGTTTACGATATTTCTTCACAACCTTTTCTTCGGTTTTAACTGCATTTTCGCTCATTTTTTTCTCCTTGGCGAACTAATCTCGCCCTTTAAATTCGACTTTTCCTTTTTTCGACAATTGCCAAAATCTAAACAACTTAGAAAGGCAAACTGTCATCATCAATTTCTTCAAGTTCAGCTGATTCTTTTGCTTTTGCTTGAGTTGGAGCAGAATAAGAATTGCCCCCTTCAACACTGTCTGTGCCCACTCTTGAACCAACAAATTCAACTTCTTCTGCAATGATGTCGGTTGATGTTCTCTTTGAGCCATCTGCGGCATCATAGGTTGAAATTTGAATTCTGCCAGAAATGGCACATTTTGAACCTTTTTTCAAATATTTATGGCAATTTTCGCCTGCAATTCCCCAAACTGTGATGTTGAAGAAATCAGCATCTCTTTCACCTTCTGAATTTGAAAATCTTCTTTGCACAGCAAGTCCAAATCGACAAACGGACTTTCCGCTGTTTGTTGTTTGAAGTTCTGGATCACGTGTTAAGTTTCCAATCAACATAACTCTGTTCATAATTTTCTCCTTTTGGCTCTTATTTTCTCACAAAAATTTGACGAACAATTCCTTCTGTGATGTTCATAAGTTTGTTCATGGCATCAACTTCGGCAGGATCTAAACTGATGTTCATAAGAACATAAAATCCTTCATTTTTGAAGTCGATTGGATAAGCAAACTTCTTCATGCCAATTTTTTCAATGCCTTCAACAGCACCCTTGTGTGCTTCAACATAAGCTTTTTGCTTTTCAATAAGCGCATCGCGTTTTTCTTCAGGCACATCGCTGGCAACGATAAACATAAGCTCATACCTATTCATCTTTTTTACCTCCTTTTGGACTGATGGCTCTCGAATCTGACGAGAGCAAGGACAGTAATGTATTAAATTTTACTGCTGTCAACAAATATATCACAAAAAAACATCTTTGTCAAGTAAATAAAGCAAAATTGATTAAAAAAGCGCACCAAAATGGCACGCTTTTTTCATTTTGTCATTTCTTTTTCATCAAACAAAGTTATAAGCCGTTCATCTTCGTCATATCGAACTTCCACTTTGTTTTTGTCGACAAACATATGAACGCACGGTGCAAAGGTGAAAATGCTGTTCTTTCCATTGTCAATCTCACACTTTTCTGCAACAACTGCGAGTGCAAACTCTGCACCATTTTCGCCCACCATCAACAACGAAACTTTTTGACTTTCAATTTCTTCCAAAATCTGTTTGGTCAAAAGTTCTTCAAATCTCTTGCGCTGTGCTGGAAAGATGCATAGCAATTCAAACTCTTCTTCTTTTTTGCGATACATCTTGATAATCAAATTTTTTAAATCTTCTTCAAGATTTTTTTCGTCAAGTTCAAGCCCTTTAAAGAAAAACTCTTTCGCTTCTTCTTCTGTTGGATAGAGATCTCTCACGGTGCCGTCAAGTCTGTCTGCCCACCATTTAACCGCAAACTTAACCGAGTTTGGAACTTTTTTTTCGGTTTGAACGTTTTCCATAAAATTCTCCTATGTGTTCATATCATATCACACAATCGGCGATTTGTCAATATGGTTTTGTTTGAATTAAACATTTTTTCCGTGACAATTTTTATATTTTTTTCCGCTTCCGCAAGGACAAGGATCGTTGCGACCAACCTTTTTCTTGTCGTTTATGACTGTGGTTTGTTTCTTCACTTCTTGCGGTCGCTCCGGCGCATTATACACCCTCGTCTCTTCATATTTTTGTGGTTTCGGCTCTGGACGTTTCACTTCAATGGAAGTGTTGAGAAGAATTATGCAAGTGTTTTCTCTTATCTTCTCAATCATATCGTCAAACATCCCATATGCTTCTTTCTTGTATGCCAGAATTGGGTCTTGATTTCCAAATCCGCGTGCGAAAATCTCGTTTTTCATGGTTTGCATGTCGTCAATGTGGTTCATCCAATTGCTGTCAACAACCTTCAAAAGCACAAAACGTTCCACCATTTCAAAATTTATACCAAGTTTTCCCGCATCAGTCATACGCTGATTATATCTTTTCTCCACAAGTTTCAAAACAGCGTTTTCCAAATCTTCGCGGTCAAAACCTTCGCAAAACTCTTCTGTGATCATCTTTTTATCTTTTTCCAAAAGTCCACGTTCAAGCTCAGTGTTGATTTTGGCATAATCCCATTCAAAATATGGTTTTTCGTCATCGACACACTTGTCGCAAACTTTGGAAATAATCCCCGGAAACATCCCCATGATCTGCTCATGCATTTCCATGCCGTCAAGCACCTTGTTGCGTTCTTCATAGATGATTTCTCTCTGTGCGTTCATGACATCGTCAAACTGCAAGACGGTTTTTCTCATGGCAAAGTTTTGAATTTCAATCTTCTTCTGTGCATTTTCAATCTGTTTTGAAAGAATTTTAAGCTGAATTGGTGTGTCTTCTTGAAGCTTGAAAAACATGGCAATATTTTTCAATCTGTCGCCACCAAATCGGCGAATAAGATCGTCTTCAAGTGAAAGGAAAAACACACTGGAACCAGGATCACCTTGACGCGATGCACGTCCGCGTAACTGATTGTCAATACGTCTTGACTCGTGTCTTTCCGTCCCAACAATATGAAGTCCGCCTGCCGATTTAACTTCTTCCTTTTCGGCATCGGTGACCTTTTTAAATTCGTCAAAAAGCTCTCTGAAACGCGTTCTTGCCTCATTCATTTTTTCATCATCGACAGTGTTGAAAGCGGTGGCATAGGAAATTTGTTCTTCATCAAATCCCTCATCTTGCATCTTCTTTTTTGCCATAAGTTCTGGATTTCCACCCAAAAGGATGTCCGTTCCACGTCCTGCCATGTTTGTGGCGATTGTCACAGCGCCTTTTCGTCCCGCCTGTGCAACAATTTGGCTTTCTTGTTCGTGATTTTTGGCGTTCAAAACAGTGTGCTTTATGCCCGCCTCTTTAAGGGCTTTGGAAAGAATTTCACTCTTTTCAATGGTGATTGTGCCAATCAAAATAGGTTGCCCTGTGGTGTGCCTATGTCTGATTTCCTCGACGATTGCCTTGATTTTGCCCGCTTCGGTTGTGAAAACAATATCCGGCTCGTCAATGCGAATGTTTGGGCGATTGGTTGGAATTGTGACAACGTCCAATTTGTAAATCGCACGAAACTCCCCTTCTTCCGTCTTTGCTGTTCCTGTCATACCGGAAAGTTTGTTATATATTCTAAAAAAGTTTTGGAAAGTGATTGTGGCAAGCGTTTTGTTTTCATCCTTAATCTCCACGCCTTCTTTTGCTTCAATCGCTTGATGAAGACCATCATTAAATCTTCTTCCCGGCATCAAACGCCCCGTAAATTCGTCGACAATGATCACTTCGCCGTCTTTGACGATATAATTTTCATCCCTAAACATCACGAAATTTGCTTTCAAGGCGTTGTTGATATAGTGGTTCGTTTCCAAGTTGTCGATGTCGGAAAGGTTGTCAGTTGCATAGAAACGTTCTGCTTTGTTCACCCCGCTTTCTGTCAAGTTGAGAGCTTTGGTTTTTTCATCCATCTCCCAATCTTCTTTCTTTAAGGTCCTTACAAACTTTTGTGCGCGGATATAGTTGTCGCTGGACTTCATTCCGCGTCCAGAGATAATGAGTGGGGTTCTTGCTTCATCAATCAAAATTGAGTCCACTTCGTCGACAATGGCAAAATTGTGACCCCGTTGAACACGTTGTCGCGCCATAATTGCCATGTTGTCACGAAGATAGTCAAACCCAAGCTCGTTGTTGGTGCAATATGTGATGTCGCTGTCATACGCCTCTTTTTTCGCCTTTTCGTCCATACCCGAAACGACAACGCCGACACTCATTCCCAAAAAGCGATAGACCTTGCCCATCCATTCTGCGTCACGCTTTGCCAAATATTCATTCACAGTGACCACATGCACGCCTTTGCCGGATATGGCATTCAAATATGCTGGCAAAGTTGCGACAAGAGTTTTTCCTTCACCCGTTGCCATTTCTGCAATACGCCCTTGATGAAGCGCAATTCCGCCAAGAATTTGAACATAGAAATGACGCATATTCAAAACTCTATCCGCCGACTCTCGACAAACAGCAAAAGCCTCAGGAAGCAAGTCGTCAAGTTTTTCTCCAGCTTGATAACGTTTTTTGAAATCATCTGTGCAAGCACGCAGTTCGTCATCCGAAAAAGCACGGTATTTTTCTTCCAAAGCGACCACTTTGTCGGCAATTTTTTTCAATTTTTTAACTTGTGATTTATTTTCATTTCCAAAAAGTCCCATTAAAACATCTCCAAAATTTTAAAAATCACTAAAATTTTAACAAAAATGAAGAAAAAAAACAACCTTTTACAAATAAATTCTTTCTATAATTCAAAAAATAGACACATGTAAGACAGTTTTCGTAAATTCTCGTCATTTATTGACAAAAGAAAATATTTGTGTTATAATTTTGATATATACTTGCGAACAAAATTTTTACTAATGCTATTTGGAGGTTTTCATGGCAGAAGAAAACATAAACAACCAAAACATTGAAGGGTTGGACAAATTAAGTCGAACAAGAATCAAAACGCAAACATTTGCAAATGACTCCACATTGAACTTGTTTGGAACCGAAATAACAGGAAAGACGCAAAACATTCAGCTTTCCGAAAGACTTGGTGCTGGAAAGTCACAAAAATTGATGACTGTTTCGTCAAATGATTCTCTGCTTCTTGCTGTTTCTCAAACAATTGGTGGCAAAGAAGACGTCATTGCGTCTTTCATTAAAACTGACAGCGGAATCAAAATGCAAATCTCCGAAAACTTTTATAACGAGCACAAAGACTTTTTCCCAAATAATGACACGCGCACTTATGAAATCAGCAACCTTAAATTGTCCAAAGACGGAAACATCCAAGATGTTGAAATCAAAGGGTTGAGCAAAGAAAACTTCAACTTTTTCTTCTCTGCGCTTGGCTTTCAAGGAAAAAGTATCAGCGGAAAGTCAGTGATGACTCGAAGTGGGGAAAATGCCTATAACATCACCGTTGGAAAAGCATTCATGTCAGAAGCCAGCAATTCAAGCTCTGGTTGCACGATTGACGACTCTGCCGAACTTAAGTCTGCCATTTATATTGGGCTTCTCAACGACGCCCAAAGAACGAACTCGTCTCTTGAAATGAAGTTTGGCGACAACATAATTCAATCCATTCCTTTTGCAGTTCAAAACGGCAACGACATTCAAGAGGAACACTTGAACATTTTGCGCGAAAACGACAAGACATATATGTATGTCCAAACTGCGAGCATAAACGAAAAAGGTCAAGCGGGATACCGGACAGTCCCTGCTTTCAAACAAATTCACTCTCTTTCATTGATCAATGATGCGAACAATAATTGGTTTGTTTCTTTTGATCTCGGCAAAAGTGGAAATAACTCTGTCACCTTCAATGTGGAGTTACCAAAATCAGAAGAAGAACGAAAACAAACAATAGAAAATCTTTACAAAAACTTTGAGAAAGAGTTCCAAAACGCTTCACTTGGTGAGAAAAAATCTGTTTTTGTGCTTGAAAATGGCACAGGACTTCCTGTCTATCCACAAAACCAAACGCAACAAACAATCGCCACATCTTTCGGTAATGATGTGGTTGCCATATTGAGAAAAACTGAAAGACCACTTGAAGAACAAAACAGACTCTCAAAACAGCCAGAAGCTCAACCAGCACAACCAGGACCAACGCAAGAAGTGCCAGCGGAAAATGAGCAAGGCGCATCCCCTGAAGAACAAATTGGTGCTGATATCAGTTCAACTAGCGAAAGTGTTTATTATCAAAACTTCAACAATTTCCCTTATTCTGAAGCAGCCGACAATCTCACTAACTATGAAACAAATATAACTGTTGACCAAGGAATAACTTCTCAAACATTGAATGCAGAACCATCAGAACTAGACCTCGGTTCTGGCGGTTATGGAACCAATACAACTATGGACAATGAACCACAACCGGAAGAAGAAATAGGACAAGGAATAGTTTCTCAAACACCAGAGCCTCAACCTGAAAATGAGCAAAACACTCCTCAAACACCAGAACAACCTCAACCTGAAACTCAACAACCAGAACAAGAACAGAGGGCAGAACAACCTGCACCAGAACAAGAGCAACAGGTAGAACAACCAGAACAAGAACAGGAACAAACACAGCCAGAGCAAACACAACAGCCGAAAAAACCAGAATCCCCGAAGAAAAAAGGAGACAAAGGACTGATTTCAATGCCTTCGCTTGCAGGAATTTTTGCGCTTTGTGTGTTGATTTCGTGTCTTCTTCCAATATTCCAAATCTTCGCCATAGCTGTCGGTGCATTTATGGCTTCCAAAGAGTTGGGATTGACAAAATGGCTTGCTGAAAATCTCTTTAGTGGCTCTGCAAGAAATGCTTCCAAAGAGGATCGCGAAAATCAAAAAATTGCAAAATTGGAAAAGAAAAAAGCGAAAAAAATTGCAAAATTGGAAAAGAAAAAAGCGAAAAATATTGCAAAATTAGAAAAGGCAAAAGCGAAAAATATTACAAACAAATATAACAAAATGCGAGAATATAACAAAAATGTCGACAAAAATATCGACAAAATTCGGTATTTACAAATAGAAGAGCGGAAAAAAGAGCTCAACAAGTTCTATAAAAAGCAATCCAAGCTCAGGAAAGATATCGAAAAACTTATAATTGAAGAAGAAGAGGCTTTTCCTATAAGAATTGAGAAAGAAAAATGTCAACAAGAAATCAATCATCTAAAAGAACGCAAGAAAAACTTGAAAAACGAACGAAAAAATGTAGAGAAAGAGAAAAAAGAAGCTTTGAAAAAAGCGCTTGATTCCACCGCACATGATGAAAGGTTGCAACAAATTGACGAAAACATTAACCAAACTGAGGAAAATATTAAAGCAAGAAAGTCTAAAAAAGACTCTTTGGAAGAAAAAATTAAAGAACTTAACTCGAAGAAAAAAGATGCAACGGGTAACGGAGAAAGAATTGCAAAAGTAACGAAAGACGGCAAATTCATAGATCCAACTATGGAGAGCGTTGAGTTGGAAAAACCTGCAACTTCTGAGACTCATGAAATCACTGAAACTCATGAAATAACCCATGAAGATGAAATGTCGTATAGAGAATTTGAAGAACGTAGAAATAGGATGAAATCCCGAAATGCAGTTAGCGGAGAACATCAACAAGATGGTGGAAGAACCTTATAAAAAAGAGAGAATTATCTCTCTTTTTTCACTTGTTGACATCTTTTTGTTTTCTTTTCTCGCAATTTTGTGATATAATGTCTGATAAACAAGCCGATGAATTGAATTGTCTTGAATTGATATTGTTTTTTTTAGGGAGAATTATATGAAAATTGGAGTTGTTGGACTTCCAAATGTTGGCAAAAGTTCACTTTTCAACGCAATAACCGAAGCAGGTGCAGAAAGCGCAAACTATCCTTTTTGCACAATTGAACCAAATGTTGGAATTGTGGATGTTCCGGACGACAGATTGCAAGTTTTGGGAAAAATGTATAACACACAAAAAATCACTCCGGCAAGCATTGAATTTGTGGATATTGCTGGACTTGTGGCTGGTGCAAGCCATGGCGAAGGTCTTGGAAACAAATTTTTGAGCCATATTCGTGAGTGCGATGCCATTGTGCACGTTGTTCGTTGTTTCAACAATGACAAAATCATCCATGTGAGTGGATCAATCGACCCAAAACGCGACATTGAAACAATTGAAATGGAACTTGCCCTTGCCGATCTTGAACAAGTGACAAAGTTTTTAGATAAAAACGAAAAAATTGCGCGTCAAAACAAGGACAAAACCCTTTTGTTGACAATTGAAATGCTCACCAAAATCAAAAAAGTGTTGGAAGTTGGAAAGCAGGCAAGAACGATCGATTTCTCTGAAGATGAACAAAAACTGCTCAAAAATTTTGCTCTTCTCACCGCAAAACCGGTCATCTATGTGGCAAACATTAGCGAAGACGAAATATCCTCCCCTGACAACGATTATATCAAAGCGGTCAAAGAAATTGCAAGTGAAGAAAATGCCAAAGTTGTTGTGCTTTGTGCCAAAATTGAAGAAGAACTTGTTGCTCTTGAAAAAGATGAACGCGAATTGTTCAAAGAAGAGCTTGGCATAACAACAAGCGGACTTGAAAAACTTGTAGTGGCAAGTTATGACCTTTTGGGACTTCAAAGCTATCTCACAGCAGGCGAAAAAGAAGTCCGCGCTTGGACAATTCAAAAAGGCACAAAAGCTCCACAAGCGGCAGGAAAAATTCACTCCGATTTTGAAAAAGGTTTCATCAAGGCGGAAGTTGTTTCGTATGCCGATTTGGTGGAAGCTGGCAGTTTCTTGAAAGCGAAAGAAAAAGGGAAAGTTCGCATGGAAGGAAAAGAATATGTTGTTCAGGATGGCGATGTCATGCTGTTTAGATTTAATAATTAGAAATTTTGAAAACAAGGAGTGAAAATGACAAACGATTTATCACCTCTCGCTCTCGCATTTTTGGGCGATGCCATTCACACCACCTATGTGCGTAAGGAAGTTTTAAGTGGCGAACGAAAACCATTAAACACCTACAACAACCTTGCAAAGAAGTTCTGTAATGCAAGCGCACAAGCAAAGGCTCTTGACAATTTGCAACCACTCTTGACAGAAGAAGAAAGAGAAATTGTGCGAAAAACGCGAAACACTCACAACAAGCATAGTGCAAAAAACTTTGATGAAGAAACATACAAAAAAGCCACTTCATTTGAAGGGTTGATTGGCTGGCTATATTTAAACAACAAAATTGAAAGATTAAACGAAATTTTGAAAAAATCGATGGAAATTGTGGAAAATTAACAAAAAAAATTGAAAAAATCGAGTTTTTAGGAGATTTTTATGCAAATTGAAGGAAAAAATCAAGTTGTTGAAGCAATCAAAAATGATGTGACAATCAATAAAATTTTGATTGACCAAAAATATGCTTCACGAAAAGACGATGTCATCAATCTGGCAAGAAAAAACAAAATCAAAATGGAATTTGTGCCAAAAAAGTTGCTTGACACAAAATCTGTCACTGAACATCATCAGGGATATATCGCCGAAACGATTGACTATGAATATTGCAATGTTGAAGACATTCTTCAAAATGCAACAGAAAGCAATCACACGCCTTTTGTCGTTCTTTTGGACGGAATTGAAGACCCTCACAACCTTGGTGCAATCATAAGAACATGCGAGTGTGCTGGTGTGGATGGAATCATCATCCCCAAAATGCATGCCTGCCAAGTGAATGAAACAGTTGTTCGAACAAGTGCTGGAGCGATTGCAAATATGAAAATTGCACGTGTAAGCAATTTGAAAAATGCCATTGACACACTCAAAGAAAATGGGCTTTGGATATATGCCTGCGAACTTGGCGGAGAAAACATATACTCGCAAAATCTCACAGGAGCTGTTGGCATTGTCATAGGCTCGGAAGGAAAGGGAATCAGACCTTCACTTCTCTCATATTGTGACGGTGTCTTGACCTTGCCGTTGCATGGCTCTGTCAACTCACTCAACGCCAGTGTCAGTGCCGGCATCTGCATCTACGAATTTTTGAGACAAAGAAATAAATTATAAAAACATTATTTCTTTTTTGATTTAAAATGCTTAATAAGAAATGCATATTCTTTTGAATTCTCTTTAATGTCATATACTCCCGTTGTTTCATCATCAAAAGTAACAAAAAACTTACAAATTCTGGTTTGAATAATTTCGTTATAATTTAAAAAACCGTGCAGTTTATTGCTCCATTCAGTGTAAGAATCTATAATTTCAGTGCTTTTTATTATTTTTCCATCAAAGATATAATCTTCAATATATCTTTTCATGATCTTTTCTTTTATTAATTCTTTATCGCTAGATCTAAATTTTTTTAAATAAACTTTTATTGAAAAAACAGCACAGACAATACTAAAAATACAGCCAAAAACCAAAGATATGAAATAGGTGGCAACATCAAGCGTAAAAAAATAAACACTTATAATCAGAATAAGAGCAGAAAGAATTAATCTCACAACAAAAACGATAGTATTTTCTAATCTTATTTTTTTTACACTTTCCGCAATCTCATTCTCGGGCATATTCTGATATTCCTGTTCAGCATATTTATCAACTTTAATCGCTGTTGTTTCCAACATTTTTTTCTTTTTGCTCATATGTATATTCTCCTTAAATCTAGTAAATATTATACATCATAAAGTGATGTATGTCAAGTATTTTACATCATATTGTGATATATTTTAGTTATGAACTTTTCTAAGTTTGTTGGAGAAAACTTAAAAGAGGCAAGAAAAATGAGCGGATACACACAAAAACAAGTGGCTCAAATTTTTCACATGACCCAACAACAATATAGTAGATTTGAAAACGGCATCTTTGAATTAAATTATCAACAAATCGTTGACTTGTGCAAATTGTTCAATATAACTCCAAACGATTTGTTTGATTTCTAAAAAAATATTAATATCTATTTTACTTTAATTCAAATTTTTGATAAAATCTTCCTTAGGAGAAAAATTTGGAAAAGAGAACATACGAAAATTTTACAGATGAAGAATTGATCAAACAAATTCAATCAGCCAATGAAAAAGCTGAAGAAGAATTGTTTTTTCGCTATAAAGATTTGGTCGTGAAAATTGCCCGAAGTTACTATATTGTTGGTGGCGAACTCGAAGACTTGATTCAAGAAGGAATGATTGGTTTCTATCGCGCCTTGAAAGCTTATGACATTTCTCGAAATGAGGCAAAATTCAAAACCTTTGCCATCACCTGCATAAAACACCAAATTCAAGCGGCAATCACGAAAGCAAACTCAAAGAAAAATCAAACGCTTTCGCAAGCCATATCTTTTCAGACCTTCACCAAGAATACAAACGGTGTGGACGACATCATGCCTCTCGCCTTGATTCTTGAAAACACACCCGCGGACAAAATCATCGACAAAGAAAACTTTGAAGATTTGAAAAAGATTATCACCCAAACCTTGTCAAAACTTGAACTTAATGTTCTCAAACTCTATCTTCAAGGATATTCTTATCGCGAAATGGCAACAATTTTGAAAAGGTCGGAAAAATCAATTGACAACTGCCTTTCGCGAATAAAAAACAAATTGCGCGACAAGATTGACAAAATGAAGAAATAATTAAAGAAATTTTGTTTAATTGCCGTTCAAATCTTTTGACAATAAAAAATTTTTATTCTAAAATTAATCCAAATCAACCAAAAACAGGAGAAACAAACTTATGAAAGAGCTTCCAGAGCCAATAAACTTCATTGAAGAAGAAATCAACAAAGATTTGAGAAATGGCGTGAGAAAATACGTTCAAACGCGTCACCCGCCTGAACCAAGCGGGTATCTTCACATCGGCCATGTGCGAAACATTGTGCTGAACTATGGCACAGCAAAAAGATATGGTGGAGTGTGCAATTTGCGCTATGACGACACCAACCCAACCAAAGAAAGTCAAGAATTTGTCGACGCCATTCAAAGAGATGTTCAATGGCTTGGCTATCAATGGAATAAAATTCACTATGCAACAGAATATTTTCAACAAAACTATGAGATTGCTGTCAAACTTATCAAAGAAGGCAAAGCGTTTGTGTGTGACCTTTCACCAGAAGAACTTTCAAAATCTCGCGGAAGTTTGACCGAACCAGGTGTTGAAAGCCCATATCGCAACCGTTCAATTGAAGAAAATCTTCGCCTTTTTGAAGAAATGAAAGAAGGAAAGTTTCCTGCTGGAAGCAGATGTTTACGTGCGAAAATTGATATGGCAAGTCCAAACATGAATATGCGTGACCCTGTGTTGTATCGAATTCAATACATTCATCATCACCGAATTGGAGATAAGTGGAAGATCTATCCTTCCTATGACTTTTCTCATCCGCTTGACGATTGTTTGGAAGGAGTGACTTTCTCCATTTGTGGACCAGAATTCGAGGATCATCGCCCGCTTTATAATTGGGTGGTGGAAAACAGCGGAATTGAAAACAAATCGCGCCAAATTGAATATCCAAATCTCTATCTCAAAGGGACAATTTTGGGCAAACGGAATATCAAAAAGCTTGTCAATGAAGGCAAAGTGAAAGGTTTCGATGACCCTCGCCTATTCACAATTGCTGGACTTCGCAGACGTGGAGTTTTGCCAGAAAGTTTGGTCAAGTTTGTCTATGCCACAGGTCTGACCAAAGTGAACAATGCTGTGTTGGAACAAGGATATCTCAACTATTTCATCCGAGAATCTCTCAACCAAAAAGCAAGACGTGTGATGGCAGTTCTTGAACCTGTGAAACTTGTCATCACAAACCACCCTGACACCGAAGAAGAAATTTACACAGAAGATTTTCCACAACTTGAAGACAACAAGCAAACTCACAAACACTTTTTTGGAAAAGAAATCTATGTTGAAAAAAGCGATTTTCTCAAAACTCCAATTCCAAAATTTCATCGTCTTTTTGTTGGAAATGAAGTTCGACTTAAAGGTGCGTACATCATCAAATGCACCGGCTTTGACGAAGATGAAAATGGAAATGTGACAACAATTTATGCTGAATATGATCCAACCACAAAAAGTGGCACAGAAGGCGCAAATCGAAAGGTCAAAGGAACAATCC
Source organism: uncultured Lachnospiraceae bacterium (assembly GCA_964594865.1). GTDB lineage: Bacteria > Bacillota > Clostridia > Christensenellales > UBA1242 > Caccovivens. The sequence goes on along the minus strand of CAZQMZ010000001.1, from coordinate 1,750 downwards.
ATTGGGTAAATCCAAAACATGCAAAAAAAGTGGCTTGCAGGCTTTATGAAAACCTGATTATGGAAGAAGATGAAGAAGCGGTTGAAGGCAACGAAGCAGAAACAGACGGAATTCGCTTAAATCCAAATTCGTTGACCGAACTTGAAAACTGTTATGTTGAAGACATTGAATTTGACAAAAATGAGCGTTATCAATTTGTTCGCAATGGCTATTTTGCACTTGATGAAGACAGCACCAAAGACAAACTCGTCTTTAATCGCACCATAACTTTGAAAGATGGTTTCAAAATGCCAAAAAACAATTAAAAAATGTAAAAAATGCGAAATTTTGCTTTTTTTGCATTTTTTTATTTGATGTGTTTTGCTTTTTTTTCAATGACAATATTTGTTCATATGACACGGCTGAAAAAATCTGTCATAGAGATTTTTTTTGATATATAAAAAACAACATTGTGATTTTGTTGGACATTTTGTGAAAAATTGTTTAAAATAAAGGTATGTTATTGCTGATTGCAATCATTTGTTTGTTTGTTGCATGCATCTCGGTGGCAGTTGGAATTTGTTTTGTCAAAAGAAACAAGTTTGTCTATCTCATTCTCCACACTTCTTTGCTTATATTGTTGATCGTGCTTGGACTGTTGTGCATAACCCACCAAGAAACTTTTTCTGGATATTCCATTTTGCTGATTTTGAGCATCCTTCCACTCTTCTTGACGTTGTTTGACAATTATGAAACAAAATTCAAAACAGAAGATTTTTCAAATGGACAAGATTTTGAAAATGATAAGGAGTTGGATGAAAACAACAAAAATGTTGTCACTTTCAAATATTTCTGCAATTTGGCAAAAGGAATTGGCTATACGCTGTCCGCACTCGCCCTTTCGTTCTGTGCACTATATTTGGGAAAAGAAACCGTCTTTGGTGTTCTTCTTGCGTTTGCAATAGGTTTGACATTAACCTTCCTTTCATTGATCATCAAAAAGAATTTTTCCTTTAAGTCAATAAAAAAATTCCTTCTCAAATTTTGTGAACAATTTTCATATTTCTTTGCTATTGGACTTCTTTTTGCGTCCGTTATGCTTGCATTCTTATATTCCTTCAGCATCCAAAACATTCTTTTCGCTCTCGGGGCACTTTCCTACATCGTTCACATTTGCCTTGAAATGAAATTCAAAAATTCAAGATATAATCATTTGATATATTTGTTCTCAACCCTTCTTCTTTTTGCAACATTTTTCTTCTAAACACGGTTGGAAACATAATGAAAGAAAAAATTTATAAAAGTGCAGAAAAATCTGCACTTTATTTTTTCAAAATCTTCCACTTCATGACTTTTAAACACAAAAATTAAAAAAATAACTAATTTTGGTTGCGCGATTTGAACCTGTGACCTCCGGGTTATACTCCGTTTCACTCCGTGGCGTTCGCAATAACTTTTCGTTATTGCTCGGCTGGAGCTTCCGGCTCGCTTTCGCCCGCCGGGCACATAACCCTGTAAAATGAAAAACCAGACTCTTCGTCTGGCCTTACTTTGGTTGCGCGATTTGAACCTGTGACCTCCGGGTTATACTCCGTTTCACTCCGTGGCGTTCGCAATAACTTTTCGTTATTGCTCGGCTGGAGCTTCCGGCTCGCTTTCGCCCGCCGGGCACATAACCCTGTAAAATGAAAAACCAGACTCTTCGTCTGGCCTTACTTTGGTTGCGCGATTTGAACCTGTGACCTCCGGGTTATACTCCGTTTCACTCCGT